>CALXLN010000047.1 GCA_944389215.1 uncultured Opitutales bacterium
CAGAGCCTATGGATACAGAAACTTTGAAAATTACAGACTGAGAGTCCTCGTGGAATGCGGGGTGAATCTATGAAAGGCAAATCTAAAAAATCAACCTATTCCACAACCTTTGGTATTGACCCAAAAAGAACGGACTTCCCGAAAAGGAAGTCCGCCTTTAAATTGTGGGCCGGGAGGGGATTGAACCCCCGACCAAGCGATTATGAGTCGCCTGCTCTAACCCCTGAGCTACCGGCCCTAGTTATTAACAAATTTGAGCCGCCCACTATGCATTTTATTTTGCGCCTTGCAAGTATATTTTGCAAAAAAAATAAAATGGTTGCAGAAAAGCATCTCTAATATTTATATCCGAAACAAAATAAATAAACAAATATGGAAAATTCAAAACCTCTTGTAAGCATTGTGATGGGAAGCATGAGCGATTGGGACGTAATGAAAAATTGCGCCTCAACCCTAGAAAAATTCGGAGTCTCGTACGAGCGCAACGTAGCCTCGGCGCATAGAACGCCTGAAAAAGCCCGCGAGATATCCTCGACAGCCCAAGCCAGAGGCGTGAAAGTAATGATTGCCGCAGCCGGAGGAGCCGCCCACTTGGCGGGAGTAATCGCCGCCCACACACAACTGCCGGTTTTGGGAGTTCCCATGCTTGGATGGGCCACAGACGGAATGGATTCCCTGCTTTCGACCGTGCAAATGCCCCGCGGAATACCTGTTATGACTCTCGCCATAGGAAAAGCGGGCGCGGTAAACGCGGCTATTGCAGCGGTGCAGATTCTGTCGCTTTCGGACGAATCGCTGGCAAAAAAGCTCGAAGATTTCCGCAAGGCGCAAACTGAAGAAGTTCTAGCGCTAAAATTTCCCGACGAAAAATAGAAAAAAGGCGCAAACCTTGCAAGATACCAAAGAAAATTCCGCCGGCGCGCGTGCGTCAGAAGAAGAAAAACTCCCGGAAAAAATCGGATTTCCAGAAGGCGTTTTAATAGACGCCCCGGTGCGGTTCGACGTTTTGTCGGCAATGAAGGGAGTTTTTGCGGCGATAAACAAACCCGCTGGAATTCTAATGGATTCCTATCTCGGAGCCCCAAAGTGCAAATCCGTAATGCTGGCTATGCGCGAGCAGAAAGGAAAAAGAGAATTCGACAGGCTCGGAATAGAATCCCCATACGCAATCAACCAGCTGGACTTTGAAATATCCGGCGCGGCTCTGATGGCAACAGACAAGAAAAATGCAGACAATTTCCGCAACGCAATGTGGTCCGGAATGTTCGAGTTTGAATACCTCGTTTTATGCAAGGCCGCGCGCAATACCGAGAGCGAATTTACGGTAGAACTTCCAATTTTAATGCACGAGGAACGCCCGGTCTGGATTGTCTCGCACAGATTCGGAAAAAAAGCAAAAACTCGTTTTGAAATCGTAAAATCCGCCGGAGACTACCAAATTTGGCGGGCAAAAGCCAATATTGTCCGCCCCCATCAAATTAGAGTGCACGCGGCAGAGGCCGGATTAAAAATCGCCGGCGAAAACGTCTATTCGAGAACTCCGCCCGTTTACTTGTCAAAATTAAAGGAAGACTACAGGCTGGCCAAAGGCGTAGAGAAAGAGCGCCCGCTTTACGGTGCGGTTTGCGTGCACCTCGCAAAAATCCGCTTTAACGGCAAAGACGCGGGCGTTCCTGAAATAGGGGAAACCGAAATATACGCCCCGCCGCCCAAAAGTTTTGCCGCTTGCATGAAGAAAATAGGGTTTGCGCCCGACTCTTTTGATTGGACAAAAATATAGGGTATTTCTAGCTATGTTAAAATTATGGTTGAAAAAGGCTATTTTTTTGTCATAGTGGAGTTTTTAAATAATAAGAATTTTAGAGAAATATAAAAATGAGTTCCATACTTATAGGACTGTTTACATTGGTATTGGTCATAGTCTGCCTGCTTCTGATCTTGGTGATTCTGATGCAGCGCCCCAACGCGAATTCCGGAATGGGCGCGGCTTTGGGCGGAGGAGCTGCAGAGGGAATTTTCGGCGGAGAAGCCGGAAATGTCCTAACAAAAGCCACAGTAAAACTTACGGTTTTATTCTTCCTAATTTCCGCAGGATTGTATTTTGGATACATTTACTCTGCAAAAGCGCCCGACACTACTGCGCCGCAAAATCTATCCATAACATCCGCAATCCCGGACGGCAAAAAGAGCGCTCCCGCGGCTAAGACTGAACCGGCAAAAACAGCCGAACCGCAGCCTGCGGCAAAAACGGCCCCCACCGCCGCCCCAGCCGATGCAAAACAAGCAGAGGCCGCAAAACCCGCACAATCCGCGCCTGCGGCGCAAAAGGCGGAAACCGCAAACACCGGCGCACAAAAATAGTTATAAATGCAGAAGCTTTTAAACATCGTAATGGGCGCCGCGTTTCTGGCGCTCATTTTTGTTTGCGAATCGTCCGCGCAAGTAGACCGGCGGCACGATAAAGTAGCGCGGCTTTCCCCGGAGGCTGCGCAGGAATGTTGGAGGGAGTTCTCCTCGGCAAAAATTGCCGCAGACTACTGCATGGCGTTTAAATTGACGCACATTCCGCGCAAAGCTAAAGAAACTGTTTATAAAGGCGTGATTTACGGCGCGGCAAGCGGCAACAAAGCTTTTACGCGGCTGCGCGTATACAATCCCGAAAAAAATTCAGAGATTTGCGACTTCATAATGGAATTGTCGCCCAATGATTCCAAAGTATGGAAATCCGAAGGCGGAAAGTTTATAGAAATAGATAAAAAAGACTGGGCCAAACCAATCGGCGAAGGCCTTATATATTCCCCGGTTGAAATATTGATGCCGTACAAATTTTGGAAGGCTCAATACGAAGGACCCGGGAGAATAGGGCAAGCCGTGCACTTTTTCACGCTGACTCCGCCCGGCAACGAGAGCGTAAATGGAATATCAAAAGTGCGCATTGCCCTGACCCGCGAGTTTAACTCGCCCGCTCAAATGGAATTCTTCGACGAAAATGGGAACCTTTCTAAGACAATGTCGCTTGGCTCCGTAAAAAAAGTGGACGGGCTCTGGATTATGCTTGAGGCAAGCGTCCGCCAGGAATCCACGCGCGACAAAGACAAACTGCGCTTCGAGGCCGCAAAAATGCGAGCCAACCTGGATAAAAAAACTTTCAATCCATCTATTCCTGCGGAAAATCCGCCGATAATAGATTTAAAACCTCTATAGAACTTTTTCCGTTAAAACAAGACATATGATAAATCCGCTTTTTGAAAAACTCGCAAAAACCCTCTGCGGACATTCAACTAAAATATCCGCAGGCGAAAACGTCCTCTTGGATTTATGGGATACGCCCGCTGAAATGGCGGAAGCCCTCATCCGCGAAATCTCAGCGCGCGGGGCGTTTCCGCATGTGGAAATCGGCAACGCCCGCATAGCGCGCGCGCTTGCAAAATCGTCCGGCGGCGGCAGGCTTGAAACAGCCGCCGATTGCGCGCTGTATAAAATAAAAAAGATGGACGCCTACATAGCCGTAAGAGGTTCAGCAAATATTTTTGAAAACTCCGATGTAGAGCACTCGCGAATGGCGGAAATTTCAAAGGCTATGAAAGACGCCGTCGACTGGCGCGTAAACAAGACAAAGTGGGTTGTGCTCCGCTGGCCGACTCCGTCAATGGCGCAACTTGCGCAGATGAGCACCGAAGCTTTTGAAGACTTTTACTTCGACGTATGCACAATGGACTATTCCCGCATGCAGCCCGGCATGGCCGCAATGAAGGAATTGATGGAAAAGACCGACAAAGTAAATATACGCGGCGACGGAACCGATTTGCACTTTAGCATAAAATCGATGAAAGCCATCCCTTGCGGCGGGCAATACAATATCCCTGACGGAGAAATCTTTACAGCCCCGCTGCGCGACAGCGTAAACGGAATCGTAACATACAACGCGCCCACAATCTACAACGGAGTGTCTTTCGATAAAATCACCCTCGAATTTAAAGACGGGAAAATCGTTCGCGCAGACTCTCCCTCCAATGAAAAGCAGCTGCGCCAGATTTTATCTTCCGACGAAGGCGCATCGTACATAGGAGAATTTGCGATGGGCTTTAATCCGTATGTAAACAAGCCTATGCGCGACATACTCTTTGACGAAAAAATCGCGGGGTCTTTCCACTTCACTCCCGGGCAAGCCTATTCAGAAGCAGACAACGGAAATAAATCGCGCATACACTGGGATATGGTATGCATACAAACTCCCGAATACGGCGGCGGAGAAATTCTATTTGACGGCAAGCTCGTGCGCAAAGACGGCCTGTTTGTCGGAGGCGAAATAGAAAAACTAAATCCCGGCTATCTAAAGGGCTAACAATGGGGGAAATCCGCGCATACACCCATCCCGAAGGCGCGCAGAATATGCGCGCCGACAAAGCCGCGGCCGCGTTTTTGGCAGGCGAAGTTTCCCGCTCGCGGCTCGAGGAAAGCTTCCGCGCGGGACTTGTTAAAATCGCCGGAGAACCAATTTTAAAAAAGCGCGAAATCCGCGCGGGAGAAACAATGGAAATAGAGCTTCCAGCCCCTCTGGATACGGAAGTCCGCCCCGCCGACATCCCAGTGGAAATTCTCTATGAGGACGAAGACATAGCCATTGTAAACAAACCCGCGGGAATGACTGTCCATCCAGGAAGCGGAACCGGAGACGACACTCTAGTGCACGCAATGCTCCACCACACAAAAGGGAAATTGAGCACGGCTGGAGGAACTATGCGCCCAGGAATTGTGCATAGGCTGGACAAGGAAACCTCCGGCGCTATGGTTATGGCAAAAACCGACGCAGCCTACTACCGCTTAGTGGAACTTTTTTCCGAAAGGCAAATCAATAAGATATACCGCGCAATAATATGCGGAGTTCCAACTATAAGAAGCGGCTCCATACGCAAACCCATTGGCAGGCATCCGTCTTTTAGGACGAAAATGTGCGTAACAGACGATTCCAACGGCAGAGAAGCCAGAACCGACTGGTTTGTCGAGGAAAAGTTTGGCAACGCCGCCGCGCTTGTATCGTGCAAAATTTACACAGGCAGGACGCACCAAATACGCGTGCATATGTCGGATTTGGGATTTCCGATACTCGGCGACTACACATACTCGTTTCAAAAGAACAAGCTCAAACTCATCGCCCCGCCCCAGCGCGTAATGCTGCACGCCTATAAGTTGGAATTCCCGCATCCTCTGAAACAGGGAGAAATTGTTAGCGCGGAGGCGCCGCCTCCCAAAGACTTTTCCGACTTGATTTGCGAACTTAAAAAAGCTTATTTTTAAAACGACAACTTCATATAAACAACTTCACCATGCAAAAAAATTATAAAATTGAAACTCTCGCCGTACAAGCCGGCTATAATCCTCAAAACGGCGACCCCCGCGTTCCCCCGATTGTGCAAAGCACGACATTTAAATATAACAGCGCCCAAGAGCTGGCCGACTTGTTCGACCTGAAAGTGGCCGGGCATTTTTATACGCGCTTAAGCAATCCCACAGTTGAAGCCCTTGAAAATAAATTTGCAGCCCTTGAAGGCGGAATCGGCGCAATAGCCACATCCAGCGGGCAAGCAGCGACTTCCCTATTAGTCGAAAACTTATGCTCCGCAGGCGACCATATAGTCAGCGCAGGCACAATTTACGGCGGGACAAGCAATCTGCTCGGGCACAGCTTTAAAAAGCTCGGCATAGAAACAACCTTTGTAAATCAAGACGCATCGGAAGACGAAATTTTTGCGGCAGTCCGCCCAAATACAAAACTTATTTTTGCGGAATCGCTGTCGAACCCCAGCGTGAGAGTCCTCGATTTTGAGAAATTTGCGCGGGTAGCGCGCCGCGCGGGAGTGCCATTTGCCGTGGACAACACGTTCCCGACGCCCTATCTTTGCAGGCCTTTCGACTACGGCGCAAACATAGTAATGCACAGCACCTCGAAGTACGCCGACGGACATGCCTGCGCCTTGGGAGGAATCGTCGTCGACAAGGGAGATTTCGACTTTTCAGCCTCAGATAAATTTCCCGGCTTCAACCAGCCCGACGAAAGCTATCACGGGTTGGTTTATACAAAGACCTTTGGGAAAATGGCGTTCCTGGCAAAAGCTAGAACACATGTTATGAGAGATTTTGGAATGATGATGGCGCCAATGAACGCATGGCTTACAAATATGAATTTGGAGACCCTGCCATTGAGAATGGAGCGCCACAGCCAAAACGCCCAAAAGCTGGCGGAATTTTTAGAGAAGCACCCAAAAGTTGAATGGATAAACTATCCGGGCTTAAAAAGTTCTCCGGATTATGCCCTGGCTAAGAAATACCTTAAGGGATGCAGCGGCGTAATGACTTTCGGGCCCAAAGGCGGAAGGGCGGCTGCGGAAAAATTCATGAATTCTTTGGAATTAGCCGCCATGGTGATACACGTTGCCGACACTAGAACCGGCGTTCTCCATCCGGGCAGCACAACCCATAGGCAGCTCTCCGACGAAGAACAAAAGGCCACCGGCATCCTGCCCGAACTAATTAGGGTAAGCACCGGGCTCGAAAATATCGACGACATTATAGCCGATTTCGACCAAGCTCTAAACAAATAAGCTCAATTCTCTCCTCAAAAGCGCATCTTCGGGCGGCCGCGCCCCGGATGCGCTTTCGCGTTTTTTAGGATTCAAAAAAGTACGGATAAAATTTTTATGTTTATTTTTTTTTAAGCCGATATTTAATGAAAAATTAAAAGGCGTTATCCGCCCGCAACAACACTGAAGACAAACCATGGCGCACAAAAAGGAAGTTGAAAAAAAATATTTTAACCGCGAACTCAGCTGGCTGGCATTCAACAGAAGAGTCCTCAACCTCTGCCTTGAAGAGTCTTTCCCGCTTTTGGAAAGAGTCAGGTTTCTTTCGATAGTAAGCAGCAATCTGGACGAATTTTTTGAAATCCGCGTGGCGGGTTTGGAACAACAATTGGAATCAGGAGTTTTAGAAGTGGGTTTCGACGGGCTCGGCCCGCGCGAGCAACTCCGCCAAATTAGCTCCATAACTGCCGCCCTCACAAAGGACGAATACCGCATTTGGACCGACGAACTCATACCAAGGCTGCGCGCGGAAAAGATTATATTTAAGACCCCTAAACAATGCACTCCGTCTGAAAAAGAATGGCTCAAAAAATATTTTGAAGACAATGTATATCCCGCGCTTACCCCGCTCGCGGTCGACCCAGCCCATCCTTTCCCGCACTTGAGGAACAAGGGTCTATACGTGTTGCTTTCGATTGCAAACCCGGAAATAAAACGCGCCCCGAGCGACATCGCAATAGTTCCCGTGCCGCCAATACTCTCGCGCATAATAAAGATAGAAAATTCAAGCCGCGACACAGAAACTTTCGTTTATCTAAGCGACACTATAAAATTCTACGCCGAAGAACTATTTCCCGGCTACAAAGTGCGCAATTCGGCTATCTTTAGAATAACGCGCAACTCAGACTTGTACTTCGACGAGGAGGAAACTGAAAACCTCCTGCAAACCATAGAAAACGAGCTCCACAACCGCCGCAAGGGAGCCGCAGTGCGCCTAGAAATAGAAGACTGCGTGTCCGAATCGGCTTTAAAAACGCTTGTCGAGGCAATCGATTTGGACGAAAACTTCATATACCGGATTCCCGCAAGCCCACTAAACCTCGCGCGCTTGTCCGTTGCGTACGATATGATAGAGCGCCCCGACTTAAAATTCCCGCCAATGCGCCCCTATCTGCCGCAGGAATTTAGAAATTGCGACGACTATTTTGAAGTCATAAAACAAAAAGATAGGCTTTTGCACCATCCCTACGAAAGTTTCGCGCCAGTGGAGGAGTTTATTTCAAAAGCGGCAAAAGACCCAAGCGTCTTGGCTATAAAACTTACGCTATACCGCACAAGCCAAGGATCTCCGATTGTGCGCGCGCTAAAGGAAGCCGCCTCCAATGGCAAACAAGTAACTGTTTTAATCGAATTAAAAGCGCGTTTCGACGAAGAAAACAACATACAGTGGGCGCGCGAACTCGAAGAGCGAGGAGTGCATGTCGTATACGGCATAGTAGGGTTTAAGACCCATTGCAAGACGTGCCTCATCGTAAGGAGGGAGTCGGGCGGAGCATTGAAGCGCTATGTCCATCTCGGCACCGGGAACTACAATTCCAAAACCGCCAAAATTTATACCGACCTTTCTTTCTTTACAGCGCGCGAAGACATTACCGAGGAAGTTGCGAACCTTTTCAATACCTTGACGGGAAAAGTAAAAAATCCGGAATTTAAGAAGCTCTGGGTTGCCCCATTCTGTTTCCACAGCAAATTCATCGAAATGGCAAAAAGGGAGATTGCGCATGCAAAAAGCGGCAAGCCTGCGCGCATAATAATCAAGGTAAATTCTGTTATAGAACAGGCGTCCATCGACGCCCTCTACGAGGCTTCGCAGGCCGGAGTAAAAATAGACCTAATCGTGCGGGGAATATGCGGACTCGTACCGGGAGTCAAAGGATTGAGCGAAAACATAACCGTAAGAAGCATAGTGGGAGTCTACCTTGAACATAGCCGCATTTATTACTTTGAAAATGCCGGCAATCCCGAAGTTTTTGCGGGCAGCGGAGATATTATGACGCGAAATATGTTCAAGAGAATAGAATGCATATATCCGATTGAGGACGCCGATCTCAAATCGCGCATAACCTGCGAAATCCTGCCAGCCTATCTTAAGGACAATAGATTTTCAAATATACTGCATGCAAACGGCGCCTATTATAAGTCCGAAGAAATGAAAAATTCGACGCCGTTTTCCTGCCAAGAATCGTTCATAATTCAACAGTAGCCGCCCGAAGGAAAGATTCCGGCAAAATTCTCCACGCTATCCGCGCTAAAACGGAGAAAAAAAGCTTGTTTAAAATTTTTAAGCGGGTTTAATGGATTCTGTTAAATAAATTGTGGCGTTGGGCGTTAAGTTTTTTCGTTATTTTAAAAGCAGCGCCATGGTTTTGTTGAATTTTGCTGCTTCTCCGCTTTACGCGAATTTTAGTTTTCCGGGAGGAACGCGGTATCGGATTTGCGCGCACAAATTATAAAATATACAAAATATATCTTATGGACAATTTGGAAATCATAGATGTCTCGGGAATATTCGCTCCGACGACCAATAACAACGGCGTACTTTTAGACCCAAAGCGCGGGGGCAAAACGCGCCCCACCGACCCCTATGTCCCCAAGGATTTGGTTCAGCGTTTTAACGTAAAAAAAGGCCAGTTTATAGTCGCAAAAGCCCACCAAGCCCCAGGCCACCCCAACCCCAAAGTGCGCTTTATAGAAACCATAGATTCGATTCCCTGCTCCGAACGAAAACGCGTACTTTCTTTCCAGCAGCTAACCACAATCGCACCAAAAGAAAAATTGCGCCTTGAAACCAAGGATGAACGCCTTACAAACCGCGTAGTAGATATATTTTGCCCAATCGGGAAAGGAACGCGCGGGCTTATCGTCGCGCCGCCCCGGACCGGCAAAACAACCCTTTTAAAAGACATCGCCTACGGTATAATACAAAACCATCCGGAATGCCATCTTATGATTTTGCTTGTGGACGAACGTCCCGAAGAAGTTACGGATTTTAGGATGGATCTTCCAGAGGCCGAAATATATGCCTCATCCAACGACGAAAATATCGCGACGCATATACGCATAGCTGATTTGGCAATCGAACGCGCAAAGCACTTAGTGGAAAGCGGCAAAGACGCAGTGCTGCTTATGGACTCTCTTACGCGCCTTTCCCGCGCTCACAACGCGGCAAAAGCCAACAGCGGCAGAACTATGAGCGGCGGATTGGACATACGCGCCTTGGAGCGCCCGCGGCAGATATTTTCCGCCGCGCGCAATACGGAGGAAGCCGGAAGTTTGACGATAATAGCATCCGCGCTAATAGAAACAGGCTCCAGAATGGACGATTTGATATTCCAGGAATTCAAGGGAACGGGAAATATGGAAATGGTGCTCGACCGCAAGATTGCCGAATTGAGAATCTGGCCGGCTATAAACATATCCGCATCGGGAACGCGGCGCGAAGAATTGCTGCTTTCGGAGGACGAACTTGAAGCAGCCTCGTTCCTGCGCCGCGCCATGGCAAACGCAAAGCCAGAAGACGCCGCAGAAACCCTAATCAATAGAATGAAGCAGTCAAAGAACAATGCAGATTTCATATCAATGATTTTGTAGCAAAATAAAAGCGCAAGCCACGCAAATACAAAAAAAACTTTAGGCGGAAAAATTTCTCCGAAAAAATTGCTTCCCCCGAATTTCCCAAAACTTCCTACCGCACCTCAAGGAACGCTTAATGCAAATCTAAAGGAAATTTCCCACGCAAAAAAAACGTTTTCCCACGTATTTGCGGCGGATTGCCGACAGAGGAAAAACATAAGCAGAAAAAACGCGCGCCAGTCTAATGGAAACATCTTTTATAGGCTGCAGCGCCGTTAAACTAATTTTTATACTATGCTTGCAATACCGCAAGCAGAAGAATGCAAAAGAGCCGCCCGAGAATCAAACGGGCGGCTACTTTTTTAATTTCTTGGCTGCAAATTTCTCCAGATTTTTATATTGTTCTAGCTTTTAAACTTTCAGCCTTTTCTATCAACTCTGCGGGAGTGCGAACCTCCAACCCAAACATTTTTTCGACTCTGTCTTTGTTTGGTTCGATAAATATTACTGTCGGAAAACCGCGCAAATTATACTTTTCGGCAAGCTCTTTGTATTTTTGCGCATGGGTTTTGTTTTTCGGCTCGCCGAAACGCGTAAAATCGGCAACTACTACCTTTAGCTTATCATTGGCATATTTGATAAACTCGTCTGTGTTCAGCACAAACTTGTGCAGCATCTTGCAAGGCGGGCACCAGTCGGAACCAGTAAATTCCAACATGAGAATTTTACCCTCCTTCTTTGCCTCGGCGAGAGCTTTGTCGAAATCCGCTTCCACTTTAAGCTCAGCTTTTTTTACTTCCGACTTTAATAAAGGATCCGTCTTTGCCTTGGCTGTTTCGCAAATTCCCGATGCGGGAGCCCCTATCAGAAAAGCTGATAGAACCGCCATGAGAAAGTAGGTTTTTTTTCCAATTTTTATTTTTTTCATAATATTTTGTCTTTGTTACAAATAAATCGGAGAAATTTTATATTCCTTGAGAATTATTTCTTATCGGAGTCGAAAAAGGAAAGATCCCATTTGTCATACCATTTTATAATTGGAGTTCCGTTTTCCCACTCAATAGGCAAAAATACATATCTGCCGTCAATGGCGTCTTCCGATATCCACCTATCGCCAACATAAATAAAAGCGTCTTTTTTGCCCTGCACGGGAATTACCGCTGTGCTTTGCGAAAGGAATGTAGTATCGGGCTTTGCCGAATAAGGACGGGTCCGAGACTTCTTCTGTCCTTCGCCGCGGCATGGGTTGCCTAGCTCTTTCCATTCGCCAAGCATCGAATCGCAAACCGATATTCTGCCGGGATTGGGCGCCCATCCGGTGCAATGGGATGTAAACAGCCAATACTTGCCGTCTTTTTTAAAGAACGCAGGCGCCTCGTGGTAGTCGCCGCGCAAAACGCGCACGTATCTGCCGGTAAAACCCTGGAAATCGTCGGACAGTTCGTGTATGTGGAGGGTCGCATTTTCCTCGCTGGCGCATGCGTAGTAAGCTTTGCCGTCGTCGTCCACGAACAGTGTCATATCGCGCGCCATCTGGCCCCCTTCAAAATCGCGCAAGAAAAACTGCCCGCGCACAACAGCCTCTTTTGAAGGGCAGTTCTTATTTAAATCGCAATCGCGCCAATTTGGATTTTTAGCGTCAAGCTCCTTGCGGAACGCCTTCAGTTTTTCCGCGTCGTTTACCGGATAAACGCCGGCTTGCGGGCGGAATGAGCAGATGAACTTATATGGGCCGGTAACTTTGTCGGCAACTGCAACTCCGACGCGCGCGGTTCTATAGTCGGGGCTTTCGGAAAGTATGTGCTCGAGCTTGGGAGACTTGGCAAATTTTCCCTTCCTGAATTCCAAGTGCATCCACATAACATACTTTTTTGTCTTTGGATTGTAAATTACCTTGGGTCGCTCCAGAACAGTGCCGCGGATTATTTCGGAATCTGGGTCGTCTGACATTGGAAGCGCAATGCCTTCATCCTTCCAATTATACAGGTCGTCTGACGAGTAGCAATGGACACCAACAAGCGCCCTGTTTCCGACAGTTCCGCCGACTTTATGCTCGCCGAACATATAATATTTTCCATTGTCGTACAAGAACCCCGCGCCGTGCGCGTTTACGTGCCTGCCGTTGTTGTCGAGCAAAACTTGCGCGGGATTAAAATCGCTATATTTTATAATCTCCGCCGTGTTTACGCCGCTATCCTGACTTGCGCATCCGCCCCCCAGCAATGAAAACACCGAGAAAACGGCAACGGACAATATTGACGAGTTTTTATTTTTCTTCATGTTTTTTATTATCTTAGGTGTGTTGTGTTAATATAAAAATTTTCAGGTTTTCAGTGTCAATAGCATTTTTCTCCCCCCACGCATAATTGATTCCTCGCGCCGAAAATCCGACTGCGGAAAGTTTTCCGCCCGGCGCTGAAACCGTGAGGCTCAACGGTCGAAAAGCTCCATTTGTGGGAGCCTCAGCATATTGTAGTTTTTGAGAATGCGTATTGTCTGCAACAAATCGCTTTTCACGTAATTATTGTTTACTTCAATACTATCGGCTATGTTGCGCAACATATGCGGATATGTAAGCACGCCGTCGACTCCACGCGACTTTAGCAAATTTATGCTTTTTTGCCTTTCGGAACGACTCTTGGGCAGCGACGGAATCGCCAATATTTTAAATACTCGCCCCCCTTGCGAAAACATCGACTCCACGCGCTTTAATGCGGTCTTTTGTAAAAAATTAAAAATTTCGTATGATGAATTCAAAATAGCCGCCGAAAATGTCGACGTATGCCACCCCTTTACGGAAACGACAGCCTGGCGGATTTTTGAAATGTCTTCCGACGACAATATAAAGCCCACATCGCCCGCTTCGGAATCCGCGCAATTGGGATTGTATACAACCAAGTCAATTTCCTCCTCCGCCCTTTTCTTGCGCGATTGAACCTGGTACTTGTAAAACTGCCTAACAAGAAAGCCGTTTATCTCAAAATATTCCCTAACAATGTTTTCGTCAATTCCCGCCATATTGCAAAAAAGATAACTTATATCGCCTAGTTTTTCCACAAAAAAAACGCGGTTCCATTAAAAATCGCCAGGCAAACATCCCATAAAACATAAAAAAAAACTTGTCATTGCAACCGCTTAGGTAAATTATTGAGAGAATGGGTACAAAGTTGAAACAGACAAAAGAGTCTTTTGAAGATACTCTAAAAGAACTGGAAGAAATTCTCAAAGATTTGGAGAATGCTCAAACGCCTCTTGAAAGCCTGGTTGAACGCTATAAACGCGCCCAAGAATGCCTTGCCATATGCCGCAAGAAACTCGACGACGCGGAAATGCAGATAAAAAAACTGGAACCCGATGGAGAAGAAGACTTCTCCCTTGAAAGCCAATAGCGTCCTACGCACAAAATATGTTTTGAAATGTCGATTTTAAGCTCTATAAATTCTCCCGAAGACGTAAAAAAATTAAAGCCGGAACAACTTTCGGACTTAGCGTACGAAATCCGCCAGCAAATTATAGACGTAACCTCCCAAAAAGGCGGGCATGTAAGCCCCAACCTTGGCATTGTGGAACTTTCAATAGCCCTTCACAGGGTTTTCGACACTCCAAAAGACCAAATACTTTTCGATGTATCACACCAATGCTACACCCACAAACTGCTAACGGGCAGAAACAACGAAAAGTTCCGCAACCTTCGCCAGACGGGCGGAATCAGCGGATTCTGCAACCGTTTTGAAAGCCCGCACGACGCCTTCGGAGCCGGACACGCAGGAACCGCCGTATCGGCGGCGCTGGGACTAGCCGCAGCCCGCGACAAAAACGGCACCGACGAAAACATCATAGCCGTTGTCGGCGACGCCGCCCTCACCAACGGGGTAACTTTTGAGGCGTTCAACAATATAGCCAATGCGACCAAAAGAATGATTGTCGTCTTAAACGACAACAAGATGTCGATTTCAAAAAATGTCGGAGCAATAGCGCAATATCTCAACAGCGTCATTACAAACCCGACATACAACAGGCTCTATGCCGATATGAACGCCTTTCTAAAAAAGCTTCCTCTCGGGGAAACTGTCGCTTCGGTTGCAGCAAAGGCGGCGAGCGACGCAAAAGGATTTATTCTGCCGTCGTCGCTCTTTGAATATTTCGGGTTGATGTATCTTGGGCCAATCGACGGCCATGACATTGCGCAGCTCGAAAAATATCTGAATTATTGCAAAAAATCAACCCGCCCCATTCTTTTGCATATTTTGACAACAAAGGGAAAAGGGCTGGAAGTCGCCGTCCGCAACCCGGAAAAATTCCACGGGGCAACCCCGTACAATGTCGTTACAGGAGAATCCACCGCCAACGGCGACAAGTCCATTCCAAACTACCAGGACGCCATGGGCAAGGCCCTTTTGAAGTATGCGAAGAAAGACCCCAAGGTTGTGGGCATAACCGCTGCGATGGCCTCCGGAACGGGATTGTCTTTCCTCAAAAACGAACTGCCGTCGCAATTCTTCGACGTTGGTATAGCCGAGGAGCACGCCGCAGTATTTGCGGCGGGAATGGCCTGCAAAGGATTCAAGCCGGTTGCCGCTATTTACTCCACTTTTATGCAGCGCGCTTACGACTGCGCCATGCACGACGTATGCCTGCAAAATCTTCCCGTAACATTCTGTCTCGACCGCGCCGGTCTGAGCCCCAACGACGGGGCAACCCACCACGGGCTTTTCGACATATCTTTCCTGCGCCCGCTGCCGAATGCGGTAATAATGCAGCCTTCAAACGAAGACGAACTCGCCGACATGCTATATACGGCGGTTGAATCCAAACGCCCGTGCTTCATACGCTATCCGCGCGGCAAGGGAGAGGGCGTGCCGATAAAAGAAGAACCGCAAATGCTGCCTATCGGCAAGGCGGAAACGCTGAGTGAATCGGACGGCAGCGTCTGCATTTGGGCTTTGGGCAATATGGTTTCGGAGGCGAAAAAAGTTGCCGACATGCTGGCTGCCGACGGCATAAAAGCTGGCGTTGTAAATGCGCGTTTCGCGAAACCTCTAGACGAGGAGCTCCTATTGAAGGATGCCGACTCAAACAAGCTAATCGTAACACTTGAAGACCACGCCGCGACTGGAGGCTTCGGCTCTGCCGTCGCAGAAACGCTTATGGCGCGCAATAAAAAATGCTCTTTGCAAATAATAGGCTGGCCGGACAAGTTTATCCCGCACGGGTCCAACGTAAAAATCCTGCGCGAACAATACGGCCTTGGAACTTCGCAAATAGCCTCACGCATATTGGAAAACGCAAAGAATTTATCAATAATATCCCCCAAAAAATAACCCAATTTTCGGCAAATAAAATGACACAGCAGGAATTTAAAAAAGAATTTGAAGAAAAACGCCAAAAGGTTGAAGACGCCATTAGGCGCTTGCTTCCGACAGAAGATACGCGCCCGTCCATAGTCCACAAAGCGATGAGATACAGTATGGAAGCCGGCGGCAAGCGCTTGCGCCCCATGCTGATTCTAGCCGCCCACGATATGTTCCCGTCGCAAGTCGACCCGTATCCTGCGTGCGTTGCAATAGAGTGCCTGCACACATACTCGCTCATACACGACGACCTCCCGTGCATGGACAATTCCGACCTGCGGCGCGGCAAGCCCACCTGCCATAAAAAATTCGATGAAACTATGGCTCTCTTGGCGGGCGACGCCCTGTTGACGTATGCATTCCAGATATTGGCACAACACTACCAGCAAACTCCAAAAATAGCCGCAGGACTGGTTTTAGATCTTTCAATAGCAGGCGGCAGCCAAAAAATGATAGGCGGCCAAGTCGAGGATGTTCTGGGCGAGCGCGACGGCAAAATGACGCCCGACAAGTTGGAATTTATCCACCACAACAAGACTGCTGCTCTAATAACCGCCGCGGTAACAATGGGCATAAGGCTTGCGGATTCCTACGATGTCAAAAAGCTGGAAGTAGCCAGGGAAATCGGCAAAAACATAGGACTCGCATTCCAAGTAATCGACGACATCTTGGACGTTACAAGCGACGACGCGACCATGGGCAAAACTACCGGACTCGACGCCCAAAACGAAAAGATGACATACGTTTCTTTGTATGGCATAGAACGCTCGCGCGAAATTGCGGCAGAACTCACTGGCAAAGCAATTGCCGACTGCCAAAAATTAAGCGACAATTGCGAATTCTTCAAAGCCCTAATTACCTACATGCAAAATAGGATAAACTAAATCTTTATCTTTTTTAATAGTTGTAAATATTTTTCGGCGCAATCCACTGGAAGAAAACCGGAAAACAACTTTAAACAAACTACAATCGGTCTAATAAAAAAGGACAAATTATGATAGTAGAACCCAAAATAAAAGGATTCCTTTGCATAACCGCCCATCCCGAAGGTTGCGCGGCGAACGTTAGGGAACAAATAGAATATGTAAAAAGCAAGGGTGCGATAAAAGATTCGTGCAAGAGCGTTCTGGTTATAGGCTCCTCCACGGGTTACGGATTGGCAAGCCGCATAGTATCGGCGTTTGGATGCAACGCGGCGACTGTTGGAGTGTTCTTTGAACGCCCTGCCGATACTGCGCGCGGGCGCCCCGCAAGCGCCGGCTGGTACAACACGGTAGAATTTACAAAACAAGCCCAGGCCGCCAATCTTTATGCCGCAAACATAAACGGCGACGCTTTCTCCGACGATGTCAAAAAACAGGCAATTGAGGCCATCAAAAAAAGCCCGACCGGCAAAGTCGATTTGGTTGTTTACTCACTGGCGGCTCCCCGCAGAACCGATCCCGCAACAGGCGAAGTTTATAAAAGCGTATTAAAAACAATCGGGCAAGAGCGCAAGGACAAAAGCCTTGACACAGACAAAGGCGAAGTCGTCGAAGTAACAGTCCCCGTAGCAAACGAGCGCGAAATTTTTGAAACCGTAAAAGTAATGGGCGGCGACGACTGGGAACTCTGGATAAAAGCTTTGGACGAAGCCGGAGTGCTTTCAGAAGGCTGCACAAGTTTGGCGTATTCCTATATTGGGCCCGAACTAACCTACCCCATTTACCGCAGCGGGACAATCGGCATGGCAAAGAAAGATTTGGAAAAAGCCGCCGAGCGCATCGACGCCATCTTAAAGCTACACAGAGGCAAGGCATTTGTGTCAATAAACAAAGCTTTGGTAACGCAGGCAAGCAGCGCAATTCCCGTGGTGCCGCTTTACGTTTCCATACTCTACAAGGTAATGAAAGAAAAGGGATTGCACGAAGACTGCATAAGGCAAATCCAACGCCTATTTGCAACGCAGCTTTACAATGACAATTTCCTGGATTTCGACGACGACGGAAGAGTGCGCATAGATAATTTGGAATTGCGCGACGATGTTCAAAAGGAAGTCTTTGAAATTTGGCCCAAAGTTAACACCCAGAATTTGAACGAACTAACCGACTTTGCCGGATACAAGAGCGAATTTATGAAACTATTCGGATTCGGCAGGCCGGACGTCGATTATTCTAAAGACGTGGAAATATAACCCGCATGCAAAACACTTTTTTAACGCGCGCCCGTTTGCAAGGCGCGCGTTTTTTTTAGCGGGCAAACCGTCGCCGGCTGCTGCATCGGAAAATTGATTTTGCAAAAAAAATGAAATTCCGCCGAAAACTTGGCTGCTATCACCACGTCCATATTCAAAGCCGAATCGAGCCATATGGCACTTTGTATCGCGCTCTCCATCTGTTAAAAATTTCCCCATAGGAGCCGCCATTGCTGTCGCCATAGACTGCATTGCAAGCACCTGTTCATCGCCGTAGGTTGTTATGCGCTGCATTTCCGAGGCAAACGAAGACATTATCGGCAGAACTTCTGACACGTTTCCCCCCTGCGACCTTATCGCCGCCGCCAGCTTTTGCACAGCCGCCTCTTGTTGCCCAAAAGCTTGTATAGCCGCAGTCGCAAAACTCGGAAACTTCAGTGCAAGGTCGGACATCTTCGCGCCAAT
>CALXLN010000048.1 GCA_944389215.1 uncultured Opitutales bacterium
CAGAGCCTATGGATACAGAAACTTTGAAAATTACAGACTGAGAGTCCTCGTGGAATGCGGGGTGAATCTATGAAAGGCAAATCTAAAAAATCAACCTATTCCACAACCTTTGGTATTGACCCAAAAAATCAACCTATTCCACAACCTTTGATGTTGACCCGTCCTTGTACAATGCGGTATCTTCCCCTAACTTCCACTTACTTTGGTGTTGATCCCAAACTTTGGTATTGTTAGCCAATTTGGCGGAGACTAAAAAGCCCCCTGCGGTTCGTCCGCAAGGGTTTCATTTATACCGTTTTCCGATATTTTTAAAGTCAGAGCCGAAAGTCGGACTTGAACCGACGACCCACGCTTTACGAAAGCGTTGCTCTACCAACTGAGCTATTTCGGCTTAGTTTTAAAGTGGCGTAGTTTCTATTTTTTTTAGGATTAGTCAAATTTTTTTTTATATTCTCTCTATTTGACTTTATCTTGCGGCTTTATTTTAATATCCGCAGTTTTTACGATGAAAATTCCGGATTTCACAGAATTTATTCCTCCATCGGCGGATATTGTTTCCGCCGCGGCTGAACGTCTTGTGGAAATTCTGTCGGAATCGTTTAATCCGTCGGATTTGTCAAAGGCGGTTTTAATTCTTCCCACGCGGTCGGCGGCAAGAACTCTGCGCCTAAAAATAAACGAAACTTTTAAAAAGAAAGGTGTTTTTGCCGTCGGAGGGCTGCGCATTGTAACTCCAGAAATCTTTATTGAAGAAATCGTCAAATTTGTTCCGTTTGCAAATGTATTTGAGTCTTACAATGCTTGGTTTTGCGCTTTCGATTCTTTAAAAGCGCGCAATTTAGACGGATTGTTTCCACGCGGAAATCCCCAGAGGACGGATTATCCATCGTTGGCAAAAAGATTGACATCCCTCCGGAAGACGCTTGCTGAGTCGATGCTTGCAATAGCCGACGTTTCGCGAATATTAAGAAACGGCGAGGATTCAAAACGTTGGAGCGATCTTGCATTGCTTGAGAAAACTTACCTGGAAAAACTTTCGTCATCCAAAAAGATTTCGGCTGAAAGCGCTCCCATGGAGGCTATGAAATTAGCGTCTTCCTCCTTTCCAGGAGTCGAGGAAATTATCTTAATAGGACTGCCGGATCCGGCGCCAGCTCTAATTAAAATTCTGGAGCAGATGCAGGACAGAAAAATCGGAATAGTAACTTTTTCGGATAAGGGCGATTGCGCTTTTTTTGATTCTTGGGGCCGACCGATTTCTGAAGGCAAAGGAGAATGGAGTTCTCGCGTCTTGTCGGTGGATGCGTCATCCATATTGGTGGCGGCGGATTTGCGCGAGCAGGCCGGCATCGTGGCGGAAGCTGTTGCAATTTACGGCGCGGAGGCCGGCCGCGCGGCGGCGGTGGCATGCGGAGAATCGGATTCCATAAAACCGCTTATGAACGCTCTTCGCGAACGGGGAATAGATGCGTATATTCCAGAAGGAGCACCGCTTTCGTCTCTGCCGCAAATTCTTCTTTTAGGAGATTTATCCAATTATATATTGGACGATTCATACAGGAATTTGACTGCGTTGCTGCGCAATCCATGCATGTTTGAATATGTTTCGTCGCGCTTGAATCGTTCCGTCGGGGAAATTTTGGAAAGTATAGACGGGTTGTTTGAGGACACTATTTTTGATTCGTCAAAATCCGCGCTCGCGCTGGCGTCTGGGAAGAAAAAATATGAATTAGCCGTAGAAATTTTAAAGCTGGTAGAGGATTTGGTTTCCGATGTTTTAACCGCAGAAACGTCGAGTCGGGGGCTGGCTATTCTATTTAACCGTTTTTTCCCCGAGATAAAGTTCGGCGAAGAATTCGAGGACCCGGAAGCTATTTCGCGTATGGTCGCCGATTTTTTGGAAAATTGCTTAAAAGAGCTTTCCGCTGCCCAAAAAAACGGCTGCGTATTCTCTGTCCCAGAATCAATTGGAATTATGTTGGAGTCCGCGCAAAAGAGGAAAATACCCCCTACAAAATCCGCGCGCAGCGTTGCGTTGTTGGATTGGATGGAAATTTTCTGGGCGTCCCAGCCGCATGTAATTTTAACAGATATGAACGATGGAATAGTACCGCAGAAGGTGCCAGAAGATTTTTTTCTTCCCGATTCCGTCAAATCCTGCATGGAACTTCGCGACTCAAAGATGCGACATTGCAGGGACGCATGGATGCTGGACGTTTTGGCAAAGTCGCGCGCGAATGGCGGCATGCTTTCGGTGATTGTTCCGCGGACGAGAATCAAGGAGCCTGCGCAAGCTTCGAGGCTTCTTTTGCAATGCTCTGATTCCGAGCTTGCCGAAAGGGTGAAATACCTGTTCTCGCTTCCGGAAAGCCACGATAAAAATTACCCCTTTGAGAAATCTTGGAGTTTGAAAATTCCGTATGCTCCGATTCCCGAAAAACTGTCTGTATCGGGGTTTAAAAGCTATCTCGCATGCCCGTTTAGATTCTATTTGGACTATATTTTGCGTTTGAAGCCTTTTGATCCGTTTGCTTTGGAGCTTGGAAGGGATAAATTGGGCACGCTTGTCCACGCGTCAATGGAAATGTTCATGTCTTCCGGCGCGGCAAATTCCAAAGACGAGTCCGAAATAGCAAAAGCCATAGGCGCGGCGTTTGACTTCCAACAAAGAAGACTTTACGGCGAAGATGTCTCGGCGGCGGTTTTGTTTCAGCTAAAAGCCGTGAAATCTTCGCTTTCGGCGGCGGTTCCCATACAAGCCGGAATTAGAATCGGCGGATACGAGACAATTGCCACGGAAGAGTACTTTGATAATCTGAAAATAGGAAATTTCAGAGTGAGCATGCGCATTGACAGAATCGACCGCAACAAAAACGGAGATTTGCTGGTAATCGATTATAAAACCAAAGACAATCCTGAAGAAAATTCCCAAATGTCTGCCGCCGAGCGTTCACACCGGCGAAGCGCAAGGGGACTCGACGGAAAAAAATCTTTGGAGTGGACCGACCTTCAACTTCCGCTTTACAAGGCGGCTTTGGAATTGGCGCATCCTGGAAAAAAGATTTCATGCGCGCATTTTATAATTTCGGGAAATCCTGAAAATACGCAGTTGTCCGAGTGGGAAATTGACGAAGATGCAATGCATTCTGCCTTGGAATGCGCTAACGATATTGCCGCAAAAATTTCGGCGCGCGAATTTTTGCCGGCGCAGAAGCCTCCGCATTTTGACAATTACAAAGATTTGTTTGCGTTTTCGCAGGATTGCTTGGGCGATTTTCTGGAGTTTGAGAATGAAAAATAAAGCCGCAATATTTTCAAACGAGCGCACCGTGGCGTCTGCGGGATCAGGCAAGACATACGCCCTGACAAACCGGTTTATAGCCCTTTCCAGACGCTGCAATCCGGAGTCTGTCTGCGCGCTTACATTCACGAGAATGGCGGCGGGAGAATTTCTGGACAAGATTTTGACAAAACTTGCGGATGCCGTGCTAAATCCGGAATACGCTTCATATCTGGCAAAAGAATTGTCAGAACTTTCAGGCGAAAATATTCCAGATAAGGAATTCTTTCCGCTTTTGAAAAAAATAACGGCCGCTTTGCCGAATTTAAGCCTTTCGACAATAGATGCTTTTGAAATGCGCTTCGCGTCGGCGTTCGCCGCGGAACTGGGAATGTTCGGGGAAATTAGAGTTATGGACGACTTTCAGGCGGCGCGCGCAAAGCGCAGAGTGCTGAAAATTGTCCTGTCTAAATTTGCGGCCGATTCTTCATCATTTGAGAGTTTTTCCACGGCGGTGTCTGTCGCAAATGGAGGAAAACTGGAAAAAGACATTTCCCAAAGCATAATATCGTTTATAGAAAAATCGCAGAGTTTTTACCGAAGTTTTCCGGATTTGTCAAAATGGGGAAATCTGAAATTGCTTGAAAAATGCGAGCGTTATCGCGGACAGTGGGATTCTGAACGCTACGCGGGTTTGCTAGCGGAACTTTTGCAGTTCGACGATTCAAAATGCAGACCCCTCGGGGGCGTAAAAACTTTTTTTAAAAATTCGGCGCTTGGCAGAATATACAAGGTAAGTTCAAAAGGCGCGTTGTGGCTGCGCGAATACGCTCGCAGACGTTTTTGCGGAGAAAGCGGTTCAGGGGAATACGACGGGGTTGTATCGTTGTCTCCACAACAGCTTTGCGTGGTGGACGGCTTGTTGGATATTCTTATCGGCGGAACTATAAGGTTGATGTGCGACACCGCGAAGGCGGTAGGAGCGATAGTTTCGGCCTACGACATCGTTTACGCCCGCGAAATTTTGGAACGCGGCAATCTTTCCTTCGACGATTTGCCCGCCGTTTTGTCGGATCCGTCGTTTGCTTTTGAGCGCTCTTTGGTGGAATATAGGCTGGACGCGCGCTATAAACATTGGCTGCTAGACGAGTTTCAGGACACGTCAAGAGCACAATGGTCGGTTTTGGAAAATCTCATAGCCGAAATTTTATCGGACGATTCCGGAGACAGAACCGCCTATTACGTGGGGGACATGAAGCAGTCCATTTACGGTTGGCGGGGCGGGGATCCCGAGCTTTTCGACGAGATTTTCAAAAAGTATTCCGGATCGATAAGGGAGGGACGGGCTTTGAACGAATCCCGCCGATCGTCGCTTCCCGTAATATCCGCGGTAAACGCGATTTTTTCTACCGCCAGCATTTCTCAATTCGGCGAAGCCGCGCTCATTTGGGAGAATATGTGGACTCCCCACACATCCCACAAATCCTGCGGAACAGACGGTTGCGCTGCTTATGTAGAAGTAGGGGAAGAGGATTCCAAAATTAGGGCTATATACAATATTCTCAGGCAAATAGATCCAATGGGGCGCGGCCTTCAATGCGCAGTTCTTACGTATAAAAACAAGCAGGTTGGGGAAATCATAGACGGATTGCGTTCGGAGGCCAAACGCGACGGCTTTGCGCTTTCAGTTGCCGGCGATATAGAATGTGCCATATCGGACGACAACATGGCGGTTCCCGCGATGCTGGCTCTTTTAAAGTCTTGCGCCCATCCTTCGGATGCGGCTTCGCTGGCGTATGTAAAAATGACTCCGTTGGGAGAATTCGCAGGCGGGCCTGATTGGCGCGAAAACGCTTTGAAAAAAATTTCAAGCGAAGGAATCGAGAAGTTCCTCTCTGAAAAGTTTATGCATCTAAAGAAAAACGGGGTCTTCACTGGGGAGTTTTCGCGCGCGCGCTTTAAAAATTTAATCGACGCAGCTGCGGAATTCGACGCCGAATTTCCTCCGGATATCGACAATTTTTTGGAATTTGCAAAAAGCTATAAAGTGCGCGAGAGCTCAAAACAAAGCAGTGTCCGCGTCATGACTTTCCACAAGTCGAAGGGCTTGGATTTCGATTTCGTCATACTGCCAGAATTGGGAAATTCCGGCGGAAAAAATTCTTCTTTGCGTTTGCATAAAATTTCGGCGGGAGGCGGATGCACTGTTATAAACCTGCCGTCCCAAGAGGTATGCGGCTTTAGCGGGATATTGAGCGAAGCTTACGGAAAATGGCAGCGCAAATTCATGCTGGAATCCGTGTGCAGGCTTTACGTGGGCGTTACAAGGGCGAAAAAGGGATTGTATTTTATTGGCAAGCCATGCGGGTCTCTTAAAAAATCGAACGCTAAATTTAGCTTTGAGAAACTAATCGCCGGGCTTGTAGATGCCGCGCCGGCGGAGAATTTTGCCGGGAATTGCTGCAAGATAATGTTCGGCGATTTAAATTGGTATTTAAATAGCCCAATTCCATCTCAACCTTCCAAATCTCGAAAAATAGGCTGGCTGAAGAATCCGAAATTGCCGGATTTGCCTCCATTGGAAAAACTGCCGTCGGACGATTCCGCGCGCGTTTGGGATAAATTTTCTTATTCCCCCGCGGGAAAAACTTGCGGACGTTCTTTTGGAATTGTAGTCCACGCAATATTCCAAAGCTTTTGCTCAAAAAACCCCAGGGCGGATTTGGATGCATTTTGTTATCCTTGCGAAAATGCCGGCGCAGACGTTCTTGCGGACGCCAAGGAAGCCGTCGCGCGCTGCTTGGACAATCCGGAAATATTCTCCATATTTGCGGATTCTGCGGACTTTAAAAACGAGTTTTCATTTTCCGTTATGGAGGATGATTGCATTGTAAGCGGAGTTTTCGACCGCTTGAATATTTTTAAAGACGGAGACGGCCGCGTCGAGCGCGTGGAAATAATAGACTATAAAACCGACGCCCTGCAGCGCGACGCTTGGGAACTTGCATCCGCGTATTCAAAACAAATGTCAATGTATGCGTATTCCGCCGCAAAACTTTTCAATTTGGACAAATCAAAAATAAGAGTCCGCGTAGTCTCCGTAAATTCTTCAACAATTGCCGACTGCTTATGAAACGTTTTGCATCAGTGCTTGTTCTTGCAGCGATTGCGGTTGTGGCATTCCAATATTTGTTCGGCTGGGATGAATGGATTTCGCGCTTGGAATCGTGGGTTCGCGCCACAGGGAACCCTTGGATTTTTGTGTTTGCAATGGGCGTCGGGTGCGCCTTTGCGCTGCCGCTTTCATTTACGTACTTATATGCCGGAATGGCTTTCGGTACGCTGGCAGGATGGAGTTTGTCGCTGGCTGGCCTTTTTATAAGCGGAACCGTCGGGTTCATCATGGGACGCTATGTTTTGGACGATGTTTCGGCTGAAAAATTCAGGGCAAAGGCGAAAATAAATTCCAAGAAAAATCTCTACAACCTGAATTTCTATGTGCGCGCCATTCCCGGAATTCCTTATTGGATGCAAAACATCATACTCGGAAGTGTCCATACGGATTTTAAAATGTACACTCTTTCAAACATGTCCGTTCAAGGCGCCATAGCATTGGCTATGAATTATCTGGGGGCTTCAATAGGCGCAGACAATTCGGCCAAGTATTGGGCGTTCGGAATTTTAATAGCCGTATTGGTAGCCGTTAATAGGATATTGGCGAAATATTGCATCCATTAGCCCCAATTATTGTTGAAAATAAAGCGCGTTTGTTTTTCTATTCTACATATAAATGTCCGAGAACCATTCAGAAAAACTACGCGCGGGAACAGTGCTGAAATTAAAAATGCTGTTCATATATTCCGCGTACATATTTATGGATTTGCTTTTCTCTATTGCCGCAATATTTCTGTTCGCGGTGCTGTTTCCCTTTAAAAAGCTTCGTTTTAAAGTAATTTCCGGACTCTTGAAGTTTACGGTGAAATCTTTCTTTTTGGGCTTTGTCCCCAAAATGAAAATTTATAAATTTGAATTCGACAAATCTGATTTTGCCCGGGTTTCTGGCGGAAACATTTATATAGCAAACCATGTATCATGGTTAGATCCTCTATTTTTGCTCTCCTTGGTACCCGGGGCGGGGATTGTGTTAAAGTCTAAATATGCTCGCCGGTCGATAGCCCTGCTTGTAAAAATATTCGATTTTGTCCCAATTGGGGATAGTGGAGTCGTGTCGACTTCAGAGGCTTTTTCGCGCTCGAAAAAAATTTTGGAGGAAGGCAAAAATTTGATAATATTTCCGGAAGGCAAGCGCAGTTATTCCGGAAGGTTGGGAGATTATAAGAAGTTGGCGTTCAAACTTTCAAAAGAAACGGGAGCGCCGGTTGTATGCGCCGGATTCTATTACCGGAAAATAATTTACGGGAAGGCAGGAAACTCTTTTTATCCTCCGGAAAACAATCTTATAAAACTGGAAATATTCGGCGTTCTAAATCCGGGAGATTATAAAGACGCGCAAGCGATGGCTTTTGCCGCATACCAAAAAACCTTTCGCGGACTCGCCGAGCTTTCCCGGAATGCGCAAGAGAAAAAATCTTGAAGTGCAGTTGCTTAAAATGTTACAAAATGCAAAAAATGATACTTGATAAGCCTCAAATAAAATCAATTCTGCCTCACCGCGAGCCTTTTTTGTTTGTCGACGGCGTCTTGGAATTTTCGCGAAATAAAATTCTGGCTGTTTTTAACATGTCCGAGGATTTGCCGTTTTTTAAAGGCCATTTCCCCGGCAATCCTATTATGCCGGGAGTATTGGTTACCGAGAGTTTGGCTCAAGCTTGCGGCTTGTATTTGGCCTTGGACGCGCGTTCCGAAAACGCAAAAATTCCGGAGTTTTCCGACGGGGACATCTTTTATCTGGCCTCCGCCAACATCAAATACATAACCGTAGCGGCCGCCGGGGAGACGCTGGAATTGACCGCGTCAATGACCCGTGCTTTTAACGGCCTTTTTCATTTTTCGGTTGCGGCGGCTGCCGGAAGAAAAAGAATAGCGGAAGGGTCTTTAGTTTTGGCTTCTCCAAAAAATGTCGCGCGATGAGAATTTTAACGGTAAGAGGAAATCCGCGCAAAACAGGCGTTTCCCAACGTCTGGGCGATATTTTTGTAAACGGCGCAAAAGAGGGCGGGGCGGAGGTTTGGGACGTCGATTTGAGCGGGCTTGAGATATCGCCATGCATGGGTTGTTTTTCGTGTTCGGCGGGAGAGAACGGAGCATGCATCCTGCGCGACGATATGGATGATGTTCGCAAAAAGTTTTCTTTGGCTGATGCCATTGTGTGCATATCTCCAGTCTATTTTTACTCCATGAGCGCCCAAATGAAATGCTTTTGGGACAGATGTTTTCCGTTTATTCGCGGATACGATTTCGATTCGCAAAAAAAGTGCGTGGTAAACGAAACAAATTTCGATGTGAAACGTAAGAAATTTGTAACCATCAGTGTGGCTTCCGGAAGGCTAAAGGGCTCTTTTGAAGCCATGAGCCACACGTACGAGGTCATAGCCGGCGCGATGGGTTTTGAATACGTGGCGGACATCCGCCGCGGAGAATCGCCTTATTTTGGAATTTTGGGAGAACGCGCCGTGCGCATACGCAAAATTTTGGAGGCGTACAAGGAAGCGGGAAAGCAGCTTGCGTCCACCGGGCGCATAGCCGCCGAAACCGTAGCTACGGCAGAACTTCAGCTCACTGAAAGCGACGAGGCTTTTGCGGCCAACTCCAAAATATTTTGGCAGCTTCACCGCAACAAGAAGATTACCCAGGAGGTTTCAGACTGCGTTAGATACGATCCGCGCATACTTTTAAACGAAATGTGCAGAAATTTCATTCCCCAGCGCGCTCCTGAACGGGCCTCCATAAAATTCGTGTTTACCGACAAGAATATTTCGCGCACAATCGTTATAGACCATGGAAAGTGCGAAGTGCAGGATTGCGGGTGCGGGGCGGATCTCACGATTATAACCGATTCCAAAAATTGGTGCGATATGATGGCGGAACGCAAGGATATTCTCAAAATGATTTCGCAAAAGCGGATAATTTTGGAGGGAAATAAACGCTTGTTTGCCGGAATGAAAAAATTCTTTGGAATGGGCGGTTTGTGAGCAGAAAATAGCATTGCTTGACAATTCTACGCAACTAACAGGATATTTCCGCGGTTTTTGCGGATGTTTTTGGTGCGCGCATGGCGTCTCTCTTTTAAACACACCCTGTGAGCCCGCCGTCGACGACCAGAGTTTGCCCGGTAATGTAGGACGATTCGTCGGAGGCTAAAAACGCTATTGCGTTTGCAACTTCTTCTGCCTTGCCAAAGCGTTTCATTGCTATTCTCTCTTTTTGGGCGCGCGCGATGTCTCTTGGGATTTTTGCGGTCATGTCGGTTTCTATAAATCCGGGGCATACGGTATTGACGCGGATTCCCTTTGCTCCGAGTTCGGCTGCGGCGGCGCGTGCAAAAGCGCACAAAGCTCCTTTGCTGGCGGCGTAATTGGTTTGGGCGGGAACTCCGACGAGCCCGGATACGGAGGATACGAAAATTACAGTTCCGGCTTTTTTTGCGTACATTTTTTTAGCCGCGCATTTTGTCCATCTGAACGCGCCGTTAAGATTGGTATCGAGAACGCCGTTCCAGTCGGCGTACGGCATAAGGAGCAGAAAACCGTCTTTTGTTATTCCCGCGTTGTTTACAAGAATGTCCACGGAACCTGTTTGAGCGAAAATTTCATCGACCGTTTTTTCAATGTTTTCGCCGTCTGATTGGTCGCATGGAATCGCTGTAGCGCCGGTTTCCCCAGCCAGCAGCTTGGCTTTGTCGGATGACGACTTGTAAGTGAAAAACACTTTTGCCCCTAAATCTGACAGCTTTCTGACAGCCGCGGCGCCTATGCCCCTTGAAGCTCCTGTTACAATGGCGGTTTTTCCTTTTAATGAAATCATGTTATTTTCTTGTACCGCTCCCATATCTCGATCCCGGGATGACGCACGAGTTTAAAAGTGCGCATGTCCATGAGTCCGCAGACGCATTTTCCGAAAGCGTGGGAACGCCTAGTGTTTATATTTAGTAGTTCGTGGGTAAATTCTAGTTTCCCGGTATATTCTTCGCAAACTTTATGTCTTGTTATTAAGAGCAGTTTGTCGCCGTAACGAACGGGGTCTTCGTAAGTGCAGGAATTTTCCAGAACGGGAATTGCTATTCCCAAATTCTGAATTTCCGCGAATTGTATAGCATCGTTCATTATTTGAAGCCTGCCGCGTTCAAACCATTCAAAATAAACGCAGTTATGAAGAACTCCCATCATATCGATTTCTCTAAATGTAGGAGACAATTCAAGTTTTCGGGTTATAAATTTTGCCATTATTGCTGTTCCATCCCCTTTATGAGGCTTTGGGCCAATATAAACGGACGCGAAACGGTTTTTACGTCGCAGGCCCCGTTTGGAATAGAGGAAAATTCAAATCCTGAAAGCGCGTATTTCGCGTCGAAAAGCCCCAGCTCAAGATGTTTTTTCCCGCAAGTTTTTGAAACGCATATTGTACCGGCGGGAATAGAGCCGTCGAAAACTTTTGTTCCAGGCTGCAGGGGAGCATTGGAATTAAGCGCCACCAGTTTGTTTTTTACGCCGCGTTCGCGCTGCGCAAATATTTTTTCAGACCCGGCAAACGATTCCTTGCTAAAATCTATCATCCACTGCAGCCCCAGCTCCAATGGATTCCCGACGCTTTCGCCTTCGGCGTATATGTTGAAGAAGTTGCCTTCAAGCCTTGCAAATTGGTGTGCGTCAAATCCGCATGGGGCGCCTCCTTCGGCTTTAGCCGCATCCATGATTGCCACGGCAAGTTTTTCGGCGATGCTGTTTGGAGCGAGGAATTGATAGCCGAACTCCCCTGTTTTTCCGTTGCGCATTAGGTAAACGTCGCTGCCTTCAAAAAGGTACTTTTCAACCGACAAATACGGGAGGTTGAATATGTCGGCGCCGAAAATCGCCTTGGCCACTTTCCAAGCCGACGGTCCATCGGCTGATATAAAGACGCAGTCGTCCGATATGTCCTTGCAATTCGCGCCGTTTTTTAAGATATCGGCAGCATCGGGAGAAAGAGTTTCGGCGGTTACGATTATTTTGTCGTCTATGCTGGCTGCGAATATTTCCGCGCAGACGTTTCCGTCGCCGTTTGCCAGAAACGTGTCTACCATTCTGCCGTAGCGAAGTTTTAGAATGTTGGCTGCCAATATTGAATCGAGAAAATCAAGGCCTTCGGCCTCGTCGAAAACAAATTTTTTGACAAAGGACATATCGCAAACTGCAACACTGTTGCGCAAAGCCGACAACTCAGATTCGGGATTGCCGAAATTTTTTACGCACTCGCCGCCGCAAATTTCCCCAAAAGTGGCGGATTTCCAGAAATTTTTCAATTTTAGCTCGCGCATTTCTTGTCTTGCTCCTCAATTATAAAGTCAACCAAAGTATTGAAAGAACGCAGAACATGCGCGCTTTCCTCGGGCATTTTTATGCCGAAATTATTTTCAACGCACAGAACGATTTCGAGTATATCCAGAGAATCCAGCCCCAATCCTGAGCCTATTAAAGATATATCCTCATGTATATCTGCCGGTTCGTATGATATATCCAGAGATTCTATCAGTTTTTCTTTTAATAGCTCTGAAACTTTTCGTCTGCGTTCGAGCGATTCGGGATTAATTGCCATATGATTGTGTTAAGTTAAATTATCTTGCGCATAAAATACTAAAACGCTTGTCTTTTCAAGAGTAAACGGAAATTCTCGAAAGATATGAAATTTTGCGTGATAATTCCATGCCACAACCATTCGGAAGCACTCTTTAAGGTTCTAAAAAAAATTCGCAAAGGGATTTCCGTCATAGTTGTCGACGACGGCTCTTTGCCTCCATTGGATATTGGGGGAACGGAGGCCGTATTATTGCGCAACCCTCAGAACATGGGAAAAGCGTCCGCATTAAAATCTGGTTTTAAATACGCGGTGGAGCACGGATTTACCCATGCCGTAACTATGGACGCCGACGGACAGCATCCCCCGGAATTTGCAGATGATTTTATGCGCGCTGCGTGTAAAAATGAGAATTCTATCATTTTGGGCGTTCGCGATTTTAAAAATTCCGGGGCTCCATGGGGGAGGGTTTTTCTCAATAAATTTTCAAACTTTTGTATGTGGGCGGAAACTGGAGTGCGCGTGGGAGACACCCAATGCGGATACCGCTGTTATCCGCTAAAAGAAATAGCGCAGTTAAACGTGCCGCAAAGCGGCTTTGTCTTTGAAGTCGAGCTTTTGGTCAAAGCGGCATGGGCAAATGTGGGCTTTTCCGAAATTAAAATACCCGCGATATACGACGCCGGCACTCTGGCAAGTTCGCACTATCGCCCATTTGCCGATACGGTTAAGTTTACAATTATGAATATAAAACTCTTTTTTACGCGGCTTCTTACGACTTCCAAAACGAGAGAAAGAATCGCTTTGAAAAAATGACATTTATATATAAAACAACCCGTTTTATTTGTTCCCATAGGATTGCTGCGGCAGCTTTTGTGGCGGCAGTTTTACTGATTTCTGGCTTTTTTGCGGCGTCGTCGGATTTTAGGGAAAATATATTTGATCTCCTTCCAGAAAGCGACGATGTCGTAAAAGGACATTTGGAAGTTTCGGAGATATTCGGACTTTCCGATACCCTATATTTCAATATTAGCGGAGATTCCGCTGAGGCGGCTTGCGGACTTCTCTCGCAAAAACTTGAGGATTGCGGAAAGTTTGACGAAGTTTTTCCGTCATCTAAACTCGGAGATTTGGATTCCGAATTAATTTTTCTCGTTCTGTCAGCTCCGGCGCTTTTTGACGAACATTTTGAAGCAGCTCTTTCAAAGGTCTTATCAAAAAACTCCATTAAAAAGCGCATGGAATTTTTTAAGCGCAAACTTTTAACTCCCGTTTCATACGGTTACAAGCAGGCGTTTGCCGCGGATGTGCCGGGGGTGTTGCCCGTAATTTTCGACAGGTTAAAATCGGCTTCGGGGAATTTTGCCGTTGCGGATTCGGTAAACGGAAAACTTGTGTCGAAAGACGGCAAAAATTTTTTGGTTGCCGCGCGCGGGAAATTTCCGTCGTCGGACTCTGTCAGGAGCGCGGAAATTGCTGCAAATGCGGCGCAGGTGGTGTCCGAAGTAGCGGAGGCTTATCCCGGCGTTGAAATTGCCTGGTGCGGAGGCTATAGAATGGCGGCGGATAATGCCGAAATTGCGCGCAAAGATTCTGAAAAATGCCTTGCAGCAACATTGCTGTTGATGTTTTTTTTGTGCCTGGCCTCCTTTCGGCGCGTGTGGTTTGCGCCGCTTGCATTGCTTCCTTCGCTATTCGGGACGGCGGCGGCCTTCGGGGCGGTTTCCGAATTTTACGGAAATGTTTCAACGATAGCCGTGGCGTTTGCCGGAATCGCCATCGGCGTCAGCATAGATTACGCTGTCCACATTCTTTACAGATTGGACAGCCTCGATAAAATAGATAAAAACTCCGCCTGCGAAACTTCCGAATTTTACGCAAAACCCATAGTTATTGTCGCGGGAACCACAACGGCGGCGTTTTTGATAATATGTTTTTCCGGAAGTGATGAATTTGCGCAGTTGGGGGCGTTCGGCGCCGCGGGAGTTGTGTTTTCGGCTTTGGCAAGCTTGTTTTTGCTGCCGCCTCTTGCATTAAACGCTCCCGCTCCGCGGGGAAGAAATTTTCAATTTTTTCAACGCGCGGCGCAGGCGGTTTATCCTTTTTTAATGTCCCATTCCAAAGCGTTTGCTTGTTTGGCGGCTGCGGCTTTTGCGGCGGCAGTTCCGTTTGCAGCCGGCCTGAAGTTCGACGGCAGAATATCTTCTTTTAACGGAGTCTCGGAAAGCGCCGCCAAAGACGATTCGATTGTGCGTTCCGTGTGGGGGGGGGCTATTTCAAAAAAATTTATAGCCGTATCGGCCGGTACTTTGGACGAAGCAAATCTTAAGAACCTTAAACTAGCTGATTTTCTATCCGGCTGCGGCTTTGTAAAAAGTTTCAATTCCGTTTCTTTAATAGTTCCTGACTGCAAAAGCGTACGCCTAAACCGCGACAGATGGAAAAATTTTTGGGAAACCAACATGGCGGAATTCAAGGAGAATTTTCGCGCGGCAGCCGCGGAAACGGGATTTAATCCCGGCGCTTTTAAAATGGGGTTCGATGTGCTGAATGATTCGCTGGCAAAAGAATCCGACCCTTCAAAAAGCGGAATTTTGGGAGCTTTAATTAAATCCAGAACAACAGAGCACGAGGGAAAGCACTGGATTTCGACTTTTGTCGAACTCTCCGAAAATTCGTCTTCCGAAGCGTTTTTTTGCAGCCTCAAAGAAGCTTTCCCCGACGCGCATTACATAGACATGGAATTTATGGGCGAACATATATCGGATTTGACGTCCTTTTGGATGCTGCGGTTTTGCGGTGCGGCGTTTGCTGCGGTGGTGGTTTATTTGCTTGCCATGCTGCGTAGCTTCCGTGCGGTTATTGCGGTTTTGGCACCCGTTGGGGTTGGGATGGTTTGGTCCTTTGCGGTAATGTCAATTGCGGGAATGTCAATAAATCTGATAAACGTAATTTTTGTCATATTTGCGGTTTGCGTCGCCCAGGATTACGGCGTTTTTTTCATATTCGAACGCCCAAATACGGCGGTCTCAACAATGGCGGCAGTCTCGATTTCCGCGGCTACCACAGTAGCCGCTTTCGGGACTCTCGCGTTTGCGGAGCACCCGGTTTTGCGCAGCCTGGGAGCCGCGGCTGCGGTTTCGATTCTTTCGATTTTTTT
>CALXLN010000049.1 GCA_944389215.1 uncultured Opitutales bacterium
CAATAGCATTTTTGTTTAACGCCGGCGTTTTCGCAAATGGTGTTTTTAAGGCCCCAGAAGGCTGGCGCGTTTTCCCGGAAAATGCTGCGGAAGTCGCGAAAGTGGAAGATGGCGAGCTTACCATAAAGAAAAAAACTGAAGTGGAAGCTGCTGCGTTTTACAGCGAACCTATGCCGCTCAAACCTAATTCCGCTTACGTTTTGAGCTTTTCGGCGGTAAACGACTCCGCCCAGGGACTTGTTGTATCAGGCACGTCGGCGGTCAATAACGATATATCTAAAATCGGGAGCGATTGGAAGAATTTTGAAGTTGCGTTTGCAACATCCGCCAATCCTTCCATCCAAGAATGTACGGCTAGACTTGGCGGATGGCGCAATAACGGCCAGATAAAGTTTCGCGGCATAAGCGTGCGCGAATACCTTCCGCTGTCGTCCGATTCAAAGTTCGGCATGGGCGCAATGGAATTTGTCCGGGGAGGTGTTTATAAATTTTCCAGCCAATGGGGAATATTCGGAAATGCTGTTCCGCCGGTTGCTATAACGCAAAATTCGCCCTTTTTCAATTCAAACAGATGGTGCTTCGGAGATGGTTCTTCGATAGCATTTCCGCTGGGGGTGCCCGGAAAAAAGCAGCTCGGCGGAGAAATTGAAGTAGGCGTGAACTACAATCCCGACAATATGCTTTTGGAGATTTTTGCGTCGCCTGATGGCGCCGGATTTGAAAAAGTTTGCGAGCTTGCCGACGGCGTAAACTGCAAGGTAAAGTTGCCTGAAAAATTATATCCGTGCGAAAAAATAACGATTAAAATAGTCGGGAAAGCCCGCGGCAAGAAAAGCATGGTACAGATAGACAACTTGAGTTACAAGGCTTCCTTAAACGACAAGTCTCTAGAGGTCTTTGGAGAACTTTTAGGCGCGGCAAAAATTACTTGCTGCGGTTTTATAGACGTGCAAAGGCAGTCTTGGCGCGCAAATTCAAAAAAGATAAAAATTAAAGTTGATGCTCCCGCGGATTTGCGTTCGCAGATTGTATTCACCGGGAAAAACCGCAATGGGAAAGAATTTTCTAAAAAAATCCCGCTTGATTTAAAGCGCGGAAAAAACCTAGCGGAAGTCGATTTGCCGTTTAAGCTCGAAAGCGCCGCGGAACTTAAAATATCTATATCAGATTACGACTGGACTTTGGATTATCGCGCCGTTGCAAATAATTTCGCCCTCTTAAACAGCGATGACGGCGGCAGAATTTTACCGGCAGGCTTAAAAAATATTGCAATATGGCAATCTTCAACAATGCACAAGTTGGCGCAGAATTGCGGGATTCCAAAAGAAAAATCTCCGGGGATAAAATTGCGCTGCGCGCGCAACGAGCTTGAGAGCGCGCAAATTGCGTTTGCATCAAAAGAAGGCGCTAAAGTGAAAATCGACACTGGCGAATTTGTGTCGGGCGACGGAAAGTCAAAGATAGGCAAAGACCGCGTGGAGATTTTTCTTGTGGATTATGTCCCTATCGACAAAACCACCGACAAATACGGCAAGCGCGGCAATTGGCCGGATCCGCTGCCGCCTTTAAAAAACGGAATTTTCGACGTTTCGCCCGGAAAGGTTCAGCCGATTTGGATTACGGTTTCGGTCCCAAATTCCGCAAATCCAGGGATATACCGCGGATATTTAAGCGTAGAAAGCGGCTCGGAGAAATCAAAAATTCCGATTGAGTTGGAAGTATTTAACTTTTCTCTTCCGGACGTTTCTACAATCCGCACGGCGTTCGGCGACAATGTTTACAGCTTTGCGCCATACTATAGGGATTTTGCGTCGGCGCGCGCCGGAATAAAAAAGCGGCTGCGTTCCATGATGGCGCAGGCAAAAATATCGCCCTATGCGCGCGAAGACACCCGCCCGAAATACAAGTTTGTTTATCCGGGCGGCGACAAAACCAAGACTCCAAAAGTAGAATTCGACTGGTCCGATTTCGACGCCAAGGTAAAGGAGCTTATAGATGTGTACAAAGCAAACGCTTTAGTTCTAAATGTTGAGGGTGTTGGCGGCGGAACATTCCACGAGCGCCATCCGGGAATGCTAGGCGAAATAAAGGAAGGCGACGCCCGCTACGCCGCAGTGATTGCCGATTATTTTTCGCAAATAAATTCTCATATTGTCGATAGAGGTTGGACCAAAATTTTCTACACTTACAATTTCGACGAGCCTGAAGAGAGGGATTATGCTTTTGTCTCAAATGAAATATCTAAAATAAAGCGAAACGCCCCCGACATAAAAGTTATGCTTACCGAACAACCCGAACCAGCTCTCTATGGCTTTCCGGATATTTGGTGCATGCTTTCAGACTACTTGGTTCCTGAAGTTTGCGCGCAGCGCAAGCAAAAGGGAGAAGAAATATGGTGGTATGTCTGCACCCATCCAAGGGCTCCATACGCGGGCGCATTTATAGACCATCCGGGCACGGATTTGCGCGTTTGGCTTTGGCAGTCGTTTAAATATGGCGTGGAGGGGATCTTGTTTTGGAGCGTAACGTATTCGCATAGCCAGACAGCCTATCCCGATTCCGTTCAAAATCCGTATTTGGATCCAATGAGCTGGGCAATAGGGTACGGTTTGCCAAAGGGAGCTAAGAGTTCCTGGGGCAATGGAGACGGGCGTTTTTTCTATCCTCCATACTCCTGCAAAGACGGAAAAAAAGCGGAGGCTTCGGATGAAATTATAGGAAGCATGCGCCTGGAAATTTTGCGCGACGGCATAGAGGACTACGAGTATCTCTGCATATTGAAGCGGCTTCTCGGGCAGAAATCGTCAAAGCTTTCGGCCGGAGAAATTGCGGAATTTAAAGCTTTGTTGGAGGTTCCGGATTCCATAACAAGTTCTATGACCGAATATACTTTTGTAGGCGCCCCGATAGAAAAACGCCGCTTGCAAGTCGCGCGCGCGATAGAAAGGCTAAATTCGCTTTAATTGCCGTGTGAGGCTAAAAAAACTGTTGAAAAAATTACGTATCGGTAAAATATAAAATTATGAAAAAATTACTCATTCTTCTAACTCTCGCATCTGTTCTCGTAGGATGCTCGTCCGCGAATTGCGAATCAGATAAACCAACCCAACCGCGCAAGATAGCGGTTCAAATGTACACTTTCCATAAGTTTACTCTGGAGGATTCCATTCCGCTTTTAAAGAAGGCGGGGATAACGGGACTCGGTCTTACAGCCGGGCAGGACATAAGCGCAAAATATCCTAAACTGCGAATCGGCCCCCATATGAACGCGGAACAAAAAGCGTTCCTTAAAAAACTGATATCCGACAACGGTTGCGAAGTTGTAAGCTTCGGAGTTACCGGCGCAAAGGATGAAGCGGGCATAAAGGCTATGTGCGAATTTGCCAAGGAAATGGGAATTCCGATCCTTCTCACGGAGGCGCCCGCATGGCAGATTCCGCTTTGGGACAAGTATTGCGGCGAAAACGGCATTAAGATGGCAATCCACAACCATGCGGCAGACAACAAGGCCAACAACTACTACGATCCGCGCGTAGTTAAAAACCTCATAAAAGACTGCAAGAATGTCTATGCATGTCCTGATAATGGGCATTGGTCGCGCGCCGGCATAGATTCTGTCTTTGGGTACAAGACTTTGGAGGGCAAGATTGCAATAGTTCACTTTAAGGACCAGAAAGAATTCGGCAATCCCAAGAATCAATGCGTTCCATTCGGCACGGGCGCGCTCGATATGAAGGGCATGCTCGCCGAACTCGACAGGCAGGGATTTGACGGATACTATTTGATAGAGTACGAAGCCGAATGGGATAACCCGCTTCCGTCGGTCGTAAAGTGCTACGAATACCTTAAAAAGAACTAGTATTTGAGTCTTTATAAAATGCGGCGTCGCTTCAGGCGCGCCGCGGAAAAACGCCTTGCGGGCAGCATCAAAAAAAACGCGGGGCGTTTTTTTTTGCGCGCAAATTAACGCTAAAATAGCATTTTTTATTGAGTGCGGATTCTTTTTTTGAAACTAATGTAACTGTAAAACTCCGCAACTAATCCGCCGCATTGGCTCGACGGAATTGTGCGGATTTAGCCCGGAAAATTCTTATGAAGGAAATAAAAGCGTACATCTATATAGACGCACTTGGATGGAAAACTGCTTCGGATTTTATGGCCGACGTATTTTCCTACAGGCGCGGAGTAAAATCGCAATTGGGATATTCCGCCGCCGCGCTTTCGGCGGTGCTTTCGGGGGAGGCTCCTGCAAGGCACGGAGTCTTTTGCGACTTCTATTTGGACAGGAAAAATTCCCCGTTCAAAAGATTCAAATACCTAAAGTATTTTTTCGGCGCTGGAATGCATCCGGCATGTCTATTCAACCGCAAGCCTGTGCGGGAGGCAATTTCGAAGGCCTCTGCACGCCTTTGCAAATATAGCGGCCGGCTCAATCTTTATCGAGTCCCTTACGACTATCTTCAGTATTTCGATACTGTGCAAAAACGCGACGTTGCTTCTTTGGGCGGGCTTTTTCCCGTCGAAAATCTGCGAGACGTTCTGGAGAATTCCGGCGTAAGCTTCTATATGTCGGATTGGAGAAAGTCGCAAGGGGAAGATTTGTCGCTTGCGGTTGATTCTATTTCAAAAGGAGCGGAATTCCTTTTTGTGTGCGTGCGCGGCTTGGGCGATTTCTTAATGTGCAATGCCGACAATAAGGCTGCTGTGGATGGGCGTTTGAAAGCTTGCCGCGAAGATATTTTGAAAATATTAAACGCTTTGAGATCTTCAGGCAGGCCCTATAAGCTAACGGTTATGTCGGGCTTAGGAATGCTGCCGTGTTCCGGGAGCGTCGATTTAAAGAAGGCAGTCGACGGATTAAATTTAAAATACGGCAGTGATTATATTGCGTTTTACGATTCTACAATGGCCAGGTTTTGGTATATGAATAGCTCTGCAAAAGAGAGAATTCGCGCGGAGCTTTCCACCCCCAAATATTCCGGCGGATTTATTTCCGGCGAGCAGAAGAACGAATATGGAATTCTATTTGAAGATGGTCGATTCGGCGAAGATATATTTCTGTTAAACGGCGGATTTCAGATTGCACCGTCGTATATCAGCGTGAAGCCGTTTAAAGCCAGTTGCGGATATAGTCCCGATATTGAAGGAACCCGCGCGTCTTTCCTTTCAACCAGAAATCCGGAGTTTGAACCTGAGTCTGTGTCGGATTTCTTTATGCTTATGAAGTCGGACATAGGCGCTGCGTCGGAAATTGCGTAAAACTTGTTCCGCCGCAATTTTTGCGCGCAGATTTTTTAATTAAATCTGCGGAGTTTAAAGTGTTTTCCCCCTCCGGCAACCGGGGGATCGGGAACCGGATACGCTTGCGCGCATTAAAATCCGGAGAATATTTCCGAAGATTATGCGTTATTTCAATTTTTTCCGGAAGCATGCTATTTATGGGCGGCCTTTTATTTAAGCCATTATTTAAGCCATTTCTTCCAGTCGTCCACAAACATTTTCAGATTTTCAGGAGTTGCCACGAGCGGCGGAAGAAGCTTTGTTTGCGGTGGTGTTTCCGCAGGTTTCGGAGCGTGGATTTTCTCCAATAAAATTCTTGTGCCGATGTATCCCCAGCCATAGAAGTCGTCGTAAATGCAGGCGTCGAGCATGCCTGACGAGAGAAAAAATTCAAATTGGGGGAGAACTCCTATGCAAATTGCATAGTGGCGGTCGGTGTCTTTTTTTATAGGGGCTATATCGGCGAGGAGTTTTGGGGAGAAAAATATTTCGCCGTAATTGTCGTAACGGGCTATTTCTGTTTTATTTTGTTCAGCATAGACGCTATAATATTCAAAGGCTATGAGCTTTAGGGGATTAAGCGGCTGCACAATGTCTGTAAACTGCTTGAAAGAGAAATGCGGGGCGAGGTATTCCGTGAGAAGCTTCTGTTCCGAGAAATCTAGTTCCTGCTTTTCTCCTGTTGTGTAGAAGTAGCATACGGGGCGGATTTTTGCGCCGCGCGAAAGTTTGGATATTTGCTCGCGCAGGGCTTGGGCAAATTTGTTTGAATCGGTTGCGACGCATCCGGCTATGTGTTTGACGTTTATTTCTTCTCCGACTATGGAAATGAAAAAACCGTTTTCGGCGAGAGTCTGGGCGGCTGCCGATATATTGTTCTTGGCGTTCTTCACGGGAAGGACGACTGCTCCGGCGTATCCTTGGAGGTATAGGCTTTCCAATTGGCCTATCTGCTTTTCGGCGGAGTCTTCGGCGGATATAAATTGTATTTCGATTTTTTTGCCGAATCTTGCCTGAAGTTCTGTTGCGGAGCCTTTGGCTCCGTTGAAAGCCGCGGCGTTTTGGCTTGAAATATAGTTTGGCGCAAGAAAAGCCAGTTTTACCGCGTTTGCGTCTTTGACTTCCGCGAAGGTTGAAATGCAAGTTGCGGCCGAGAGCGCGCAATATAGTATACGTTTTATGGCTTTCATGGTGTTTATTTTGAATGTGGAGCGGGATTTTGCAACATTTCAATTAACAGCGACAATCCGTCCGCGCAAGCTTGCGAGGCTGATTTCTGATCCTGCGATTTTGCGAAAAAAGCCGCGGCGATTTTCCCGTCGGCAAAGACTGCCACTATATTTGCGCAGTTTTGAAAATAATCTCCGCACATAGAAAATTCCGTTTTGCCTTTGGAAGTTTTTATCCAGCCCATTGAAAATTTTTTTTCTTTGCCGGAGGGTTTTCTTCGCTCCGATATGAGTTGTGCCGTAGCAATTTTGGGGGAAGGATCGGTTTCGCAGGCAAGCCATTTTGCGGTGTCGTTTGCGGCAAGGGCAAAGGCCGTTGCAGCAAAAAGCGGAGAGTCGAATGCGCGGTATTTTACGCCGTCCATTTTCAATGGCGAAAATACGTAGTTGTGGACGGTTTTTACAAACGACTTCTTAAAGTTTTTTTGCGATTTGTCGGCGATGTAGCCAAGCGCGTAACCCGCAAGCGCAGGCGCGAGTTTTGAAGAATTTATTCCAGCTTGCGCAGTCGGCGGAATTTGCGCGGCTATATCGAAAAGCTCGGCGGCGGAGGCGTCTTGGGGAACTAGGGAATCTGCGTGCTCGTCGAATCCGTATTCTCCGCTCCAAACCTGCTCTAAACTAGCGCGGGAAGCGCTTCCTGAAAGTCGAAAGTAGGAACAAAACGACGATACGCTTTCTTTTAGATTAAGCTTCCCTTCTTTTTGCATTGCCGCCGCCGCGAGCGTAGACAAAGCGGCGGAGCTTTTGCCTAGCGGAAATGTTTGCGCGTTTGCGCCGGGCGATTCCGGAAAAGATTTTGCCAATAAAACATTGCCGTTTTCTGCTAGGCAAACCGCGCCGGCGTAGGCGCCGGATTTGTCCAGCAGGCTTTTAAAGCGCGATTGCAGGAATCTTACGCGGAAGTCGTTAAATGCGCTGGTGTTTATCTCAGAGCGGATTGCGCCCGCCGGCGCGGTTTGCGCCAACGGCGCCTGCAACGGCAGAAGCGCGATAACCGCAAAAGCCGCCGCGCATATTGCGAATTTTCCGCTCATAGCTTATACCGCTTTATGGGAGCCTTTCCGGTCTTGGATTTTAGCCATGATTCCAAATCCGGGGGCACTTTCATTTCCGGAAGCAATTCGTCGAACATGCAAGAGCGGTTCTTTGTGCGTGCGGCAAGGCACGACATATCCATCGTAAGGTTCATCGGGCGGTCTCCCTGCACGGGTTCTATAAACTCGTCGGGTTTTAACCCGAAATATTTTGCGATTCGCGCGCCCATATCGTACCTGCTCACGGATTCAAGCCCGGCGTAATGGTATATTCCGCTCAAATTCGGCCTGTCGCAAATTTCGACAAGCATTTCGGCGAGCCGTTCCGCGGAAAGCGGGCATTTTATTTCGTCGGTTCTCAGCTTTAGCTTTTTGCCCAGACTCCAGTTTAGCAAAAGTTTTTCATGCAGGGAGCGGCGCCGGGTAAGGCTGTTCCCGCTGACATGGCTAAGGCGCAAGACGACTGTCGTGGCGGGGGATACTTTGAGAACGGCCTTTTCCGCCATAAGTTTTGTCGTCCCGTAAAGCGTGCACGGCATTGGTACGTCCGTATTCTTGTAAGGCGCGCAGGAGCCGTCGAATACCATATCGGTGGAGAGGTGTATCAGGCGCGCGGATACGTGGTTGGCAAGTATTGCGAGGCGTTCGGGAAGCTTTGTGTTCATCTTTTCCGCCAATTCAGGGTTGGCGTCGACGTCGGCAGGGCTGGAAATTGCCGCGCAATTGACGATAATTTGCGGAAAAACGTCGAGTATAAGGCGCTGCGTGGCGTGTTCGTCCAAGAGGTCGCATTTTACGCTCGAAACATTCGCAATTTGCGGAAGCTCGCGCGTCCCGCAGACCGCCGTTACTTTATGGCCCGCCTCCGCGGCGGCTTTTATAAAATTGTAGCCGACTAGCCCGGTTGCTCCTGTGCAAAGAATTTGCATATTATAAATACCCAGTTAAATTCGTTATCTTCGCTTGCAAATGTTGGGCGAAGTGTAAATAATAAATTTCTTATATTGAATATCGTCATTATATATGGAACTAAAAAATATAGTAAAGAAGCAAATAATAAATTTGCCGGTTTATGAAACGGGAAAACCGATAGAGTATGTCGCGCGCGAATTCGGGCTTGATCCCGACGGCATACTAAAAATGGCCTCGAATGAAAATCCGATGGGGCCTTCGCCCAAAGCTGTGGAAGCGGTCGCTAAACATTTGAACGGACTCAATTACTATCCGGATGGCGGATCGTACGACCTGAAAATGAAACTCTCGCAAAAGTGGGGGCTTAAGCCTTCGCAATTTGCAATAGGAAACGGCTCCAACGAGCTCCTTGAATTTGTGGCCCAGTGCTTTGTGGGCGAGGGCGACGAAACCGTGTTTGGCGCGCAGTCGTTTATCGTATACAAGCTCGCGACAATTTTCTGCGGCGGAAAGTGCGTAAGCGTTCCAATGCCAAATCTCAAATATGATTTGGATATGCTCAGCGATGCCGTTACCGAAAAGACAAAAGTGGTTTTTATGACGAATCCAAACAATCCAACCGGGTGCGTCGTAAAACAGGACGAGGTTGTAAACTTTGTAAAATCGCTGCCAGACCACGTCGTATTTTGCTACGACGAAGCCTATACCGAATTTCAGGACGAGGAAGTGGATTTGCGCCCGCTGATTTCGGAGGGCAGAAACGTAATATGCCTGCGCACATTCTCAAAAATCTACGGCTTGGCTGGATTGCGCTGCGGATATTCTTATTCCTCAGAGGAGATGGCAAGCTATATCAACCGCGTCCGCGAGCCGTTTAACGTAAATACTCTGGCTCAGGTCGGGGCTCTTGCGGCTTTGGACGACGACGAATTTGTCGCGGAGAGCCGCAGAGCCAACAAAACGGGCAGAAAGCAGTTTGAAAAGGCCTTCGAGGAATTGGGTTTGGAGTATTTTTCGGAGGGCGGAAATTTTGTGATGGTGAAAGTGGAAAATGCTGTCGACAAGTTTGTCCAGATGCAAAAGTGCGGCGTAATAGTCCGTCCGAACGTCGGGTACGGGCTTCCTGACTGGCTCAGGATAACAATCGGGAAACCGGAACAGAACGAGCGCTGCATAGCTGAGTTGAAGAAACTTTTATAATTGGTGGACGCTTATTGGCAGTTGGCTTTATCAATTGTCGCGATGCTCGCGGCGTTTTTGGCTGCGGGCGTTTTTGCGGCGTATGCGCTTGCGGTTGCGGCATACCGATTTTCGGGAATGGACGGCACCCGCAAGACGGAGTTCGGAAATCTCGGCCCCATCGCGGATCTGTGCGTTGAAAATTCCAGCGGAATGACTTGGGCAATTCCGTTTGGAAGAAAGTTGTTTTTTGCACTGGGTACGGCGGCTCTATGCTTCGGAATATCGGTTGCATTGGAGCTTGCGGGGTTTGAAATCTCTCGCGCAGGCTTTGTTTGGATTGTCCTTTGCGGGACGGTTGCAGCCTTGTTTCTCGAATACGCGCTTGCCGATATCCCCCTAGCCGCTTGGGGGCGCCGGCATCCGGTTTGCGCGCTAAGGAGAATATCGCCGTTTTTTTATGTATTCCACTTGTTCTTTCTTCCGTTGGAGTTCATGTCGCGCAAGCTTGGGCATAAGATTTATCGAAAGCGCGCGAAAAATTTTTCTACGCCTTTCGATTATATGGACGTTGCGGTAATGCTGCATGTGCAGGATTCCGACGCCGGTTCGATTTCACCGTACACTGGAAAAATACTAAAAAACGCCCTTCGACTTCAAAATCTAGATGTTAGCGATATTATGTTGCCTCGCAGCAAAGTCGTATATCTAGACGTTGAATCGGCGCAGGAAGAAAATATCGCTCTTGCCGAAAAAACGCGCCATACCCGCTATCCGCTTTGCAAAGGCGATTTAGACAATTGCTACGGCATTGTTAACATAAAAAATATCTTTTCCCGCAAAAGCGCGGATTCGGTGGATTTGATGTCCATTTGCCGTGAAACTCTGCGAATTAAGGAAAGCGAAAAACTCGATACCGCCCTTTCAAAGATGCTAAAATACCGGCTCCAGATGGCGCTGGTGGAAGACGAGTTCGGCGGGATTATAGGCGTTATAACTTTGGACGCGGCTTTAAGCGAATTAGTCGGAAAAATACGCGACGAATTCGACCGCTCTCAAGACCAGTCTATCCGCGTGGCCGGCAAAAATAAATATATTATAAGCGGGCAGGCAAGCCTGCATAGGGTGGAGGATTTTCTGGATGTGGATTTTGACAACGACGAAGTCTCGACGTTCGGAGGCCTTATAACTTTCAGGCTCGGCAGATTTCCGGAAAATGGAGAGAGGCTTTATTTTAAGGAGCAGAATTTGCGTATTCAGGTTGAGAAGGTCGGCGAGCGTGCCATTCTGGAATGTTTGGTGCAGCTGGACGAGCAGAGAGAGCGGGAAATTTAGAAAAACGTTTAGCGGTTTATCTTTCTCCGGATGCAAAAACGCGCGGGCGTTTATGTCCCCGGTCTCGGCGGAAAAATCTTCTGCGAAAAATTCCGCTCAAAAAAGAAAGTAAAATCTTTTGCAGACCTTCTGTTTGCGCTTTGGCAAATTTCAACGGTGCGTGCAAAATTCAAATAAAAACGGTTCGCATTTTTCGGTTTTGCGCAAACTTTCTTGCAGGCAAACGAAATTTTAAAAGAAAATAATTGGGCTTTGCAGGGTTGTTTATCGGCGGAAATTATTTTTTATCTTCTTTGTTCTTTCCCGACAAAAGCAAAAAAACTTTTGCGCGCATTAAACGGCTTTGCTCCGAAGGCGTTTTTTCGCCGGTTTGTTTTTTCCCGCGCCTAAAATGAAAAATAAGGGCGCTCAATGCGAAGATTCTTTCGGAAGGGGGAGATTTTTTATTTCGATTGGCATATTTCTTGATTTTTTCAAGGCGCAATCTACTATTGTTCTAATAAAATTCTCCGTCTTTCTTGAGAACGGGCGGAATTCGACATAAAAATTTACCATCAGCTGAAAGATTTTACGCAAAATGAACAATCCATTAAACACTCTCAAAAAATTTTCGTCGGCTGCCGCCGGCGCAGAAGGCTATATTTATAGCCTGAAAGCGCTGAAAGATTCGGGTTTTGACACTTCGCGCCTGCCGGTAAGCATAAAAATAGTCCTTGAAAGCGTATTGCGCAATTGCGACGGAAAACGCGCAAGCGAAAGCGACGTAAGAAAATTGGCGGCTTGGTCTGCGTCGCAGCCTGGAGACTACGAAGTTCCTTTTGTGGTTTCGAGAATCGTCCTTCAAGATTTTACGGGAGTTCCGCTGCTGGTCGATTTGGCTGCGATGCGCGACGCCGCAAAAGCGCAAAATAAAAATCCGGCGGTTGTCGAGCCGCTGGTGCCGGTCGATTTGGTTGTCGACCACTCCGTGCAAATGGATGTCGCCGGAACTTCCGACGCCTATGAAAAAAACCTCGAAAAAGAATTTGAACGCAACAAGGAGCGCTACGAATTTCTCAAGTGGGGCCAACAGGCGTTTAAAACATTTTCTGTTGTTCCCCCGTCGACCGGCATCATACACCAGGTTAATCTTGAATATTTGGCGCGGGTTGTGTTTGAAGGAAAAGGCGAAAACGGGGAGAGAATTTTTTACCCCGACACGCTCGTCGGCACTGATTCGCACACGACGATGATAAACGGCTTGGGCGTCGTCGGATGGGGCGTCGGTGGCATTGAAGCTGAAGCCGGAATGCTTGGTCAACCCGTATATTTCCGCGTGCCGGAAGTCGTGGGCGTGCATGTGGCAGGCAGGCTTGCAGAGGGGGTTACAGCCACGGATTTGGCTCTGCATGTTACTAAAATTTTGCGCGATGAAAAAGTCGTGGGCAAATTTGTCGAGTTCTTCGGAGAGGGCGCGCGCAACTTGTCGCTTGCCGACAGGACAACGGTCGCTAATATGGCTCCAGAGTATGGCGCTACAATGGGATATTTCCCCGTCGACGAAACTACTTTGGAATACTTGCGCCTGAGCGGAAGGGACGAAAAGCAAATTGCGCTTGCAAAAGACTATTACAGCGAACAGGGCATATTTGGAATTCCCCTCAAGGGCGAATGCGACTACACAAAAGTGGTCGAGCTTGACCTTGCCGACGTAAAGCCGTGCGTGGCTGGTCCAAAGCGCCCGCAGGATAAGATTTCCCTCGCCGATGTAAAAAGCCAGTTCTCAAAACTTTTGGAAACTTCCGGCAAGGAATCGGGCGTGTCGGCTTCGACGCCTAAGGGGGAAATAAAAAATGGAAGCGTTCTGATTGCAGCCATCACAAGCTGCACAAACACTTCAAATCCTTCCGTGATGATTGCGGCGGGGCTCGTGGCGAAAAAGGCTGCGGCTTTGGGAATAAAACCGCCGAGCTACGTAAAGACGACTCTCGCGCCCGGCTCTAGGGTTGTTACTGACTATTTAAAAGAGGCGGGGCTCCAGGACGCTCTCGACAAGATAGGCTTTAACTTGGCGGGTTACGGATGCGCCACATGCATAGGAAATTCGGGCCCGATTGACGCCGAAATTTCCGGCGCTGTAAAATCTAAAGACCTTTTCTGCGTCAGCGTGCTTTCCGGAAACAGGAATTTTGAGGCGCGCGTGCATCCGCTTTTGAAGGGAAATTATTTGATGAGCCCGCCGCTGGTGGTGGCTTTTGCCCTCGCCGGCAGAATCGATATAGATTTCGACCGCGAGCCGATTGCAAAAACTCCATGCGGAAAGGATGTGTTCCTTACTGACATTTGGCCGACTTCGGCGGAAGTCGCGCAGGCGGTGGCATCTAGCGTAAAAAGCGCAATGTTTAAGGTTCGCTACTCCGATATGTCCGGACCTAAACAATGGCAGAATATTCAAAGCGGAACTGGCGATACTTATTCATGGGATGCAAACAGCACTTACATTCAAAATCCGCCGTTTTTTGACGGATTCTCAATGGAAAATCCAAAGCCGGAATCTTTGGAGAATCTGCGTCCGCTGGCGATTTTAGGCGATTCCGTAACCACAGACCACATATCGCCCGCGGGTTCAATACTGGCTGACGGCCCTGCCGGAAAATATTTGCGCGAACACGGCGTGGAGCAAAAGGATTTTAATTCCTACGGCTCGCGCAGAGGCAACGACAGGGTTATGACGCGCGGAACTTTCGCGAATGTCCGCATAAAAAACGCCATCGCCGAAGGAGTCGAAGGCGGATACACGAAAATTGACGGCAAAGGCGAAAACGTCCCGATTTTCGACGCCTGCGAAGCTTACAAAAAACGCGGCGAAGGCTTGATAGTGTTCGGCGGCAAAGACTACGGAATGGGCAGTTCCAGGGACTGGGCAGCAAAAGGCACGCGCCTGCTGGGTGTCCGCGCGGTTGTGGCAAAGAGTTTTGAACGCATACATAGAAGCAATCTCATAGGCATGGGGGTTCTCCCGTTCGAGTTTGAAGACGATGTAGACGCCCAGACGCTTGGGCTTAACGGAGAGCAAGTGTTTTCGATTGAAGGCCTTGAAAATGGCGTTTCCCCATCGCAAAAAGCTGTTCTCGTTGTTAAAAATCCGGACGGAAGCCAAAATCGCGCAAATCTGGTTTTGAGAATAGACACGCCGATTGAGGTTGAATATTACAAAGCTTCGGGTATACTGCCTTATGTTTTGAAGAAAATTTTGGGCGACTAATCCACATTGCTTATTTTTACGATATTCTTTTAGATGAAGGAAAACATAAAATATATGGTAAGCGTTTCCGGCGATTCCGCGACAATGGCGGTCGTCGGCAAGGCTAGCTATATAAACTGCAGGTGCGTCGGCGATTTTCTTACGACAGTCATAGAGAAAGGATGCCGGAGCGTTACGGTTGATTGTTCCCAATGCACGGGTATGGACAGCACGTTTTTGGGCATGGTTGCGGGGGCGGCAATACGCCTCCGCAAGCTCGGCGGGAGTTTGTCGCTTGCCGGTCTCAACGAGCGCAACGGCGAACTCATAGAAAACCTCGGGCTTGGTAAAATCGTTACAATAATTGACGCTCCTGTGCAAAGCGCGACAGCGCAAGAACAGCTATCCGCCACCAACGCTACTACCGAAGGCATTCTTTCGGCACACGAAAATCTAGTTGCGGCGGATTCCGCAAACCTTTCCAAATTCGAGGATGTCATTACTTTCCTGAAAAAAGAGATGGAATGACCGGACGATGATATACATTATAATCAGTACGTTATGTCTGTTGCTCGCGGTGGCGATGTTTGTAATGTATTGCTATGATCGTTTTCAAGTGATTTCTCTAAGGGATGAAATTGACAGAGTCCGCGACGAAAAAAATATTGTCATAGAATTTCTCCATAAGACGGCGGAGGACATCAGCGCCGACGCCGACCGCGTAAAACTTTACCGCCACATAGTGCGGGCCACGGCTTTAAGTTGCGGAGCCATGAGCGCGTGCGTTTACGAAAAACAGCCCAACGGTTCACTAAAGGCAAAGGCTGTTGAGGGGCTTTTTCCCCCACAGGTTTCGAAAGTTCCAAGCCAAAAGGCCAATCAGCTGCGTTCCGAGTACTTGGAAAACGCCATGGCGGAAGAAACAGTAGAACCGAACGAAGGCGTGGTCGGCGAAGTCGCGGCGTCGTTTAAAGGGGTTCTAATTAAAGACGGAACCAAGGATCCCAGAGTTATCAAACACGACGACGAATCGTTTAAAGTGCGCAGCATCATAGTCGTCCCCATGGTGTTCGGAGGACAGCTTTACGGGGTGCTTGCAGTCGCCAATCCCATAAGCGGAAAGCCGTTTACGGAGACGGACTTTTCGCTGGCGAAATCCCTCGGTGAGCAGTCGGGCTTGGCGATACACAATAGCGAGGCGGTTTCCGCTTTAATAGAAAAAAGCAAGTTGGAATTTGATTTGAAACTTGCAAGCAGCGTTCAGCGCTTTTTGCTGCCCGCGCATTTGCCAAAATCGGACGAGCTTGAATTTGCGGTTAAGTATCGTCCGCAGAAGCTTATAGGCGGCGATTTTTACGACTTTATTAAACTTGAAGACGACAGGCTTGGCGTGCTTATAGGGGACGTTTCCGGAAAGGGCGTTTCGGCGGCGATTTTGATGGCGCTTTGCCAAACTACTTTGCGGTATATTGCGCCAAACTATTCTTCACCGTCGGAGGCTTTAAAGGCTCTAAATGCGGAAATGGTGTCCGCCATGCGTTCGGATATGTTTATTACTATGGTTTATGCCATTATAGATATTCGCAATTCAACCATTACCCTTGCGCGCGCCGGGCACGAGCAGCCTCTGCTTTGCCGGCAGGTCGATTCTTACGAGGCCGTCGCGCACAAGATAAAAAGTTCAGGAATGGCGGTTGGAATGGTGGATTCGGAACTTTTTGACGAGTCGATAGAAGATAAAACTGTGGATTTCAAGCACGGGGATGTTTTTGTTCTCTATACGGACGGCGTAACTGAGGCCGTAGATAAGAACGGCAACGAGTATTCCGCCCAGAAACTTGCTCATACTGTTTCAACTATGTTTGAGAGAAGCGCCGCAGACATAACCCGCGAGATAATGAAATCCGTGGAGCGGTTCACCCACAAATCGGAATATCTTGACGACTTGACCCTTTTAACAGTAAAACGTTTATAAAAAGAACAACCAATACAAAGTAAAACTATGCCAGGAGTAGGTAAATTATTAAAGCAAGCGCAAAAAATGCAAAAAGCCATGGAAGCCGTACAGAGCGAATTGGCAAATCTTGAAGTCGAAGGTTCCGCTGCCGGAGGCGCGGTAAAAGCCGTAGTTTCGGGGCAGGGCGCGTTGAAGTCTATAAAGTTGGATCCGGAATTTCTCAAGGAGGACGTATCTTCCGTGGAGGCTTCCATTGTAGCCGCCGTCCAGGACGCCGCCGATAAAGCCAAGCAAAAGAGCGAGGAGGAAATGAACAAGGTAACGGGCGGATTTTCAATTCCCGGACTCCTTTAAAACTATTTCTTAGCAACAAGTCTTTAAGCGCGCCGGTTTGCGGCGCGTTTTTTTTGTTTTATTTATTTGCAGATAGGAAGTGTGATTTATTTTCAGACGGGAAGAAAAACATCGAAGTATATTCTAACGACTATGCATATGGGAAGTGGAATTTATTTGCTGTAGGGAAGTTGGATTTGTCTGAATATGGGAAGTTTTATTTGTTTGTTGGAGGAAAGTTGATAGCGGAGCGCGTTTTTAGGAAGAATTTCAGATTTGCTGGGAGATTTCTGATATATACTAAACGCCAGTATTGGATTTTCTGTGCGGTGCACAAAAAAAGATGTTTTCTTTGCGCAATACTGCAAACCGGATTTATTCCACCGGAATAGCTTTGTTTTAACTTGAAAGAAACGGCTGGAAAATTATATTTATTATAGTTGAGTTGTACTGTGGAGTGATTGCCTTTATGGATTCGGTATTTTATATATTTGTTCTTGTCTTGCTGCCGCTTATGATAGGCATGATGTTTGTGCCTATGAACGGGCTTTACGGCATACGCTGCCCGTGGAGCATGTATTCCAAAAATACTTGGAGAATTGTCCACAAGTATGGAGGGTATATGGGAGCAATAGTTCTCGCCGCGGCGTCCCCTGCCATATTTACGGGCGATATCGGGCTGCATTACAATATTTTTGTGCTGATAGTCGGGCTGTGCGCGGGTTCTCTTGCTTTTTCATATTTTGTTTGCAAATCGGAAAAAGACGGAGTCGATTACAACACCCAAACGGTTGGATTATTGGGCGGCAATTCGGCGATGGCTATTGTTTCTATTTTGCTTTTGCTCGCGGTATGGCTATGTCTAAGCTATCAGTCGGCGGCAATGGAGCCTTTTGGCGGCTCAAAAATTGCCACCCACTTTAATGCAAAGGGCGTCGCCGATGGATGGATGAAGGCGGAGGTGTTTTTTGGGGATTTTCTGGATTTTCAAACGGTGGGCGCAGCTCTCTCCGCTGCAACGGCGTTTGGGCTGATTTGGTTCACGTCTGAAGTATTTGATAAAAATGGCGATATTGCCGGCAAGCTACTTACGGCGTTGGCGGCATTCCTATCGGGAACTGCGTCTATCGTATTATATTATACTGGAATAATCGCATCGGTTGCGATTGCAAACTCAGGCGCTGGCGGAAGCCGGCAAATCGAATTTCTTGTTTCGCCGGCAATAGATTTCATTTTTGCGGCTTTTTTTCTGAACACTATATTTCTGCCTTTCCTGCTTGTATTTAGAGCCTTGAGAAATCTGCCGGCAAACCGTGAAATTCAATCCGCCCGGCAAGAGCCATAAAAAAAATGTTGACAAGCTGAAACTCGAATTTAAGTTTTCCTCTCTTTAATAATTTTTAGAAGGCAAAGCAATGGGTCAACCAAAACGCAAACAGTCAAAACAACGTACGCGCATTCGCCGCGCGGCAAACAAATACGAGCTTCCCCAGTTGGCTAAAGACCCGACTGACGGTTCTTTCTTTGTTCCGCACAGGGTTAACCCCTCCAATGGAACATATCGCGGCCGCCAGGTCGTGAGCGTAAAGGTCTAGGAGACCGGCTCGACAAGTTTTTTAAGTTGCAATGCGGGATTATTTTCATTAATAACTCCCGCGTTTTTCTTGATATAATATGGAGGATTTCAGCCGCAGAGTTTCGGAATTTCATTTCGGCGGCGGCGGGGATTATCCGCGCTTTTGGAATAATTTGACTTAAGTGAACAATTCCACGCCAACAGTCGCAGTCGATGTAATGGGTTCGGATATGGGCCCTGAAGAGTTGATTATTGGCGTAAAAAAAGCGCTCTCTGAAGACAAGTCTAACTACGGGATTATAATAGTCGGCAACGAGACAGTTATAACTCCTATGCTGCTTAGGCACAATCTGATAAGAGAGTCTAGGATTAAAGTTTACCACGCTTCCGAAGTTATAGAAATGGACGAAAAGCCTATACAGGCTATAAAGTCCAAGCGCGATTCCTCAATGATGCGCGCGATAGAAATAGTGAAGTTGGGCTCCGCCGACGCAGTGTTGAGTTGCGGCAATACCGGCGCTCTCATGGCGGGCGGCACAATAAAGCTTCGCACTATGGAGGGGATAGAGCGCCCGGCGCTGGGCACTGTAATTCCCGGAAAAACCAAAAATTTTGTAATGATAGACGTTGGAGCCTCTCCCGATCCGAAGCCGGAGAGCCTTGTCGACAACGCGATTTTGGGCGCGAATTACGCGACGGTCGCCCTGGGTGTGTCGAATCCGCGCGTTGGGCTTTTAAGCAACGGAACAGAGGACGGCAAAGGCAATATGCTTGTGCAGACCGCCCATAGGCTGTTCAAATCGCAGGAGGGCGTAATAAATTACAGGGGGCTTTTGGAGGGATTTAATCTTTTCGACGGAGATTTCGACGTAGTTGTTTGCGACGGGTTCACTGGGAACTTGGTTTTGAAGTCTCTAGAGAGTTCCGCGAGAATGTTTAAGGACATTTTAAAGGAGGAAATATACAAGTCTTGGATACGCAAGCTTGGAATATTTCTGGCGCGCGGCGCTTTTGTCGACATGAAAAAGCGCCTGCCCATAGACAAGTTTTCGGGAGCTCCTTTGCTTGGGCTTAACGGGCTTGTGGTAAAGGCTCACGGTTCCAGCAATCGCAAGCAAATTGCGGGGGCTTTGGAAATAACGCTTCGCTGTTTGCGCAAGCGCATGAACGATCGCATAAAGGAGGATGTGCATAGGCTCAATTCCATTGTGGAGGAAAACAAGGCAAGGGCTTATGAAAAGGAGCGCGAAATTTTAAAAACCCGCGAATCTTCCGGAGAGTGATTTTTTATTTAGCCAATCGGCGGCGGCAGCGGCCGGAGGGCATTGTTCTTTGCAAGTGGCGGCCGGCTAAAGATTCCTCAATGGACGTCCGGCAAAATTGTCGGGCAGCCTACAAATTTTTTAAGGCAGTCCGTTTTTCAAACCGGCGCGGAAAGCATAGTTTCGCGCCTAAAATCTCAGACCAATTATTTTATCAGAGAAATGAATTTTACAAAACCCAATTCGATAGTAGTAACGGGAACCGGAAGCTATGTTCCGGAGAAGTGCCTAACCAACGACGATATGGCAAAAATCGTCGATACATCCGACGAGTGGATTTACGGGCGCTCGGGGATTAAGCGCCGCCACATCGCAGCCGACGGCGAAGCCACGAGCGATATGGCCCTTAAAGCCTCTAAACGCGCCCTTGAAAGCGCCGGGTTGCGGGCGGACGAAATTGACTTGGTAGTTCTCACCACGGTAAATCCCGACATGATGTTTCCGTCAACTGCCTGCATACTCCAGGCAAAGCTTGGAATCCGCAATAATATTCCCTGTTTCGACCTTGAGGCGGCATGTTCCGGATTTGTTTACGGCATGGAAGTTGCAACGCGCATGATGCAGTCGGGAGTGTATAAAAACGCGCTTGTCGTAAGCTCCGAAAAAATGAGCTCTTTGATAGACTGGACAGACCGTTCCACTTGCGTGTTGTTTGGCGACGGGGCGGGGGCTGCGGTTCTCAGCGCCAGCGACAAAGTAGGGGTCGGCGTAATAGGAAACGTTTTGGGCGCGGACGGTTCGGACACGGCAATGTTGCGCATGCCCGCCGGCGGATCCCTTATGCCAACTTCCGAGCAAACTGTTAAAGACAGGCTGCACTATTTGCAGATGGACGGCAGGGAGGTTTTCAAGCACGCTGTAAAAATAATGCAGGAAAAGGCTCTCGAGGTCTTGGATATTTGCAATATAAAAGCCGAAGACGTGGCTTTGCTGATACCCCACCAGGCGAATACCCGCATAATAGAAAGCGTCGCCAAGCGCTTGAAGATTCCTTCGGAGAAAGTTTACGTAAACATTGAAAATTACGGAAACACGTCTTCGGCGTCGATTCCGATAGCCTTGGACGAGGCAATGCGCTCTGGGCGCATTAACAGCGGAGACTACGTGCTTCTTGTGGCGTTTGGCGCAGGCCTCACCTGGGGCGCGACTTTGCTTAAATTTTAGAGCGTTTTTTTTACGTAGCAGAATTTAATTGAAAAAAGAGGGAGAGCGCGCTTTTGCGTTTTCTCTCTTTTTATTATTTTCCGATATAGGGTTAGAGGAATTTTTCAACCGCCGCTTCTTTCCAATATTCGTTGTTTCCAAGTTCTTTTGCTTTTAAGCGGCGCATTTCCCGCGCGCTTGCCCCGGGAAAATATTTAACGGGCTAATATTGCCGCGCGGCGAAAAAACATCCGCGCCCCAAAGGGCGGATATTTTTTTAGGTTTAAAAAATGGTTGCGTCGATTCCGCAAAATTGGGAATATCGAATGGAATAGAGATGGTAATTGAAAAATTAAGTCTTAAAAATTTTCGCGGATTGCTTGATGAAGTCATAGACTTCGACAGGTCTCTTACTGTGTTCGCGGGAATGAACGGCGGCGGAAAATCGTCGGCTTTGGAGGCGATAGCCATAATGCTGTCGTGGCTTCCCGTAAAAATTTCCTCAATGGACAAAGCGGGAAAAAAAATAAAATATACCGACGTTACATACGGCTCAAAATATGCCGAATTGGAAATGTCGCTGCGCAATGCGAATGGAGAGCCTATGACATTGAAAATGTGCAAATACATAGGCTCGCACAAGAAGTCTAGGCCGGATGGAATGCGCGCGGCGGAGGCGTTTGGCGCGGATATGAGGGTTCTATTGGATTCGCAAGAAGGGGTTTCCGCGGAGATTCCAGTTTTTGCGTATTACGGCGCCGACAGAAACGCTATCGGCTTTTCGTCTCCGCTCCCTTCTTCCGCCCGCGAAAGCGTATATTCAAAGGCTTTCGATGCTGGCACCGATATAAAGTCTTTTGCCGATTGGTTTGTAAAAATGTCGCTTTCGCGCGACGCCGAGATGGACGAGGCCTCGCAAATGCCTTTGAAAAAAGGAAATGAAAGAAGGCTTGAAATAGAAAAAAAATATGCGTTTTTGCGCATAATTAAAGAAGCTCTCGCGGAGATATCTCCGGAGTTCGGCTCTTTTTGCGTCAAGGACGGCAAGTTGTTTTTGTCGGCAAAGAATGTTCCGGCGTCGTTTCTATCGCAGGGAGAAAAGGCGGTTGTAGCTCTCATTGCCGACATAGCTCTCAGGATGGTGGTGGCAAATCCGTTTAAGTCCAATCCTCTGGAAACCGAGGCGATAATTCTTGTCGACGAACTTGACATCCATCTTCATCCGTCTTGGCAGGCCGCAATAGCAGAAAAAATTCCAAAAATATTTCCGCGCACGCAGTTTATAATATCCACGCATTCCCCGACGGTTTTGTCTTTTGCGAAGGTCGCCTACAGATTGACGTCTGGCCCCGGAGGTTGCAAATTCGAGCGCGTCGATTCGCAGTACGGCAGAAATCCCGCCGACATTTTGACAAACGTAATGGAGTCTAGGCGCGAAAAGTCTGTGGAGGCGAAATTCAAAAGCATTTACGATTATATAGACCGCGGAAAGTTCGGGGCTGCCGGCAGGCTTATCGACGAACTTTCCGATATTCTGCCCGACGATCCGGAGTTGCTTAGGGCCGAGTACATATACCGCGCATTGTCTGCGCCCAAATAGAGATAGTTTATGCGGCGCATACCAACTCCTACAGAAAACGAGGCTCCAGACAGTTTTAAGCGCTGGAAACGCCGGCATTCCGGCGCGGGATACGACAGGTTCAGGGATTCCGCCGCAAAGGCGGCGCTCAAAGACTCCCTCGTGCGGCGGCAGAAATTTCTCTGCTGCTATTGCGAAAGCCGCATTAAAAAAAATACATCCCACATAGAGCATATAGAGCCCCAGTTGGGGGGGCTTTCAAAGCGGACTATGGACTACTCGAATATGGCGGCGTCGTGCATACGCGACCCCAGCGAGTACGAGAAACTTCACGCTCTCTCGGGAAGCGATTTTTCGAATATGGGCTCCAGCATTCTCCATTGCGGACACGCGCGCGGCTCGCATAAGGTTGTTTCGCCGTACGACTCCAAGTGCGAACGGCTTTTCTTCTACTCTTTCAGCGGCGAGATTTTGGTGAATCCAGATTTGAAGGATGCGGCAGATATTCGATTGGCGGAAGAATCCATAACTTTTTTGCGCCTAAACGTTCCGCAACTTGTCAATCTTAGGGCGTTGGCGATGTATGAGACTTTAAAGCTGCTTGAAAAAGGAGTGTCTGAAGACGACATAATGCGCGAACTTTATGGAAAGCTTCCGCCGTACATCTCGGCGGCAAAAACCGCTGCCAGGCGTTGGGCAGAGCGCGGAAAAAGCCTAGAATAGCAATATTTGAGAATATTTATGAATTTGAAAAAACGGGAGATATTATTTGATTCTGCCAGAATAAAGTCGGCTGTCGAGAAAGTCGCGATTGAAATAAGCTGTTATGTTTCATCGAATGGAATAAGGCGTTTGGACGTTCTATGGGTTGCAGAGGGCGCCGTAATGTTTGCGGCGGATTTGTTGAGGGCGCTTCCGCCAGACTTGCAAACAAGGGTATCATCAATAAGGGTGTCGTCTTACGGCGACGCGCTTTCCCCTGTTGGAGAGCCCGTTCTGCAAGGGGATATTCGGCGGTTTAAAGACAGGGACGTTTTAGTTGTGGACGATGTTTTGGATACGGGCGGCACTATGCGCGCGCTTTTGGAGGCGTTGAAATCTGCCGGGGCAAGAAGCGTAAAATCGTGCGTGCTGATTTCAAAGAGGTTTTCGGGCAAGCGCGCGGTCGAGGCAGATTTTAAATGTTTTGAGGCTGGGTCGGAATTTGTTTACGGCTATGGTTTGGATTTTAAAGGAATGTACCGCAACCTTGCGGATATATGCATTTACAGAGAAAGCGAAACGGAGGAAGATTCAAATGACAAAACGGCAAATCATTGAGAAATTGGGCTTGGTTCCCCTTGAAATCGAAGGCGGATATTTTAGGGAGGTTTACCGTTCAAGTACGCCGGTTGAAATCCGCGGCGAGGCGGGAAAGAAAAGCGCGTATGCAGCTTCAACGTCGATTTATTATTTGTTGGGTTCGACTGATGTTTCAAAAATGCATTCGGTAAGGTTTGACGAGACTTGGCATTTTTACGCTTCAAGCGATACTGGCGTTTTTATTGAGCTGATTGTAGTTTCGCCGTCGGGGGAAGGCAAGCGCGTGAAACTCGGCGCGCGCTTGGAGTTGGGGCAGGTTCCGCAGTTTACAGTGCCTGCGGGACATTGGATGGGCGCGCAAATAGCGTCGGCAGAGGGCGCAGAACATTTGGATTGCAACGGGGCTTGGGCGTTGTGCGGCGCGACGGTTGCCCCGTCTTTTGAGTATTCTGATTTTGCCGCCGGAAACGCCGCTGAAATAGCAAAACTTTGTCCGGAGTTGGCGGATAGTATTTTAAAATTGGGGTGAATATGGGCGAAAAGACTTTTTACATAGGCTGCCATCTTTCCTTTTCCAAAGGATACGAGTCGATGGGCGTTCAGGCGCTGGAAATAGGCGCTAACGCCTTTCAGTATTTCAGCAGGAATCCGCGCGGGGGAGCCGCGAAAGAGTTCGACAAATCAGACGCCGACAAACTATTGGATATTGCCGGGAGCAACGGTTTTGCGCCGTTTCTTGTCCATGCCCCGTACACATTTAACCCTTGTTCGGCGGACGCTGGCTTGAGAGATTTTGCGCGCGCGGCAATGGGCGAAGATTTGTTGCGCCAACAAAATCTCCCCCACAGCTATTACAATTTTCATCCCGGCAGCCATGTTGGGCAAGGCAGAGAAAAGGGAATCTCCCTAATAGCCGAATTGCTAAATGGAATTCTTTTTGATGGGCAGTCGACGGTCGTCCTCTTGGAAACTATGTCGGGAAAGGGAAGCGAGGTTGGGTCGAGTTTTGGGGAGCTTGCTGAAATTATGGAAAAAGTAGAGCTCAACCAAAAGCTTGGCGTTTGTTTGGACACTTGCCACGTATATTCTGCCGGATATGACATAGTAGGCAACCTTGACGGCGTACTTGAAGAGTTCGATTCTGAAATAGGCTTGGAAAAACTGAAAGCAATCCACTTAAACGACAGCATGACGCCATTCAATTCGCGCAAAGACAGACATGCAAAAATAGGCGAGGGGTCTATAGGGTTGGAAGCGGTCGCGCGAATAATAAACCATCCCAAACTTAGCTGCCTGCCGTTTTACCTTGAAACCCCGAACGATCCCGACGGATACGCGCGGGAAATCGCTCTCTTGCGCTCTCTTAGAGAAATATAGCCAGACACGGTATCAAACGGAAGAAGAATTTTTTCCATTGCCGAAAATTCTCCGCAGTTTTCAAGCGCCTAAATTTATTCGGCAGCCATGCTCACCAAAATTGGGCGTTTGAACCGTTCGGCGGTTTCCCGAAAAGAGCTTTGGCGGACGCCGAAAATAAGAAAAAGATTTCTAAAAAATTAGCCATTGCGCTTTGCCTTGAAAAAAAACAAGAAGAGAAAAGCTCTATTTCCGCAGCTTCTATTGGGAGCTAGGGAAATGTTTTCCGCGGTTAAGACAATCGCGGATTGGGCTATGTCGCACCGCTTTTTAGCCGCTATGCTGGCGGCATGCGCTTTTCTTTTGTCTGTCAGCCAATCAAACCGCAGGGGGGAATATTATTTTCGAACGGCGGCGGAAACGCGCTATTTGCAGGAATTGCGCCAAAAATATTCCGGCGCAAAGCGAACTCTGTCTCCGCCGCAGGCCGAATCGGCAATAGGGCGGGCGTGTTCGTTTTTGGCAAAGTGCGGCGGCGGAAACCCTTCTTACGATTCACCCCAGGCGCGGGACATTCTGCTTTCGACAGCTATTGCCGAAAGCGGTTTGAATCCGCGTTTTCAAGATTCCGAAGGGGACGCGATAGGGCTTTTTCAAATAGAATATGGAACTTTCAGGGACATTCTAAACAGGGTGCTAAAAAAAAATAATCCGGCTCTATACGAATCGATTTTAAAATATTTCGGCGGGGGCGCAAAGATATCGTTCGAGGATTTGCAGAACGACGACGTTTTGGCTGCGGTGTTTGCTAGAATAAAATACGCCCAGTCCGGCGTTCCAATTCCTTCCGCGGGAGACTACGCAGCGCAGGGCGCCTATTACAAGAAGTATTACAACACCTATTCGGGCATGGGAACAGTGTCGAATTTTGTAAAAAAACGCCTCGCATACGATAAGCTTTGCCAGAAGAAATCCGCAGATGCTTCCTCAAAATCAAAAAGTTCTCGCCGATAGATTTTGGGCGAAAAATCTCTTTGAAAAAGCGAATTTTAAATGGGCGCTCCACCCTGAAAAAAAGGTTGTAAACGAACGGGCTTTTTGATTTTATCGCGCGTTATGAAAAAAATTGCATCCATACTTTGCGCAACCGGCGCGGTTGTATTGACTTCCGTCGCGGCTCAGACACAATCCGCCGCGGATAAAAAGACGGACATAGAAGTCGAAATGCGCGCGGTCGAGGCCAAGATTGCTTATATGGAAGACAAGCAGCGCCAGAACGTCAAGATTGACGAGGCAATGCTTGAAAAATTGCGCGACCAACGCTCCGATTTGAGAAAAAAACTGCGGCATATTAGGCGCGACGAACTTGTCGCCCAAGCCGCAAATCCCGACGCCGTAAAAGAGAAAAAGATAGCCAAGCCTGATGCAAATGCTTCGGTTCAGCGTGAAACTCCGCGCGTAAGAACCCGCGCCGAGCGCGCTGCCGCCGCCAAAGCTGCCGAAGCCGCAAAGGCGTCGGCTGCCGGAGTGCAGTCGGATTCTGCGGAATCCTCCGAGTCCGCGAAATCGGAAGAGCCGGTTGAGCGGATAAAATCAAGAACCACTCCTCCCAAGCGCGACAGCATCTGGGACCATATGTTTCCTTTCTAATATCGATTTTTGTAAGACAAAGAAATGTCAGACGCAGATTTGAAAAACACGCTTAATTTGCCAACCACCAAATTTCCCATGCGCGGAGATTTGGTCAAACGCGAGCCGTCCAGAATAGAGCATTGGCGCAAGACAGATTTGTACGGGCGAATCCAAAAGAAGAATGCCGGATGCCCCAAATTCATATTGCACGACGGCCCTCCGTTTACCAACGGGGACGTCCATATAGGTACGGCGCTTAATAAAATTTTAAAGGATGTAATTTTGCGCTACAAGTCGATGAAGGGTTTTTCCACCCCATACGTGCCGGGATGGGACTGCCACGGATTGCCGATTGAACACAAGGTAACGCGCATGCTGCGCGAGCAGAAAAGGGAACTCGGAACAGCCGAATTGCGCGAAGAGTGCGCCAAATTTTCTTCCGAATTCATAGAAAAACAGCGGGCGCAGTTTATACGGCTTGGCGTTCTCGCCGATTGGGAGCACGAGTACAAAACGAAAAATCCTGCCTACGAGGCAGACATATTGCGCACGTTTGCGGCTTTTGTTGAGAGGGGGCTTGTTTACAGAAGCAAAAAGCCGGTTTATTGGTCTATTCCGTGCGCCACCGCATTGGCGGAGGCCGAGATAGAGTACAAAGACCATACGAGCACTTCCGTTTGGGTGCCGTTCAAGTTCGACGAGGCTTCGGAGAAAAAATTGGGAATTCCCGGAGCTGAAATCGTAATCTGGACGACGACTCCGTGGACTCTGCCGTCGAATCTTGCAATGGCGGTAAATCCAGAATTTACATATGTAGTTGTGTCCGCAAGCGGCAGAAATTTTGTGGTCGCCGAGTCTCTGGCTGAGGCGTTTATTGCTGACTGCAAACTTGAAAACGCCGAAATAAAGCCGATTGGCAAGGGCGAAAATTTAAAGGGCCTTGCGGCGTGGCATCCTTTTATAAAGCGCCTAAGCGGCGTTGTGTGCGCGCGCTACGTAACTGCGGATTCCGGTACGGGCGTGGTTCACATAGCTCCAGGGCACGGATTGGAAGACTATCAAGTCGGGCTCGAGAACGGGTTGGATATTTATTCTCCGATAGACGACGGCGGCTGCTATGTCGACGACGGAATGATTCCCGCGGAGCTTGTGGGATTGAGCGTTTTGGAGGACGACAACGGCAGAAGCCGGGCGACAGGAAAAGTGCTGGAGCTTCTTGAAAGAAACAACGCCCTATTGCATTCGGCGCGCATCTCTCACCAATATCCGCATTGCTGGCGCTCTAAGACTCCAGTAATTTTTAGGGCTATGGACCAGTGGTTTGTGGCGCTTGACAAGGACAATTTGCGGCAGCAGGCGTTGGACGCCATTTCAACTGTCGAATGGGTCCCCGCGCGCGGAGAAAACCGCATACGCGGCGCAGTCGAATCCCGCCCCGACTGGTGCATATCCCGCCAGCGCTCTTGGGGAGTCCCGATTCCCGCTTTTTACGATTCCGATGGCGCTGCGTATTTGGACGCGGGAGTAATCAAGGCAATTGCCGATAAAGTAGAAAAGCTAGGCACGAACTTCTGGTACAATGCAAGCGAATCGGAAATTTTAGACGGCATTTCGCTCCCCGAGTCGTGGAACGGCAAAACTCTCAAAAAAGGCACTGACACTCTCGACGTTTGGATAGATTCAGGTTCTAGCCACAATGCTGTTCTGGCTCGCAATCCAGAACTTTCCTGGCCGGCGGATCTCTATTTCGAAGGTTCGGACCAGCATAGGGGATGGTTCCAAAGCTCGTTGTGGACTGCAATAGCTACGCGCGCGCGCGCTCCTTACAAAAAGGTGATAACCCACGGATTTATCGTCGACGAGCAGCGCAAGAAAATTTCCAAAAGCAGCAACGGCAAACCTCAAACTTCCGATATGTATGTCGGCAAGTGGGGGGCGGATATCGTTAGAATGTGGATAAGTTCGGTGGACTACCAGAACGATATGCCTATTTCTGACGGTATTATGTCTCACGTAGCGAACGCGTATAGAGGTTTTAGGAATACCGTAATGTACCAACTCGGAAATCTCTTCGATTTCGATCCAGCAAAAGACGCCGTTGAAATATCGAAACTCGACCCAATAGATAAATGGGCTGTTCACAAGGCGGCGATTTTTGCGGAGGAGGCCGACAAGGCTTACGCGGCATACGAGTTCCATAAAGTTTACAAGTTAATCGACAATTTCTGCGGGGTAACGCTCTCGCGCATATATCACGATATCCTCAAGGACCGCCTTTATACATTTGCTGCAAATTCTTTCGAGAGGCGCTCGTCGCAGACGGCTATCGACATAATAAGCGACATCCTTTTAAAAGTTGCCGCTCCCGTGCTTACTTTTACGGCGGATGAAGCCTATTCTTTTAAGAAGTGCGGTTCTGAATATTCGATGGAGTCCGTGCACCTTCAGAGTTGGCCCAAGTTGAGCGCCGAATACAAGGACGACGCCGTTTACGCGGCAATTGAACGCCTGCTTGAGATTCGCGAAAAGGTCAATGAAGAACTTGAGAAATTGCGCCAAAATAAGACCATAGGCAAGAGCCTTGAAGCAGAGATTGAGATTATGGTTGCTTCCGGCGGGGACGACGCAAAAATCCTGCGCAAATACGAGTCAAACTTGGCTGAGATATTTATAGTTTCGGCAGTGAGAATTGTCGAAGGCAAATTCGAAACATTGGCGGTTCAAGCCAACAAGGCGGAAGGCGAAAGGTGCGTCCGTTGCTGGAGAATTCTCCGCGATTTGGACGAAAACGGCGTTTGCCCGCGTTGTCGCGAGGCTATGGCCGCCGCAAGAAAGTAAAAAACAATGGCAGCAAAAACCGCAAAAAAAACAGTGAAGTCGTCATCAAAGAAAACGGGCGCCGCCCAAAAAAATACGCCGGCGCGCGCGGCGGCGCAAACCGGGAAAAAAGCGGCTGCTGCCGCTAAAAAAAGCGCGGCTAAGAAAACAGCCGCAAATAATAAGTCCGCGCAAAAGAAGCCGCTGAAAAAAATTGCGGCGCGCGCGGCGTCGGCGAAAGTCCACGCAAAGAAAACTGCGGCAACAAAAGTGCCACAGAAAAAGAAAACATCGGAATTTAAACAAACTAAAACGGCTGCAAAGAGCGGCGCTTCCAGATCCGGAAAATCCAAAGCGAAGAAACCGTCCGATATTGCTAAAAAGAAACCGCCCGTAAAAGCGGCCGCAAAATCTGCAAAGAAAGCGCAAGTCAAGCCGGTTCAAAAAAAGCCGGTTCAGACAGCGAAAAAAATCGTGAAAAAAAACGATAAGATAATTTCAAAAAAAACAACTCCGACAGCAAAAAAATCTGCGTCGGCGCCAAAGACAAAGACTGTTTCAAAATCTTCAGCCACCCCGAAGGCGGAAAACAAAAAAAACTCTGCCGCAAAGGCTTCAAAGCAGCCTTCAAAAGGTTCGAAAAAGAACGCTTCTGTTGCGGCAGTTTCGGTATCGCCAAAAAAACAAGAGGAAAAGATTTCTCCACAACCTCCCGCTAAACAGGCTAAACCCGATCAAAAGTACAGAGAGCCGATTGAAGATTTGCCGGTCAAAAAACGCGGCAAAACCCACGTTAGATCGTCGGAGTCGATTGCGTTTACATTGGAGGATTTAGACGCGTATTTGGAAAGAAAGGAAAATGGAAATACCATTAGTATTACAAAGGAGATTGCCATATCCCAGAAAAAACGCGCGCAGGCGGCTAAATCGGCACAGGTTGCGTCCAAGCCCGAAGTCAAGAAAAACGTCCCTCCTGCTCCGCGCAAACCCCTTGAACCCGCAAGCATATTCGATATATTGGGATTTAATCCAGTGGAGGCTCCAACTCGCGAGAAGCTTGAAGAAAAAGATGTTCCGCGCAAATGGAAAAAGTATTATAATTTGCTCATAGATTTAAGGAAACATCACAGCGCCGGCGTTGAAAAGCGTTCGGAAGAGGTTCTTAAACGTTCGGTGAAGGAGGATTCCGGGGATTTGTCGTCTTATGGGCAACATCTTGCCGATGCCGGTTCAGAGAGCTTTGAACGCGATATGACATACAATATACTCTCTACGGAAAAAGAGATTCTTGCAGAAATCGACGAGGCTATAAAGCGGATAAAAAACGGCACCTACGGAATTTGCGAAGTTACGGGAATGCCGATTCCAGACGAACGCCTGTCCGCCATTCCGTTTACCCGCTATACAAAAGAGGGGCAAGAGCGCAAGGAACTCGAACAAAAGCGCATAAAGGCCAGCCAGCGCAATTTGTACGATATTCCCGAAAACGGAGTCGGCGGCGAAGACGATTCATCCGCCCAATAAATCTCCATGCAGCCTCAAAGTTCAAATATCGCTAGTGGGAAAAATTTATCTTCCGCGACGTTTTTTATATCGGCGGTCGGCGTGCTTATATTGGACCAGCTTACCAAACTTGCGGTGATAAACAATATTCCGTGGGAGTCTGGGAACCCTACTTACCACTTTTACGGAAGCAGCCAGCCGATACCGGTAATAGAAAATTTTTTGTATATAGTCCACATTACAAACGAGGGCGCGGCTTGGGGGATACTTTCAGGGCGGACGTATCTTCTTACAAGCATAGCGATTATCGCGCTTTTGGCAATGTGGTTTTTCCGCAAGTATCTTGGGTTTGATTCAAAAATTGGGCAAATTGCGCTTGGACTATTTGCGGGTGGCGTCATAGGAAACCTTGTCGATCGTTCGCTTTACGGGCATGTGATAGACTTTATAGATGTCCATATCCCATTTATCAATTACAGGTGGCCGGCGTTTAATGTTGCGGATTGCGGCATAACAATAGGCGTGGCAATTTATATTTTGGCCGCTATGGCGGAGGATAAAATACAATCTAAATGAACTGTTTGCTTGTCGGAGCGGCGAAATTTTCTTTCGGAGAATTTTGCTTCCTTTATCCTAAAAATCAAAAGTAAAAGCGGGTTCGTCCCTGCTGGCAGGAGGACTGCTTTGCGCCTCAAGAAAGAAATGGCGTATTTGGAGTTTAAATAGAGCCGGATTATATTGGGCACATACGCCCGGCATTTGAACTTTGCCAATTTTCGCCTTTTTCAGGCTGTGCGCGGCAGCGTCGGACGGGGTTGTTTTCCCCGTCCGATATTAAGTTATTTCTTATTTTCAAATGTTATGGCAGGGATTTCCGCTTCGTTGTATAGCCAGACGTCCGGCAGAGCCCAGCCCTTCCAAAGATAGCGCACGCCTTCAATTTTTGCGTTGTCCGACGGATTTTGCGCCGATACTAAAACGGTTCTTTCTCCTTTGATTTTTGCGTCGGCTGGCTGCCATTTGCCGTCTATGAACAGTTCAAATCCGCGCGGTTCACCCTTGCCTTCAAGGCGTTTTGCCCCGCGCAAATTCATGGCGATTTTTACCCCTGAATCGGAATATTTGAAAGACTTCGGAACCGGCGGATTTCCCTTTATATTCTTTTTGCCGTATATGTTTTGCAGCGCAACTTTTGCAATTCTGTCGCCGGCCGTGCATTTTTCGCGCGGGTGGACGTCGTCTTCAGTTCCGGTGTCCACAATATTTACAATGTGGGCATTTTTCATTTCCTTGCACGCAAGATATTGATTCCACCGCACGTCGGGCCATTTTTCGGGCTTATACGATGGAAGCTGCACGCAAATAAAATGCATCTTATTGTACTTCCAAGCATCTCTCCATGATTGCACAAGAGTTGCAAGCTGCTCTTTGTAGCAGTCTAGAGTTTTTCCCCACGAATCGGTTTCACCTTGATTCCACAAAATCGCGCGCGCAGAAAATCCCGCTAGCGGCGCGACTTTTGCATTGTAGAGGTACGACGGAGTAACGCGCGAGTTTAATGGCGTTATTTTGTGGGGCTTATTGTATTTAAGATAGTCGTTTTTGGGAGGGACAGGTTTGCCTTCGGCTTCCAGTTTTTTTGCGTCGGCATTGTATTTATCCAGGGTATCCTGCCATTTTTTCGCTTCGGCTGGATAGTCGTACTTTTCCTTTTTTGCGACAAAATCCTCGTATTGGCTTTGCCAAAATGGAATCTTTGAAATAACAGAATGCGGAACCCATGCGCGCATTGCGGTTCCGCCGAACGACGTGTTGACCAATCCTATTGGCACGTTTAGTTCTTTCATAATTTGTTCCCCCGAGTAAAAGCCCATGGCGCTGAAAAACATCGCCGTTTGCGGTGTGCATTCCTGCCATTTTGAACCTTCGGGACTGTCGGTTTGTTCGGTTTCGGCAATGGCTTCGCTGGGCTGGAAAAAATATCGCATCATCGGGTAGTTGGCGCGCTGCCTTACATTTTCGGCGTCGGTTGTGTTGTTTACAACCCATTCCATATTGGATTGCCCGCCTAGAATCCATACTTCGCCGACAAGCACGTCCGATATTGTCTTGGAAAGTTTTCCGTTTTCGTAAATTTTTAATTCTGCAGGCTCTTTTACTGCGTCCATCGGTTTAAGGACAACTTTCCAATTTCCGTTGGCGTCGGCTTTTGCTTGTGTCTTTTCGCCGAGAAATTCAACTTCGACATCCGCGTTTTTATCGGCTTTGCCCCATATGTTTACGGGAATATCCCGCTGAAGCACCATGTGGTCGGAGAATATTTTCGGAATGGAAATTTCCGCCATTGAAAGTAGCGGTATTGACAGGAAAAAGAATACGGACGAAAGAAATTTGAACTTTTTCATTTGGCAATTTTTAGCTTTTTTAGCGAAAATTTCAAGAGATTAAGGCGGATTTTATTTTTTGAAATATAGCGTCGGCTGGGGTTGGAGCGCGTTTTTTTGCGCCGAAAAAAGAGCATCTTGCGCGCGTGCTCAGCGCACAAAAGCAGCGGAAAAATTTTTAGCGCAAAACAGAGAAGGCAACTTTGCCTTCACAAATTATTTCCGGCTATTTTCTCAGGAAATCCGGAAGGGGAATCTTTCTTGATTCGATAAATTCGATAAAATCCGGAAGCAAAGGCGCCACAAATACATGTTCGGGAGAGAAAACTTTTGAGAAGTCCATCGAGTATGCGTGCAGAGCTTGGCGCTTCATTGGCAAAACTTTTGCCATTTCTTGGGTGAAGCCTTTTTCTATGAAATCCAAGTAAAGGGTTTCGTCGCGCCCGTAAATCTTGTCGGCGACAACGCAATGGTTCATCCATTGGGCGTGCGCGCGGATTTGGTGCTTGCGCCCCGTTATAATTTCGACTTCCGCGAGCGTCGCGGGCGGGAAATCCGGCGACTGCGAAACTGCAAGGGGCTTAAATATTGTCAGGGCGTTTTTTGCGCTCGGCTTTTGGATTGCGCAGCAGGTCTTTATTGCCACCAGCGATTTCTTGTCGTCCGCAAGCGGCTGGCTTATCGTAACGGTTGCCTCAAGGCGTCCCTCGAGGAGGGCTATGTACTTTTTCTTTACGCATCCTTTGCCGTCCACCGCCTTTTGCGCGGCGGACGCAGCTGCCTTGTTCTTTGCAAGCACCACGACTCCGCTGGTTTCGCGGTCAAGCCTGCTTACCAAATGAAGCACATCCGCGCCGAGATATTCGCGGGCGGCGCCTACAAGGCTCGACAGCGGACCGTTTTTCGACGGATGGCATACCAGCCATCCGGGCTTGTTTAAAACCAGCAGGTTTTCGTCCTCAAAAATAATCCATTTGGGAAACACTGCCATATCGACGAGCCCTGCGGTTTCGCCGAATTCTTCTGGGTTTGGGGATTGCTGGACAGATTGGTCGGAATTCATTTCTATTGGTGCGGGTTAAATCCTTCGGCTTTTATTTTCCAATCCGATGGAAAGAGATTTTGCTGCGCCATCGTCGCAACGGCCGCAAGCAGCGAGCCGTTTGACGGCATATATGGGAAAGGGCCTCCGGTGGCGAGCCCGTGGGCGTCGAACTGAAAGCCTTTTGAGTTGTGCAGAAGAAAATCCACAGCCGCTTTCGAATCTCCAGAGCGCGCGGCTGCCATTGCGAGCATTGGGAAATCCCAGCCCCAAGTGCGTTCGAAATTCCATGTCTGCTCTATTTTTTTCAAGGTTTCGGAAAATATCCGCCTGTCAACGCCGTCGCCGGGCAGGAGCCCAAATGTTCCAATTAGAGCGGGGTGCTCAAAATTAAATTTTGTCCACATATTTTCTATTCCCTGATGTGTAGCATACAGTCCGTCTTGGACCGGCAGCGGGGCAAGGTTGGCTAAAACCTTGCGCCATTTTTTATTTTCGGGAAGTCCGAGGCGCTTTTGCCATTCGAGCGCAGTCCGCAGAGCGTATCGCCAGTATGAAAGCTCGAAAGCCGGATTGCGGGTTTTCAGGAAATTCGTGTTCTCGGAGACGATAAAAAGCGGAGGTTCCAAGTTGAAAATACCGGTTTTTTTGTCTTCCACAGGCAGGTCGGCGATAAAATCTGCGGTTGCAAATACTATGTTTTTCCATTTTGCCAAAGTTTCTTTGGAAGGATTCAGGCGGTAGTCGGTTTCGGCGAAATAAATCGGGTGCGGTTGCTGCCATATGAGAGTGGCATGTATTGGATGCGGCCATTCGCGGTCGATGTCGGCGGTGCATTTAGGCCAGCGCGCTCCGGAGTATCCCTGCTTTTTTGCTCGCTCTATGGATGTCGGCAAAAATTTTTCGTAGACCGATAGGGCGGGGAGAGCCAATTCCCATCTGTCCCACAGCGCATAGTGGTAGAGGTGGGAGAATATCATCTCGAAGTGGAATCTTCCATACCAAGTATTGCATACAAGCCCGCTCTCCTGCGGCGGAAGCGAACCAGAAGCGTTTACTTTCATAAGGTATTGCGACAGCACTACACGCCGTTCGAGTTCTCGCCAGCGCGCGTCCGAGCTTTGCGAAAAATCCACCGCCGCCCCGGACATCCAAAATTCTTCCCAGCCTTTTGCGCTTGCCGATGCGACTTCTCCGGCGGACGGGAGTTTTTTTGTGTCGATTTTTTCCTTTGAGAACTCGCAGACAAAGTCGAGCGTGCCGCCGGAAGGGGTTATGTAAAATTTGTGCTTGTTGGTTTTGTCGGCTTCGACAGCCGCGCTGGAATCGATTCTTATCGCCGCGTAATAGTGAAAATCGTCTACGTCTCTGGATAGCAAAACCGACTTGCCTTCGGATTTCTCGATTTGCGTGGAATGTTTTTGGCGGGCGTCAAAATTGCCTACGTATTGAGAGTAGTATTTCTCCTCTCCGTAGGGAAATTCTATAAATACACGAATTGAGGCGTCCTTAAAAAGTTCAGATTTTGCGCGCACGGATACGATATCCCTATGCGGATGGCAGGCGGTTTTAACTTCCACCGGTATGCCCTCTATTTCAAACCTGCTTTGCAGGATTCCGCTCCACAAGTCGAGCTTTTGGCGCGGGTTTGTTAAATCTTCGGCTTTAGCGGGCGTGGAGCCGCTCTTTTTAATTTCAAATCCTATGCGCCCCAAATTCATCCTGTGCGGATTTGCGGCGAGGTAAGCGCCAAGCTCTTTCTGCTTTTTATCGGATTCGTCGGGAGTGCAATAGTTTACTTTTCTTCCGCCGCAATCTAGGTAGGAGCCTTTGAAGTCCGCAAGGTTTGCGCCTTTTGGCAGCGGCATAGAGTGCCAGCCCCAATGCGACATCGTATTGAAGGGAGCGAATGTCTGGAGCCCTGTTATGTCGGCTGAGAACGCGAACTCTCCGTTGCCGACTTGGGCGGGGGAACTTGGGCTGAAAGAGCTGGTTTGGGGCGAGTTTCTGTCTACAACTGCGCGGCGGTCTATATCGCAATAGCTTTTACAGCAACCGAAAACTGTCGCGGCCGCTATTAAGATTGGTAGCAGGGTTGTCTTTTTCATACTAATTAGATTATTTGCCGCTTTTTCCCGCGGGCGACGGCTTGACCGCATGTGTTATGGCGACAAGCCCAAACCCTTGGGGCTTGATGGCGACATTTTTAAATCCCGATTCCGAAAACATACCGGCAACTTCCGGGTTTGAAGGATATTCCAGAGTGGTCTTTGCCAAATATTTGTAGTCTCGCGGGTCGCTGCCGCAAATCTTGGCTATTGCGGGCACGAGATGCCACATGAAAAACTTTTGCGCCGGCGCAATAAATTTGTTCGCGCGCGCCACTTCAAGCATGGCAATTTTGCCTCCGGGTTTCAGAACGCGGAAAATTTCTTCGAGGCATTTTTTGCGGTCTTTAAAGTTTCTGAAGCCGAAAGATATTGCGGCGCCGTCGAAAGTTTCATCGGCAAAAGGCAGGCTTGAACAGTCGGCTTCGGCGAATTCTACTCTGCCGGACAGATTTTTGCCGGCGGCTTTTGCCTTGGCGGCATCGAGCATTTCGGCGCAGAAATCTACGCCGCAAATTTTCGATTTTTCGTCGGCTTCAGCCACCGCCACCGCAACATCCCCGCTTCCGCAGGCAACGTCCAAATACGCTCCACCGGCGCGGCGGCCTTGCAATAATATTTTTACGAGCCGGCTTCTCCAAAGAATATCCAGCCCGAAACACATCGCGTGGTTTACAAAGTCGTAGCCTTTGGCAACCCTTGCAAACATCCTTTTTACTTCTTTGGGATCGCGTTTCTTTGTGTCAGCTGACGGAGTCATCTTTTTTGAACGATTTTACGACAAGGTCGGAAAGGAACGCGTCGGGGTCTTTTATGCAGTTGGCGTCGATTGAAAACCTCTTTTCGCCTGTATTGCGCGAAACAATAGCCAAACCGTGCTCGAAATCTTTGAATATGTCGGTGCATACTGCGTCGATGCTTTTGTCGCGCTCTACGGCTTCGGCTATGAGCTGGGCTTTGGCGGAGTCGTCAAAGCTTAGTTCAAATCCGGTTTTTGCCTCGAAATTTTTCAGGAATCTGTCTAAATCCGCAAGCATTGCCCCGTGCGCCAGGTCGGCGTTTTCAAGCAGCAGCTTTTTTAGGCTCTCGAGCGGATTCGCCACGGTGTTTGTGTCGGCCTCAAAGCTCTTTATTCCAGACGACGGAAGTTCAAATTTGAAGTCCCGCAAAGTGCGTTCCAGCACGGTCATAAGCCCGCGGGCGCCGGTCTTTTCTTTGTACGCCAACTCAGCAACTGCCGATATCGCCTCTGGGGTTATTTTGAACTCTATTCCGTAACCCTTAAAATCTTCTGCGTACTGCTTTAGAATTGAGCCTTCGGACGAAACAAGAATGTTTGCCAAGTCGTCGGCCTTCAGGCTTTCGCATGCGACGCGCACGGGAAGGCGGCCGATAAATTCGGCTTCAAAACCGTATTTTATGAAGTCGGACGTCTCGGCAAATTTTAAGAAATCGGAGGGGTCGGAGTCTTCTATCTCGCGTATGGAAGGCGAAAATCCAATTGTGTTCTTATTCATCCTTTTGGCGATGTCCTCGCCGAGCTTGTCGAACGCCCCGCTGACTATAAACAGTATGTGGCGGGTGCTGATGGTGCGCTTTTGCTTCTTGCCGCGCCGGGCGTTCATTGCCATTTGCATTTGTCCCATCATGTCCTGCTGGCTTACGACGTTTACGTTGGATTCCTCCATCAGCTTTAGCAAGTTGATTTGCACTCCGCGCCCGGATACGTCTTTGCCGCCGGCTTCGGAGCGTCCGGCAATCTTGTCTATTTCGTCGATGTATATTATTCCGTATTGCGCCAAATCCACATTGCCGTTGGCGGTTTTTACGAGATCCCTGACGAGGTCTTCAACGTCGGCGCCTACATATCCAGTCTCGGAAAACTTTGTTGCGTCTGCCTTGACGAAAGGAACTCCTATGAGCTTGGCGATTGTCCGCATAAGATAGGTCTTTCCGACGCCCGTCGGGCCCAATATCAAAATGTTTTGTTTGCCGTATTCGGATTCCGACAGCTCGGGATTTTGCAGGCAGCGGCGTATGTGGTTGTAGTGGTCGCATATCGAAACCGCAAGGACTTTTTTTGCCTCGTCCTGCTTTATGACGAACCTGTTTAGATAGTCGCGTATCTCACGCGGCTTCATCGAAAAGTTGCGTATGCGGTTCAAGGCGCGCTCTTCGTCTTCGGTATCGCGCTCGCGTTCGGCGGAAGATGGTGTGTCAGACATTGGGTCGCCGGCGAACTCAAACTTTAAAGGCTTTCCTCCAAAAAGTTTTTCCAGCTGCTTTTGCAAGTCTTCCAAAGGATTTGCAGCGCTTTCTTCCGGGCGTTTTTCTTTGGTGTTGTCGTCGTTATGGTCTTTGTCCATATTTCTCCTAGAAAATACCGTTGAGCGAATTTCTTTAATCTTAAGAATCCGCAGTTTTAAACAATTCTCGCCACATAATGGAAAATTACTGTAAAGGTACAATATAAAAAGACGATAGTATTTACAAAACTTTCAGTTAAAAGTCTTCAAAAGGATAAATTTTATGCAAAAAAAGCTTAAAAAGTGTTGACATTGCAAGACGATATATAAGCTTTTCCAATCTTTATAAATTAGATTTTAAATATGTGCGCATTCGGATGGATCGAATGCGCTGGATAAAATAAAAAAATAATTAAAATCATTAACGGATATGCAAAATCTCACAAAAAGAGAAATAGTGCAGCAGATTTATCAAGATAAAGAAGAATGCCGCCGCGGCGATATTCTGCAAAACGATGTTAAGGACATTGTTCAGCGCACGTTGGACATCCTTTCCGATTCTTTGGCGAAGGGAAGAAACGTTGAATTGAGGAATTTCGGCGTGTTGGAAGTTCAAGTCCGCCAAAAGCGCATAGGCAGAAATCCCACCCGCCCGGAGGAGGATGTTGAAATTCCCAAGCGCGCCATCGTTAAATTCAAGGCGGGCAAAGAGCTTAAAGCGGCTTTGAAGCTTTTGGATTTGTCAAAGGTTGAAGCCAGCAAGGCGGCAAGAGCAAGAAAATAAGGATGTTTAAAGTTCTTCCAGGTTTTAGGGAGTTCTATCCGGAAGACTGCGCAAAAAAAAATTATATATTTGCGCATTGGCGCAATACTGCGAAGTCTTTCGGGTTTGTAGAGTTTGAGCCTCCCGTTCTGGAACAGCTTGACCTTTTTACGGAAAAGAGCGGCGAAGAAATAAAATCGCAGCTCTTTGAGTTTGTCGACAAGGGCGAAAGGGCGGTTTCCCTGCGCCCGGAGATGACTCCGTCTCTTGCGCGCATGGTCGGCGCGAGGGCGGCGGGGATTCGCCGCCCGGTGAAATGGTTTGCAATAGGCGAAAACTACCGTTACGAACGCCAGCAAAAGGGGCGATTGCGCGCGTTTTTCCAGTATAACGCCGATATACTGGGCGAAAATTCCATAAATGCGGACGCCGAAATAATCTGTCTGCTAATAGAGTCGTTGCGGTCTTTCGGGCTTACGAGTTCAGAGTTTAAGCTGAGGCTTGGCGACAGAAATTTATGGGTGCTGTTTTTGCAGTCGGCAGGCGTTGACGGGGACCGCTTAGTTTCGGTTTTATCGGTCGTGGACAAATTTGAGAAGGTTTCGCCCCAGGCTCTTTCGGAGATGATGGCGGAGGCTCTTGCGGGTTCGCAGGTGGATTCGGAGGAGCTAATCTCTAAAATCCGCGCTTTCATCGCCTTGAAAGACGTTGATTCAATGCGTTCGGCTTTCCCCGAAGGAGGCGAACTTGGCAGTAAAATCGACGAAAGAATCGCCGACTGGAAAACGCTGCTTATGCTTCTCGACAACATGGGCGTTGGCGATTTTATTTCTCCCGACCTTGGAATTGTGCGCGGTTTGGCCTATTATACGGGGTTCGTGTTCGAGGCTTTTCAAACCGTAGGAACCGGGCGCGCTCTCGCAGGCGGCGGGCGTTACGACAATCTCGTAAAGAAACTCGGCTATCAGGATATGCCCGCCGTTGGATTCGGAATGGGCGACGTTACGGTATCCGACTTGCTCGAGCTTGTCGGCAAAGGCGGGTCTTTGGATATGTCTCCCGACGCCTATTTGATAATAGGTTCGGAGGATTTGCGCCCAATGGCGTTGAAGCTTGCCGGAGATTTGCGCAGAGCCGGGGTAAAATTGGATTATCCGTTTAAGGCCTCCGGATATGGAAAACAATTTAAGCAGGCAGACGCCGTCGGGGCGTCTTACGCCATAATTTTGGGCGAGGACGAGGCGCGGAAAAATATCGTTAAAATAAAGAATCTTAAGACGGGTTCTGAGAGCGAAGCCGCATTTGAAGATATACCTTCCGCCCTTAAGTAGCCGCGCGCGGAACGCGGGTTGTTTTTTTTCGCGAAAACTTGAAGCAACCGGTTTTTTCCGGTTGCTTTTGCCGTTTATTAACTCAAATAAAATCTTGAAAATTTTTAGGTTTGTTTTATAAAAAATAACAAAATAAAATTAACTGGTCAGTAAATGTTAAACTTATTTAAGACAATTTTGTTTTGCTTCCTTTGCGTTGCCGTTGCAGGTTGCGGTAAATCGGACGACGCAAACGCCGTTCAACCAGATGCACCGGGACATAAGGTAGAGTCTCGTGAACTTTCGGAATTTAAGGATAAAATTAACACCATAGCCGACAAATATCTTTCGGGCAATGCAGCAGTTAAAAACGAATGGATAAAAATGCAGCTGCAGGCGTTCGATTCAATAAACTCCTATTTGCCGGATATCGATTTGCGCAAGTTTGCAGAGATTAAGGAATCGGCTCAAAAGAAAAATCCGGAGGATTGCGTAAAGGCGTATAACGATATGCTGCGCCAGATAGACGGATTTAAGTCGCTCGACAGATCGAAATATTCGGACGTGTCTGCGTACGATTTTGCAATAAAGCATATTGGGGAACTTTATCCCGGAGATTATGTGGAGCAGTCCAGGCAAATATCCAAATGGATTGATTTTTATTCCGCATTGAAAGCCGCATGCAGGGACTTGCCTGAAGGCGCGGCGGCCGATTTTGAAGCGGCGGCCGTATCCGAAGCGCGAAAGGGCGTGGACAACGGCAAAAGTTATTTAAGCTCTCAAAAGTTTGCTAAAAGCCGCCTGGAGAACAAGAGCATAAAAAATATGACATCGGCCAACGTCCACAGGATCAAGGAGTTCGTGGCAAAAAAATATCCGTCGGATTTCATCCAGCAGCTGGAGGAGCTTGAAAATATAGAGCGCCTCTATATGGAGAACAACAAGCTGGACATCGACGGGCTCATTCTGAAAAAGGCGGAAACCTCCGCGGGCTCTAAAAATTTAAGCAAATCAAAATCAGGCAATAGATTCGACAAACTTGCCGCAACATCTGATTCCTTGCGCGAAAAGGCGGAGGATATTTTCAGAAATTGCGTTTTTACAAGGCATGCGTCGATAGGCGGAACCGACATATCCTCTGCGGTGCTTGTCGAAATAAAAGGCAAGAAGGTTATTTTGTGCACAAAGGATTTCTTGCCGGAAAAATCCAAAGCGGTTTTTTCCAACAGCAAGGGAAAAATCGTGTGTTCCAAGTTTTACGTATCAGATAAGTTCCCGGTTGTAATGATGATTCCCGACACTCCGCCGGAAAATTTTTCCGCCATAAAAATCGTTTCGCCGGAGGAGTCGTTTAACCTTAATGAAAAAGAGCTTTACATGATAGCGCCCTCCGGAACGGGGTTTGTTTCCAGAAATGTCAAGGTGTTTTCCGAAGACGAAAGATTTCTCAATCTGACTGCGGATACCGCGCCCAGGATTAACCGGAAAATCAGAATCACCGGAATGGGCAGAGATGCCGACAAAATGATAGTTTCGGTTACGGATATTGTCGACATAGGGGAGCATGCAATGGTTATAGATCCCGAAAGCGGAAAATTGGCGTCTTTGGCGATAAGATATTACGCGCCGGGAATCATAGAAATGGGCGGCAAAACTGGGTCGATAATAGGGCACGAAATCTCCAACCTTCCGGATTTCAACACGCTTGTGCGCCAGTTTGACGGCACGGTTTCCCGCACTTCCTACAAGCCCAGAAGCCAGATTTATTTCCTGCGCCTGACGGCGCTCGAAGGATGGACAGAAATTACTCTTGCGGATTTGAAGGAGCAAAAGACATCCGTAAGGCGGTTCACCGACGACAACAACGATTTTCTGATGTTTTTCAAGTATAACGAATTCGGCGAGTCCTTGCGGTTGAACCGCCTGCGCGACATCGCCGAACGCTATCGCCGCCCGCTTCTAGAGGATTATCTTGACAGGCGTTCCTTTGAGACCGCTTATAAAAAATACATGCTGGAAGTCCTTTACGCCATGCGCCGCGAACTTCTCCAGTATAAGAGCGCAGATTCGTTCTCGCCCATATACCGCGACGAGATGCAGTATCAGATAAATTTGCGCCAAGCCATGTACAATTATTTGGCGGAATCGATTAAAGAAGGGAATATGGCGAACATACTCCATGTGGATTTGAAGACGCGCTATTACGACTCGGCGCGACCGGAAAGGCGTTCTAGTGATTCGTCTGGAAACACCGTCGTCAGGGGAGCTAGATATAATTAAGGACTGTATGAAATTCTACTTGGTGCTATTTATTCTAATATGCGGAGGCGGCTGGTACTATTACGACACCCACTATGCGAAGTCGTCTTTTTTTAAGAAAGATTCCCAGCCCGCGGCTGCCGAAAACGCCTTAACCGCCAAGCAGCTTGAGCTTGAGCAAAAGGCCAAGGAATTATTCCCGACGAAAGTTTCGGAGCGCACAGCGTGGGTTGAGCGCCAATTGGCGGCGTACGTGCAAGTGTCGAAGGTTCGGGACGGAGTTTCTCCCGAAATAGCCGCAAACATAAGGAAGTTCGCAGAGAAAAAGTATCCGTTGGATTACGACAAACAGTTGGACGTTGTGGCAAGGCAGGAATTGGCGGCAATTTCAATACTGCAGATTCTTTCAAGCGCAAAATTAAACGCAGCCGAAAGCGCGGAGATTTTGGAGGCTACCTCGAAAAACATGGCTGGAGACTATGTTTCCCAATCCTACGCCATTCAAAAAATAATAGACGCGTACAACTCCATAAAATCAAAAGCCTCGATGATGAGCGAGCGCGATTACAATATTTTGCGCCGCAAGGCAATGTCGGAAATAGCCGTATCTCCGGAGAACGCCGTAAAGGAATTCGAGCGCCAGTATTTGGCGCGCCATAATTTTCTCACAAAAACCATATCGCCCTCGTGGGGGGATTTGCGCAGCGGCATAGAAGAATTTTATCCCGAAGATTTTGTGGCGCAGTTGGCGGAGCTTGACAAGCGCATACGGGAAAAGCTTTCCGGAAGCGGATCGGCTCCGGTAATGTTGGCGGCGACAACATCGGACGGGACTAGCAATAATAACGAGTTGCTCAATTCCAATGTGTCGCTATATCCCTGCGTGTTTAACGATGAAGGATATTTTTGCGCGTTTGTGGAGATAAACGGGAAATCTTTTCTGATGGCGCCCGCGCAACTTATTCAAAAAATAAACGAGGATTCCTTTAATTACGCGCGCATAGGAATGTCGGGAATGGGCGACATATTTATGTCGACAAACTCGTCTTTGGCGATTGTGAACGTGCCCAAAGACTCCGTTTTCGAAAGCATAAAAACTCTCGACAACAAATCGTCCTATTCGTCGGGGACGTTTGAAGTAAAACTCTTGGGGTTCGATGGTAAATGTTCCAAAGTGGCGTACGACGCAACCCTGGTGGACGGCGAGCTTCGATATTCGGAATATGTTGAAAAAGAGCTGGGTTTTGATATTGTCGGCAACATGCTCGTCGTGGATGCAAAAACCGGTATTTTAATCGGTTTTTGCTCGGAGGTTCCTGGAAACGGTTTGCAGCGCTACAATATCGGGGATTTTAAAGGGGCCGACTACTTTAAAAACAAAGTGTTGGGAATTAACAATAGAACAATGGGAGATTCCAACATAGAGTTCAAAAAGATTTACATGGCTCCCATCAATTACGATTCAAAACGGCATTACGCTATGGTATATTTCGGCGATATAGAAGGATGGCAGAAGTTTAGCGTTTCAAAAAATAAAGATCAACTTATATTTTTGGACAGGCTTTGCAGGTTAAACTACGGGGTTTGCGACTTCATGCTGGAAAATACCTACGCAAACGCTTTGGAGAGTCCGGTGTTCGGCAAAGTCGCGGAAAAGCACAGGAATAGTTTCTTTAGAAAAGTCAACACAGCCAAGGGCGCGTTCATGGGGGATTACCGCTCCTATCTTTCTGATATAAACGCTACGGGAGTAGGCAGCTCTATGTTCGCAAAGAAGGAATTTTTCGAATCGTTTTATTATTCCAACCGCATCCCCGCGCTTTCGCAGCTTGAAATTTGGAATAAAACGCTCAGCTTCCTAAACTCGGTTGTTAAAAACGCAACCGACGAGAAAATGCTGCATAGCGATTTGGCCGACAATTTTGAAAACGGCTATTATAAGGCGAAATTGCAAGTAAAGAAAACAGTTCCCGGCGGCGAAGATTCCCGTGTGGACGACACTATGGGCAAGATTAAATTCAGACTTAAAAGCAAATAAAAATGAAGAAAATATTGTTGTTGTTGGTTTTTGCGGCTCTTATTGCAGCCGGGGGATTTTATTTCTTCAAGGATTCTATAGTTAAACAGGATTCTGAATATGTAAAGGGCCTGAAATCCGAAGCTGCAAAAATGTTTCCGTCCGATACAGACAAACAGCGGAAATGGGTTGAATCAAATGTCGCATACAAGGCTAGTTTGGACGCTTTGCCATACGATAAATCCTCCGAAGAATATCGGAAGGTTTTGGAGCTTGCGGAAAATGCGTATCCGAATGATTTCGGACAGCGCTACGATTTTGCCGTTAGCCGCATGATAGCGGTGGAGGGGCTTAAAAATTTGGCTGCGCGCGTGGATTTGGGAGACCGTGAATACACTATTATAAGGCGCATGGCGGCAAAATCTTCCGACGACTTCCAGCGCCAGCTGGAGTACGCCCACGAATTGTACGGGATGATTTCGGAAATAAGAAAACAAAACGACGGACAAGGCATAACGCCTGAAGAATTTTCCAAGCTCTATGAAGACTTCATAAAAGATTTTGAGTCCGCGCCAAGCATCTCGGCGGCGGCTATAAACCGGGAGATAGAGGCTGTCAAGAATTTCAATTTTACGGAGTGCCCAAAAAGATTTAACGGCGTCAAAGAGCTGCTGAAGTCGAAATATTCAAAGCCTACCGATAGAATAAAAGTTTTGCGCGAGGTTTTTGAGGGAAATCTTAAATCTTTGGAGTTGCCCAGCCTGGAGCATTATCCGTCGGCGGAAACCTGGAAAAACTCCGCGGATCCCACGATTAAGAGCATATTCAACCAGTCGGTATATTTCGCGCGCGTCGGAGACGTCGACTTGCCGGTGTTTTTCGTGTTGTATGGCGGCAAAAACTTTCTCGTAACGTCAGCCAAGATTTTGGAGAACGGAATCAAGGATATAGAAATTAAAAGGGGCGATGAGGTTTTAAAATGCAACGTGGCAAGATACGGAGTTTATAACTACGGCGTGGTTTTGATTCCGGACAAAGTTCCGACGGCAGCGCCTTTAAATTCCAACAATGTAAAATCTTCCTTCGACAACTTGCAGATTTTTGGAAAAAACCTGTTGGATATGGATATAAATGAAACTTTTGTTCCAATGTCGGCGGATAAGTCTAAAGTCTTGATGTATTCGAGCGATATCCCGCAGATTATGGCGTATTCTTCTCTGGTTTTAGACGATTCTCCAAACTCTTTGGTGGCGTTTAAAGCGGGGGGGGTTCTGACGCTTGATGAAGATAAAATTTCCATGAGCGCCGCCGATAAAGACGCGCTTTTTGCCCAATACTCGAAAATGTTTCCTGGTTTGCTAGAAAATATAAACGGATGCAAACGGATGGCGCTGTCGCAGTTTGTGTACGAGCCGTCTTTTATAAGGATTCCGGCTATACTCGGAAATGCGAGCATCGATACGGATAAGGAGGAAAGGAATCTCGCTCTTTTGAAGACGCTTGCAAGGCAAAACCGCGCCATGATTAGGGCTCTGGCAAAGAACGAGTTCAAATATATGGTAAGCGAAGAATTTGCGGCGGAGTATCCTGAAATTTCAAACGCCTCGAAAGCGCGCGAAAAAGTATTTTTTGGCAGCAGGAAGATATCGCGGACAAATTTCGGACGGTTTTATGTCCAGCATTTAAAAGAGATTTCAAATATTTTAAGCCAGCCCCTAATCGCGCTGGATTCAAAGAAAAGCGTGCTTTATCCTCTCTATTTCCTGCGCGAGATTGAAATTCGCAAAGCTCTCGTAAAAACTCTGTCTGACATATTGAAATCGCGCAATCTTTCTATTGAAGACGTTGTGTATAAGGATTTGGTGGGCGGTTTGGATGAAGAAAACTATACGCCGCCGAAAAAATAGCTTAGCTTGCCGCACTTTTGAGAATTTGTGCGCGGACGATTTAAAGATAATTGACAAACGCTACGTTATCGGATAAGGAATTGGCTTTTTAACATAGCATTCCATATAACCATGAGAACAATTTTTATCTCGGTATTGATTTTGTCGGCGGGTTTTTTTGCAAACGCGCAAACGTACAATGTGTCCGTCGAAACCCAAGTTGGCGGAAGAATAGAAGATAGATTTAATTTCACAATGCAGGTCGGACAGCCCCAATATAAAGGCTTCGATTCGAAAATATTGGCGAAGCGTTATCGCACAAACGGTTTTGCGCATAAATTTTTGAAGGTCGATCCCGCCGACTTGATGGAGTCGGAAAAGAAAAACGGCGTTGCTGAGGAAGAGCAGGCCGCGGAGAAGAAGCCGATTGAAATCGCGCAGGAAAAGCTTGCAGCTTTGCGCAAGGAGCTTTCCATGGGAGAGCGCAGAACAGAGCAGATAAAAATGCGCGCCGAAACTTTGCGCGAACAGATAGCAGCCCTCGACGAGGTTGTTTCCAAAGGCGAGCGCAACCCCGCAGCATTCGCTTCAGCGTACGCCGCTTATATGAAAAAATACGAGCCCAACGCGGAGGAAGACGCAAATTACGAGCGCCTGATGAAACTCCGCCCAAAGGGCACTAGCGATGTCGAAGAAGTGGAGCTGGGGTCGTATTGCAGAATGACAATCGAAAAGGGCAACGAAAAAGCGGTGTCGATGAGGCTTAATTACGCGTATTCGCGCATACTTTCATCTTTTTATTCCGAAGGAAACAATAACGACAACACAATCACCAAGTTTCCAATCTTTGAGCGCTACGAAAAACTCGGCGTTAAAGATTTGGTTTTGAATGTGGGCAAAACCTACTGTTTCCAATTTGGGAGAATGTCTCCCGACGAAGCCAAAACATTTCAGGAGGCTCTTGCGGCGACATCGCTGTTTAGCGGCAGCGGAGATGCTTCTTTGCCGGAGAAAGAGCCCGAGGCTCCAAAATCTCCGTTGGATGCGCAAGGTTCGTACAGCGAAATCAAGCGCAAGTTTTCCTCCGACACCGGGCGCACTGTGCGCGTTCTGATTACCGTTAAAGTCGCCCGCTAGAGGCGGTATTATAAGATTTTTCATAAGGCGCTTTTTGCGGCAAGAAATTGCGTGTAAAAAGCGCGTTTTTATTTTAGAAATTTTGAAGAAATTTGCGCTGGGAGGTTTGAATTGCCTGTGAAATCAATCCGATTGCAGAATAAGATTTTCAATGCGGCGTAATTGCAGAAGGGTTGGGGGCATGGAAATTATTGCTTTTATGCGCACCGGGGGGAATGTCTGAAAAATTTAGTTTGATATAAATTTTTAATGCCATGTTTAGCGCATGTTCGCAAATAGTTAGGCTAAATTATAGCCATAGGTTTTGGTAAATGTTTTCTTTTTTTTGTTCGGAGATTTTGACGCTGCAGCAGGAATATAAGCGCTGTATAAGAAATTTTTATTAAATCTGCCTGTCTTGAGGCGGAACTGAATTTTTTTTTGACTGCGCATATAAGCATTGCCGGCGGCGGCGCGTAGAAATGCGGATTTAAATTTGTAAGTCGGCAATTATTTGTTGTATGCAGGTATATTTTAAAACTTTTTGCAAGCCGGTATATTTGCATTTTTATCTATTGCAATTAAGTAGGTGGAATGCGCGTTTGGCGAGGTTTGTCGCTTTATCGTTACAATATGTAACATATTGGTTTTAGGATAGTAAGCTAATAGTTTTTTTCATTTCTAAAATGAATATTTATAAAAAAAACAAGTTTTACCAAAAATAGTAAAAAATTTTTTCGCTAAGTGATTGATAAAAATATTTGAATTGCCTGTTAAAATACAAAAAAAATTTTTTAACTACTGTAATAACATTATGATAAGTAAAATAGGCGAGCGTCTGTTCAAAGTATATAAAATTTCTTAATTCATTGGAAAATAAAGTATTGACTTTTAAATTCAATATTATTCAATATAAATCGAAAAATTTAAACGAAAACAATATTAAACCCATACGAGCAATGAATAACACAAAATTATACTTTATATTGACCGGCATATTTGCGGGTATCGCGGTATCGTTTGGCGAAACCGTTGTTCAATCAGGCAATTGGAGCGATTCTTCAACTTGGGGCGGCAGTGTCCCCGCTTCTTCCAGTGATTCACCGGTAAATGCTTTGGAATTTGGCTCTGACAATTTGACGCTGGGCGTAGACGGCAACCAGTATATCAATTATATTGATACTGGTTCCAATACAAACACCACCATAAACATAGATTCCGGAAAGACGCTATATCTTCTTTCAACGACCGTTGGCGGCACTAATACCGTGGGAACTTCGTCGTCTAAAGACAACGTCTTGCACTTTACTGGAGAAGGCACTTTGAATCTTGGTGGTGCAGGAAAAAATGAGGGATTTTTCATAAAAGGCACTTATATTTTCGATACCGCCGTAAATTACTCAAACAATGTCGGGTTCAAAGATACTTCTTCAATGTCGGGTTCTGCTACATATAATAGGGATGTTAATGTAAGCGGCCAAATTTCGACGGGCGGAGGATGGGATATTACTGTATCTGAAGGCGTCAATATGGTTTTAACCGCTTCGTTCAATTTATGGGCAATAAATCGAGTTTATATTTAAAAGAAGGCGCGTCCATAGTCAGCAAGTCTGGCGGAGCTTGGATAAACAACGGCATCGTGGAAGGATATTTCAGCTCGGCGGGCAACCAGAATTGGAGAAGCAGCAGATACGCAATGAAAATAGGAAGCACCACGTTTACTTCCACATCCTCATTGGAGCGCGCAAGCAGCAGCACATATCACACTTTTATTGTCGGCGACATGGTGTCTTATGCGGGGGCGGGCAAGCTTAACATAGGCACAAAGCTTTATCTTAGCGACGGCAGTTCAATGACGCTGAATTCTTCTGATGCGTTAAGAATTGCAGGAGCGTCGTCGCAAGGGGAGTCGGATATTTACATAGCGCAACAAAAATTTAACATCGACGGCTCCACATATACGGAATATTTTAGCGCGTCGAACGCTTCGCTGATATTTGGCGCGGACAACGACATTGGCAATATTTATTTGGAAGATTCGTCCACGCTTAATATAACTGCAAATGGGCATAAAGTAAATATAGCCGCATTTAAACCTAATTCCGACGGCGCAAACTTTAGTATAAACATTTACAATCTTACCGATTTTACCCTGAAAATCGGCTCTCTCGACAATATCGCGACCGAAGTCGATGAAGACGGCTTTTTGCGCACGACAGACAGCTTTATGGTGGCCGTCGACGAATATTTTCTTGATTACGCCTATCTCGTAGCTGCCGAAGACGGCGGCTATTGGGTAAACGTAACTTCCGCAGTTCCCGAACCCGCGGAATGTGCCCTTATTTTCGGTGCGCTTGCATGCGCGTTTGCGTTTGTAAAAAGGCGCGCAAAAAACAGGTTATTTTAAGGTATAAGAGATATAAGAAAGAAGTTTTGCTTCCGCGAGCCCTGTATCGGGGCTCGCGTTTTTTTAGCTGTTGGCGCTTTTCGGAAAGTTTTAGGACTCTGTCTTGTTTGGCGAACGGGCGCAAATTTTTCGCGTATCCTATTTGTCGGGAATTTAGATTTTTGCGCTTGGCTTAAAGGCAGGGGAACCAGTCTTTAGAATTTGGCGTTTTGGCACAGAAGGGTTGAATTGCAGGAACAGAAGTTTTCGGTTCCCTTGCCGACGATATGCTTTGCAGATTTTTTTGAGCGGGGAATTTTAAACAGTTTGATACGGGCAAGTCTTAAATTGCCTTAAATGGGCTTAAAATCAATAGCCGCGCGCGGAATTATTACAGTTGTTTTGAGAAAAAAACATCGCGCGCGGGGCCTGCCGCAAAAAAATCGAACATTTTAGGAAAATTAGAATATTGCATTGACAAAAAAGAGGTCTGCAAACCTGGTTTAAATCCTTTGAAATAACCTTTAATGCTGGCGTTATTCGCAAGGCGTAAAGAAGATTGTATGGGGCGGATGGCGTTTTATCTAAGGCTTATATACGCATTAATCGGTACGCCATAAGTTTTGCGCAAGCAGTTTGATTTTTTATTTTGCGCCGTTTTAGAGCACCTGTGTGGTATGGACACATTTTCAACTATGCGTTTCCCGAAAGGTGATTGGTTTTGGGCCATAACGCGTTATTCGGAAATTGCCTCCGGGCAGCCGCCCAAGCAAAATTTGCGCGGGCGTGTCGGGATTGTTTTTTATCTCGGGGGGCGTTGTTTTTTATATTCGACTTTTCTTTCCCCAGCGCACAATGTGGATATTGTTTCCGCCATATTCTTTCAGGTTAAGACAGTGTTCGTATAGTTGCGAGTTGCGGTGTGGGAGTTTAAAATTTTAAAGGTGGCGTGGATATATAAATGATTGTATCGGCGCATTTGCGCATTTTACATCCGGCGGGACTTAGGCTCTTGCAGTTTTCATGCGGATTTTAGGAGAGAGAGTTGCAGCTTGGTTAGATGCTTGCTCTGCCAGTCGAGTGTTTTATCTCGGATTGCATGGGCGCGCGGCATGCGCGCTTTTTAGGTTCCGAATTTTTTTTCGCTGCTGTTTTTTTCGCCGCCGCTTACGGCTTTTACCGCCGCTTTGGTCGGCGCGCGCCGCCGTTTCTTTCGACGGTGTTAACCGCTGGGTTGTGCGCAGGCTTTCCCCGCGCGTTTTCAAGCGCGGTTGGCGTCGGAAAACCAGCCGTTTATTTCCAGAAATTTTTCGGCAAAATAATAGCCGCTTAGCAGGCTCCGGTCGGCGTCTCCCATGGCTCTTAATGCGGCGTATAAAGCCTCGACCGTGGCAAGCCCGTCGGGGTCGGAATGCATCTTTGACACGCGCGGATACGCCGTTTTTACGGACGGAGGAATAGAGCGTCTGGCAAAACTGCCGAAAATTTTTGCGCGTATTCGCGGAAGCAAAAACCATGTGCTGTCGAGCAACAGCAAAGGGCGTCCAAAGTCTTTCTCTGAAATTGCGGGGGCGCCCATTTCCAATACGGTAAATCCTGTGGCGTCGAATTGGAATTTATCGACCGCTTTTAGAAACTCGAAATTTGGATGGCCATGCAAATGCCTGAGAGAACATTTCTTTAGGTTCTCTCTCGGATGCCTTATTACTGTTACGCGGGTCTGCAATTTAAGCTTGTTTATAAAAGAAAAGTATTGCGTTGTTCTTCGCCGCGGGTCAATAAGATTTTTTGGGATGGTTTGCTCTCTTATTGCTCGACAATCCGCAAAAAAATGGCACTATTGGTGGATTATGAAAAGATATGCAGTCATAATGGCCGGAGGCGTCGGAGAACGTTTTTGGCCGTTGAGCCGCGCTTCAAGACCAAAGCACTTGTGGAATGTTGTCGGCGGCAATGGCTGCTTGCTTGAACAAACCGTCGCCAGAGTATCAAAAATTGTGGACGCCAAAAATATTCTGGTCGTAACAAACAGCCGCCAAGCGGGAATTATTGCCGAAATCTGCGGAAATCTGGATGCGTCGCAGATAATATCCGAGCCGGTTGGGCGCGATACGAGTGCTGCCATAGGGCTCGCTTCCGCATTGATTCGCTCGCGCGAAGGAGGCAACGATGCCGCGTTTGCAGTGTTCCCGTCCGACCACACCGTCGGCGACGAAGACGCCTTTGCCGATACGATAAAAACCGCGTTTGAAATTGCTGAATCAGGCGATAATCTCGTTGCGGTTGGAATACATCCAGACCGCCCTGCGACAGGCTACGGATACATAAAGCGCGGCGCGGAAATGGAAATATCGGGCAAAAAGTATTTCGCAGTGGAGAGGTTCTTTGAAAAGCCGAATATTGAAAGAGCGCGCGGATATGTGAAGTCGGGAAATTTTTATTGGAATGCCGGAATGTTCGTTTGGCGCGCAAATTCGATTCTCTCTGCGTTGCGGAAGAATCTGCCTAAGAGCGCGGAGGCTTTTGGTCGGATAGAAACGCGCATATCGGCGGGCGAGCCTCTTGATGAAGTTTTGGCTTCAGAATATTTCGCGCTCGAGAAAATCAGCATAGACTTTGCTGTTATGGAAAAAGCCGACAACGCGTATGTCGTCCCCGCCGAATTCGCATGGGACGACGTAGGCTCGTGGACTGCGCTGGAAAGGCACATCCCCAGAGATTCGCAAGGCAATGCGTCGGTCGGAGAGGCGTATTTTTGCGGAGCAAATAATTGCGCCGTCTTTGACGTTGCCGGAAGGGCAACTGCGCTTGTGGGCGTCGATAATCTGGTTGTAGTGCATTCTGCCGACGCAACTCTCGTGTGCGCAAAGGAATCTGCAGAAGATGTTAAAAAACTGATGCGCATGCTGCCGGAAAAATATCGGTAGCAGTATTTTTTAATTTCGATTTGAGATATAAGAAAATGAGCGAAGAAAAGAAAACTATACAGGAAATGAGCCACGACCTTTTTGCAGTGAGAAAGGCCAAGCTCGAAGCTATGCGCGAAAACGGTTTCGATCCGTTCCGCGCAAATTGGGCGCAAACCCACACTAGCAAAACTGCGATAGAGTCGTACGACAACTCTTTGGAAGAAGGAAAAGACACCGAGCACGAAGTGAGCGTCGCAGGCAGGGTTTTGGTTTACAGGCTGATGGGAAAAGCCAGCTTCTTGAAAATTCTCGACCGCGACGGAATCATCCAGCTATACGTTTCCCGCGATGCTCTTCCCGAAGGCGTTTACAACAACGACTTTAAAAAGTTTCTTGATGTAGGCGACATTATAGGCGCTAAAGGCAAACTCTTTAAAACAAAAACTGGCGAAATAACAGTCCGCGTAAATGATTACAAAATGCTTTCAAAAAGCATGCGTCCGCTGCCAGAAAAATGGCACGGCTTAACCGACAACGAGCAAATTTACCGCCAACGGTACCTGGACTTGATTGTCAACCGCGATTCCGCAGAGCGCTTCAAATTGCGCAGCAAAATAATCCGCCAAATACGCGAATTTTTGTGGTCGCGCGACTTTGTGGAAGTGGAGACTCCGTCGCTCCACTCTATCGCCGGCGGCGCTGCGGCGCGCCCCTTCATAACCCATTTCAACGCTTTGGATTGCGATTTTTATCTGCGCATAGCCCTTGAGCTTTACCTCAAGAGAATGCTCGTGGGCGGGTTTGACAGGGTTTTCGAGATGGGCAGGGTCTTCCGCAACGAAGGGTTGTCGCGCAGGCACAATCCCGAATTTACAATGCTCGAAGTCTATCAGGCTTACAGCGACTACCGCGGAATGATGGAGCTCATACGCTCCATGATTTCCTCCATATGCGAGAACGTATTGGGAACAA
>CALXLN010000050.1 GCA_944389215.1 uncultured Opitutales bacterium
TTTGATTTATAATGGAATTTTATATAGAGTGCGCCGATGGGTTAGGTTGTTGTTCAACGGCGCGGTTGTATAGCGAGTTCAGCTTTTGAGCGCGGCGCATATTGCAGAATTTCAAAAGCGATATTAGAGAGTATGTGTTTTTTGTGCGTGAAAACCGCCTTTTGTTGCAAGTAAGATTTTTTATAGCTGCGCATTGAGAAATTTCAAATTGAAAGCGTATTGCTAGTATATAAGGCAGTTTTTCTTTGAGGGATATAATTTGCAGGCAGGCAATTTTGCTTGGCGCAAGCGTTTCGAGTTTTTCTAGGCGCATTTATGCACGTTCAGGCGACTGCGCTTTTTTAGTGCTACTTTTACTGTTTCCAACATGATGGATTGCAAGCATTCAACCAAGAGAGATTTCACACATAGTGCACAGTAAATTGCCAATGCCGGCAAAAAATGGTGGATGAAGCTAAGGCAGCTCTTGTTGGGGGAGCAAGTTTTATTTCGGGTTAAAACGCGCCGTATAAATCTTATTCCTTTGCAGGTTTTTTGCAAAGTTTAACGTCGAATTTTAATTTGTCGTAAATTTCCCTTTCTCCCCGTTTTATTACCGCAATTTTTGAGGTGTAGTCGTTGAAGCGTTTCCTGTAGGATTCAATGTCGTTTATATGTATTGGCGGCACTTCCTTAGGCTTATAAGACGACGCAAGATATGTGTCGTCAAAAACGTAGCAGATGTTGTTTGAGATATTGTTTGACCACGCTATGCCGAAATAGATTCCGCCTCCGTAAAAAGTGTTTCCAGATATCTTTATGGATTTGTTTGCAGATTCATAGGACAAAATGTTCATATCGCGCGGTTCTGGCGAAGAAAATTCATTGTTTCCCATTTCAAAGGCGATGTTATTGGAAAATTCGCAATCTATATAATCTGCTGGTATTTCGCTCGTAAGAAAATGCTCGAACGCCTGGCGGCAATGGTAAAATTTATTGTTTAAAAATTTTATGGATTTGGGCGATGGAAGTTTTTTGCCGATTCCCTGGATTGTAGCGCCGCAGTCATAGGTGCGGCTTATTGTACAATTTTGCACAGTGGAATTATTGCCGGCAGATCCGTCTGAAATCCAAAACTCGATTCCATTTCCAAGCCTGACCCAACGCTTGTAGTTTATCTGCACGCTGCCGCCTATTGTGTCTATGTCGACGTTGTCAACCAAGCTTTGGGACAGTCCCGTAATTCCATGTCTGCCGAATCCCCTTACGGCTATATTTCTAATTTTGCAATTTCTTGCATTTTGTATGCCGGTTTGGAATGGAACAAAATTTAAATCCGCATTTAAAGACGGTGAATGCGGCAGTTTTACATAAATATAGCGGAAAGTCTCGGGAGTAACGTCTTTTCCCAGGAAAATTTCGGACTGGAAAAAATCCCAGTCGGATTTCATATCCGCCATGGATTTAACTTTATGCCCGTGCAGCGTATTTGTTGCGGCGTCGTGGATGACTCCGATATTGTTGAAAATCAGCTTGCGCGATTTATCGGGAGTGTTGTAGCCGTCAAAATTCTCCGGTTTTGACAAATCAAGCCTCCATATGTCGCCGTCTAGCTTTTCCCAAGCGTTTTTATTCTTTAAATGTTTGAATCCGCAGATTATTGGCTTAGCCCCTTCGCCGTAGGCATCGACTAGGCAGTTTTTTATGTTGTGGAGAGGCTCGGGAAACACGTCGCCGCGCTTCAGATAGATTTCGGCGTTTTCCCTCGGAATTTTTGCAAATGTTTTAAGGGGAGAATCTATGGAACCTATATTTGAATCGTTTCCCTCTGACGATGAAACGTAGACTTTTGCCGTTTCCGCGTTGGAAACGCATGCCGGGAATACGAATGCAAACGCCGTAAAAATTGCAATGACAAATTTATTTAACATAAGCGTGTTTTTTCCAGATTTTTGTTCTAATGCGCCGCATTGTAAACAAAAAACTTCGATTGACAGTTTTAAAACTAAAGCGATACTTGCGCCCTGATTTTTTTATGACAAAAGAGCGAATCCACGGACATATTTGTATTTTTGCAGCAAATGTCATTTTCGGAATATACATCCCGATATCAAAGTATATGCTGAGCAACTTTCTTTCAGGAGAAGTTCTGACGCTGTTTAGAATGTGGGGCGCGACGGCGATATTTTGGATAGCGTCAATATTCGTCCGCGGCGACAAAGTCGACAAGCGCGACATTTTGCTTATGATGTTTTTTGGGCTTTTCGGAATAGCTCTAAACCAAGGCCTTTTTATCAGCGGGTTGGGAATGACTTCTCCGGTCGACGCTTCGGTAATTGTAACGGCGACTCCGTTGATGGTAATGGTGATTGCGGCTGTTTTTATGCGCGACCCAATTACGCGGCGAAAGGGAATTGGCGTATTTTTGGGAGCTTCGGGCGCGTTGTGGCTCGTATTTTCCACCAACCACATACAAAATTCCACAGGAACTTTTGGGGGAGACATGGTAATATTGCTAAGCGGGCTTTCCACGGCGATTTACTACTCGCTTTCAAAGCCTCTCACTTCGCGCCATTCGCCAATTACTTTGATGAAATGGATGTTTTTGTTTTCGTCGATATTTCTATTGCCGTTTACTCCTTCGTTTTTGTCGTCGCCAAAGGCGTTTGTGGGAAGCTTCAGCGCAGAGGCCGCATTTGGCTTGATTTACATAGTCGTAGGGGCGACATTTATCACGTATCTTTTAATAGCGATGGCAATAAAGAGGATGAGGCCGACTACTATGGCAATGTATAATTATGTGCAGCCTTTTATATCGTCGCTTGTCGCGGTAATTGTGGGGCAGGATAGCTTCTCCGCGGAAAAGTGCTGCGCGGCGGTTTTGGTGTTTTTTGGCGTGTATTTGGTTACTTCCTCTGTCAATCCGCTTCAGAGCGCCGAAACAAAAAAAACTGAAACTACTTAGCGCCTTTTGGGCTTCGCCTTGCCTTGCCTGAAATGGATTCTATATCAAACCGCAAAATTTTTGTGCGGTTTGATGCAGATAAAATCATTTTATTTCCTTCAGGCACGTATTGTGGCGCGAATTTTTTTACAAGCATTTGAAGCGCCAGCAATCGTTCGTCTTCCGATTCGCAGACTTTTATAGTTCCGAACGCCATGACGCTAGAATAATTTGTTGAAAATTCCGCGGGCGCTACCTGGGAATTTTCAACGGCGCATAGCATTGCATTTGGGTTGGCTTTTATGCAGTCCAGCTTTTTACCCTCGACGGCGCAGTGAAAATATACGCTTTTGCCGTTTTTTACATAATTTATCGGCACGCAATAGGGATATTTATCTATGGAATGCAAGGCGAGAACCGCGTATTGGCACCGCTCTAGAATGTCATCGGCTTCGGCTTCCGCGATTGTTCTGTCTTTGCGTCGCGGGGAATTAGTGTGCGGCTTCAAGGCCATCTTTTTGCTCGGAGGTTTCAGACTCTTCTATTATGATAAACTTGTCCGCGCAGGCTATTTTAACAGGGTTGCCGGCGACTATAGCCCCGGGCGCAATATTTCCTGTTTCATCCCCGATTTTTGCGCGCCATATAATTGTTTTTTCTCCGTTGCAGTCAAAAAACGCACCCGGGAAAGGTTTGCTTACGCCTCTTATTAAATTGAAGACTTCGCGCGCCGTCTTTGAAAAATCTATGCGCCCGTCTTCGGGAACCCGCTTGCGAAAGTACGACGCTTTTGACTCGTCTTGGGGCGCCAATGGCGGGTTGCCAGCTAGAATGGCGGGCAGGGCGGATTCAAGAACGCGCACGGCCGCGGCCGCCATGCGCGGCTGGATTTCCCCAACGTATTCTTCGTCGCCGAATTCAACCTTTTCCTGGGCGACTATTGCGCCGGTATCGAATTTTTTTTCCAATACGTGGAGGCTTGCGCCGCAATAGTTTTCACCATTTATTATGGACCAATTCAGCGGGGCTCTTCCCCTATATGCAGGCAGGTATGAGCCGTGCATATTGTATGCGCCTAAGTTTTTTGCCTGCGAATAAATTTCTTCCGGTATAATATTTCGATAGTAAAGCGATAATATCAAGTCGGGTTTTAGGTATTTTACTTTGCGAAACCATTTTTCGGTCTTTAGCGTGGACGGTTTAAATACCGGAATAAAATTTTCTTTAGCAAGAGATTCCGGCGTTTTAAACCATTCGCTTTCGTGAGGGTCGGTGTCGTGCGTAAAGACCGCCACGACGTTGCAGCCTTTGCCTAAAAGCAGTTTGAGGCATTTATAGCCAACGTCGCTGAATCCGAAAAATATTATGCGGGCGTCGTTATTTTCCATCGAAACCGATTGTTTCCTTTATTATATACTTCGGGCGTGCCTGCACAACCTGGTAAATTCTTCCAACGTATTCTCCTATTAACCCTATTCCAATCATGCTGACGCTAACCAGGAAGAATAGAATCGCAAACAGTGTAAATACGCCTTCGGCTTCGGAACCGCCAAAAATTCTGCGGAACATTAGAATCGCCACAAGCGCGAGAGACCCTATGCTAGACAGAAATCCAAAAATTGTAAAAAGTTGGAGCGGTACAAGCGTGAATCCAGTTATGAGGTCGAAATTCAGGCGGATTAATTTGTAAAGGCTGTATTTTGACTCTCCAGAGTTTCTTGCGGCATGTTCAACTTCAATTTCGTCGGGATTCGACGCAAAAGTGTAGGCTAGCGCAGGAATAAACATAGAGCGCTCGTTTGTGCGCACAATGGCTTCTACTATATTGCGTTTATACGCGCGCAGCATGCAGCCTTGGTCTTTCATCCTTATATTTGTCATTTTATCGCGCGCGAAATTGACAAGCTTTGAGGCGTATTTTCTCAGGGGGGAATCTTCGCGCTGCTTGCGGTAGCCTCCAACTGCGTCGCAACCTTCGTCTATGCGCTTTAGAAGTTTGCCTATTTCCTCTGGGGGATTTTGCAAATCGGCGTCCAAGGTAACCACTGTGTCTCCGGATACGCGTTCAAAAGCCGATATAATAGCCGTGTGCTGGCCGAAATTGCCGTTAAAGTCTATCAGTTTTACGACGTCCGGGCGCTTGGCTGCAAATTCTCGCAAAATTTTGCCGGAATCGTCTTTGCTTCCGTCGTTTACAAAAATGACTTCCCAGGATCTTCCCAACGCGTCCATTGCCGAACAAAGGCGCGTAAATAATTCGGGGAGATTTCCCTCTTCGTTGTATACTGGTATTACTACTGATACGTCCATAATTTTAAATTGTTTATATTTTGCCTAGAATCCGAAACGCGGCAGTTTGCGCAGCAAAAGCTTTGGACCTGCCATCGTGTTTTCCTCCAAATAGCCTTTAAACGCGAATCCCGATAGAACTATTGAGCGTTTCATCAGAATTGACCCCGGCTGAAGCACGGAATTGCATCCGGCTTCTGCTTCATCCGCGAGCATTGCCCCCAATTTGCGCATATTTGAGTTTATTCTGCCTTCCGGGAGCGTAATCATAACATTGCCTTTGTCCAGCCGCAAATTGGCGCAAATTACGCCCGCGCCAAGGTGCGAACGGTTGCCCAGAACTGAATCGCCCACGTAATTATAATGCGGCGTTTGAACTTTTTCCAGCAGCATGCTGTTTTTGTATTCGCAGGAATTTCCGACTATTGAGCCGTCTCCGATTATAACGTTGCCGCGTATGAAACATCCTATGCGCATTTCTACATTCGCTCCGATCCACGCGGGGCCGACAATCACTGCATAGGGCGGCAATTTTGCCGACGGATGTATGTATACGTCGCCCGAAATGGACACTCCTGCGGGTATGTCTTTTTTTGTCTCGAGTTTTGAAAAATCGACGCTTCCAAGAGCGTTTTTTATGTTCTTGACCCATTCCCACGGAGACATGTCCGGGGTAAAAAACTCGGAGAACCGTTCAAGGCAGGTTGGAAGATCAAAAAGGTCGCTTGCTTTAATCATTTTTTTTGTAAGGGACAGTTCCGAATTGCGCAAAATTATTACTTTTATATTGAATTTTTGTTTAAAAATAACAATCAAATTTTTGCAGTAGAAGGCTGTCTTTTAGATATGTTGGTGGAATTGCCGTGTTTTGCAATGCGTTTTCTATTTAGCTATATTGCTCCCGGCTGTAAAAAAAGCGCGATTCTTTCCCGAACCGCGCTTTGATAAAAATGCCAATACAAATTAATCCGCTTCCGCAAAAGATACTTGCTTTATGCCAGCTTTTGCGCACGCATCCAATACCGATATGGCCGCCTGGTGCGGAGAGTCCGCATCGGGATAGATTGTTACAATTGTAGCGATGCCGCTTTTATCGGCGCTTGCTCTCAATCTTACCAGAGTGGATGCCAATTCTTTGAATTCCACTTCGCCAGGAGCGTCCATAGGCGAGCCGTTTAGAAATATGCTGCCGTCAGGGGCGATGTCAACAATCTGTTCGGAAGGCAAAGCCACATTCTCCTGCGGCGCAGTCATTGCGGGTAGGGAGAATAAAAGGTCGGCTTCCTGTTGGAGCGGCAAATACATAAAGTAAATCAACAGAAGAAAGACGACATCAATCATAGAAGTGAGGTCGAACTTGTCTTCGGATTCCAATACGCTGTTGTCTCTTGCCATATTTTTAGTCCTTCAGAGTTCCGAA
>CALXLN010000051.1 GCA_944389215.1 uncultured Opitutales bacterium
CCATTCCGATGAAAAGCTTAACCGCCATTTTATTGTTTTGCCTGTGCGCGCTCGGATGTTCTCCGGTTGAAAAGACGGAACGCGCAATTTTAGACACCGACATGGGCAACGACACAGACGACGCCCTAGCTTTGCTTATGTTTTATAAGTACGAGGATGAAGGCAAAGGAAAGCTTGAATGCATAGCCCTAAACAAGGACAACCCCCAATCGGCAGTTGCAACCGACATTATCGCGCAATATTACGGCCGCGGGGACATTCCAATTTGCCGCGTGGCTCCGTCATCCGGCGTCAGTAAAAACAACGGTTGGTTTCTAAAAGAGCTTGCCGACGCAAAAAAGCCCGACGGTTCTTTTCGTTTTAAGCGCAATATAACGGAAACAACGCCCGTACCCGAAGCCGTTAAATACCTGCGCAAAGTACTAGCGCAAGCCCCCGACAAATCAATATCGTATGTCTCGATAGGATTCCTTACAAATATCGCCAATCTCTTGAAATCCCAACCCGACGAGATTTCGCCGCTGGACGGAAAATCACTTTTCGCAAAAAAAGTGAAAGTCTTGTCGCTCATGGGCGCCGAATTTCTGCCGATTGGCAACCCAAATCCCAAAAATTGCAATCCGGAATTCAACGTGTCTTCCGACATAGCATCGTCGAAATACGTTTTTGAAAACTGCCCCGTGGATATAATTTTCAGCGGGCACGAGGTAGGCGCCAGCATACTCTATCCGCATAAAATGGCGCTTGAACGGTTTGGCGAAGGCGACAATCCCGTGATGCTTGCGTACGATGCCGTGGCAATAAACGGCAGAAAGCAGAATCCTAAAAACCTCACGTTGCCGACGTACGATTTGACAAGCGTACTCTACGTTTTCGAGCCTGAATTATTCAAACTGTCGGAACGGGGAACAGTTTCCATATACAATGAAAAAGGCGTGGCGCAATTTTCAAAAAATCCCAGCGGCAAACACAGGTATATGATTGTCGACACCCCGGAAATGAAGAAAAAAATATTAGACAGGCTTGGAGAACTTACCGACGTAAAGCCTAGGTAATGCGCAAATATCGAAAACAAAGACGGCGCAAAAATCCCTTAAACTAAAAAAAACGCCAATTTCAAGTTTTCTTACGCGCAGCAAGCCCGCGCGCAAATTTAAGAGCTACAACTGCAATCCTGCTACTTTGCAAAACAAACTGCACTTGCCGCATCTGACAAGCAGCGCGGATTAATCGTTTTTTGAAAGGCGCCAGTCTATCAATGTAGCTTGCGGAGACTTGCGCCTATTCCACCTGTTCCAGCCCAGTTTTATAGCCAAATCTATAGGCTTGCCTTCTGGAGGAATATTCTCCGCCATCCGCCACGCAACGGCGTTTATCCAACTATTGTTCCCTAGCGGAATTTGAAAACGAAAATTTTGCCCGCCGAATATTTCGGGCTGCTTGTTCAAAACTATATTTTTCAAGGCAAAAGTCGGCTCGCGGTTTCCCTCGCCAAATGGATGCAAAAGTTCTAGTTCGTCCAAAAGCTCCAACCCTACGTCGGATTTGTCGAGGGTAAGGTTTATTTTTATTTTTGGGGACAAATCCACAGTTCCGCCGTATTTCTCTAGAATGCGCTTGTTTATTCTCTCCCTGAAAATCCCCACGCAATCCTGCTTTATAGATACACCCACAGCCATGGGATGCCCGCCCCAACTTCCAAGAATATCCTCGCCGCATGCGGGAATGCAATTTACCAAATCGACTCCGGCAATGCTTCGCCCCGAACCCTTAGTGTAACCTTCGTCGACCTCGCCGAAAACTATTACCGGGCGGTAAAATTCCCTGCTGAGCTTGCCCGCTATTATCCCCACGACACCGGGATGCCACGTAGGATCGGAAACCACGATGCAAGGGTCTTCGTTTAAACGGTGTTCATACACCTGCTTCATCGCGTCCTCTAGAACCCCGCGCTCTATCTCCTGCCGCTCCTTGTTTATATCGTTAAGCTCGCAAGCTGCGCGGTAGCAGGTCGTGAAGTCGTCGCCCAAAAGCATTTCCAGAGGCAGCGACGCGTCTGCGAGCCTCCCGCTGGCGTTTATTCTGGGGCCGAGTTTAAAGGATATGTCGATTGGCGTAATGTCTTCGCCCAGCGCGATTCCGCACGCTTGAATCAACGCTTGAATCCCTGTTCGGCGGGTCGTTTTAAGGCGCTTTATTCCGTAGCGCGCCATAATTCTGTTTTCGTCCACAAGCGGAACCAAGTCTGCGACGGTTCCCATGGCGACAAGATCCAAATAGTCCTTGAGGTTTATTTCCCAAGAACGTTTGTCGTTGCGCTGGCGCATTTCCTTTATCAGGCCGTGAGCCAGCTTAAAGACCAACCCCACTGTGCAAAGCTGAAGCCATGGAGCTGCGCTGAAATCGAAGACGTGAGGGTTTATCAGGATATGGTTTTTATCGAAGGCATCCTTTGCCTGGTGGTGGTCCACAACTATCAAATCTATGCTCTGTTTGCGTATGTAGTTTATAGCCTCCACCGCGTTCGTGCCGCAATCGAGAGCTATTAGCAAATCCGGCTTGCCGCCGGCGAGAGCGCGCTCCAATGCAGCCTTGCTCAATCCGTAGCCCTCCTCCATTCTGCGGGGGACAAAATACGAAGGCTCCATTCCAAAGTGCCTGAGCATGCATACCAAAAGCGTAGTGCTGGTTATTCCGTCCACATCGTAATCGCCAAACACAAGTATCTTTTGTTTTTTTTCAATGGCCTCTATTATGCGCAATACTGCCGCGCGCAGATTTTTGAGGCTGAACGGATCGTCTAGATTTGCAAGCTTGGGACGCAGAAACATCTTCGCACGAAGCGGATCCGAATATCCGCGCTCTAAAATCAGAGCGGCAAGCAACGGGCTGACTCCTAGATACGAGCCCAAATCAGCCGCAAGTTTCTTATCGTATTCTACAAACTCCCACTCCATTCTCTCAAAACTAGCAAAACATAAAAAAAAATCCACTTAAATTTTTAGCGCGGCCCAGAGCAAATCCAAGCCAAAAACATTGCATGGATTTGCTTAAAAAATCTCCCCCTAAAACCAACATTTCAAATCGCGCAAAAAACGGGCTTAGCGCCTCCGCGCAAGGCCAAAACAGTTTAATCGCGTTTTTTCTTGCGCGCATTATGAGCTAAGGCGCCTGTTGTGAAAATTTCTTAAGTTAAACGCGGTTGTATCGTACTAGATTTCTTTTTAATATTGCAGCAAACCGCAAGAACATTTAATATGATTTTTGTTTTATATGACGCGGGAATTTCTCAAACGCCTTTTGCTTATATGCGCGTTTTGCGTGTTTTTTTCGCAGCACGGACATCTCTCGGCTGCGGAGCGTTTCGCCGCGCCGCAACGGAACCATCAAAAGAAAATAGAGTTGTCGGCAGAAAAGCATTTGCAAATACTTTCAAAATCCGCTCGCTTAAAAGACGGGTCTTTCATTTTTGAGACTGAAGGGAAAAACGAAACTTTTTTGGTTTCGACGCGCGCGGGAATTTTCAAGCCCGACACCGATTACGTTTTGTCTTTTGATATATCGGTGGAGCAAGCCGGCACAAATTCCGATTTTCTTCATGTGTTTCTGCGCCCGGAAAACGCCTCAGGAGCAAACTTTGACCTCTACCGCCAGAACTTTCAACAATCAGGCGAAATATTTAAAGCCGAAGCGCGTGTCCGCACTCCGCCATCCCCCAAAAACTATAAATTAAATTTTACGGCGTATGGGGCAATAAAGGGAAAACTTTCAAACTTGACTATTTTTGAAGGCCGCGGAGGGAATTTTTTTCCGGCATGCGCGGGCGCGGAAAAATGCGCAGAACCGCCTCAAAAACTTCCGGAAGGAGCCCCCGACTTCAATATAGACTTGCCACGCCCCCAAAAAGAAAAAACCGTAAACGCCGCGGACTTCGGACTCGACGAACAAACCGAAAGCGCCGCAACCGCAATCAACGCCGCAATCGCCCACTGCAAAAAAAGCGGGGCTTCAAAACTCGTCCTGCCCCAAGGCATATACAAATGCTATGAAAACAAGGCGGTGGACATTGCCGACATGTCCGATTTTACTTTCGACGGCAACGGCGCGACTCTCGTATTCCGCAAAGACGCCGACGTATGCAATATGCGCATAGCCCGCACCCAGCGCGTGAGAATCTGCAATGTGAACTTTGATTACGATTGGCAAACCCAACCTCTTGCGGCAATCGTAGAATTGGTTGGGTACGGAGTTGATTCCGACAAGCGCCCGTTTGCGGATTTTAAGTTTACAGAGTATGAAACCTATCCGTATTACGGAAAAAACATGCGCGTGTGCAATCTGTCCCCCTACGACATAAAAGCCGGGTCAGTCGGGGTCGAGAACGCAAAAACCTTCGGATACGGGTTCGGGCACACGTCCGACCGCTCGCCCGAAATAAAATGGCTTTCGCCAAACGAAGTCCGTGCGTATTTGCCGGCGGAGTTTCTGGACTTTGCAGGCCAATGCAAATATTACCGGATGCAGCACTACTATTACGCCTCAAACGGCGTCATACTTGAAGACAACAAACATACGACTCTGCAAAACATCAACGTCCACTCTTGCAAAGGGCACGCTTTTGTCTCAGTCGGGACGCAACAATACTACCAATTTTTAAACGTCAATATCGCCCCGCCGCAAAGGCAGCGCCGCCCCATAACCTGCACCGCCGACCACCTGCATGTTGTAAATTCGCGCGGATATCTGAAAATGATAGGATGCGAATTTTCCATGGGCGCCGACGACTGCGTAAACGTCCACGACTGCACTTACGTCGCAAAGCGTTGCGACGACCGCACTCTAAAAGTAATAGGAGGCGCCAAAAACATGATTACAAAAGGCGAAATTCTGGAGTTGCGGCATGGGGATTTCTCTCCGTCCGGATTTATAGGCGCAGTGTCCGAAATTCAAAAAAATGGCGAAGACACTCTGTTGAAATTTTCCGGCACCATTCCTCCGCAAAAGGCCGGCTGCTTTGTGCTTTTTAGCAAAAAATACGATTCCTCCAACGTATTGATAAAAGGATGCACATTCCACAGCAACCGCGCGCGCGGAATAATACTGCAATGCAGCAACGCAACAATCGAAGACTGCATATTCCAACGCAATGAAGCCGGAGCATTGAAAATACTCACGGGCTACACCGACTCTAGCTGGTGCGAAGGATGCGGAGTAAACAATGTGGTGGTGCGCAACTGCACGTTTGAATCTCCAAACCCCCAGGGAGCGCTTTACATGGGCATGGAGTGCGCCATATTCCAAGGCGTTTATATGAAAACCGACCCGTCGGACCGCCAGACACTCTACCCGATAATTTCCAACATTCTATTTGAAAACAACCGTTTCAAAAATCCTTTCGGGCTGGTTGCAATATTCGCCTCCACATCAAATCTAACTTTCAAAGACAACATAATAGAATCCTCTATTCCGAGAAAATCCGCCCGCGACTATCGCGGCGGAATCTATGTGGCAAGTTCAAAAAACGTAAATATACTCAACAACACATGGATTGAATCCCCTCTCTTTCCAAACCCTGGAATAAC
>CALXLN010000052.1 GCA_944389215.1 uncultured Opitutales bacterium
CCTCCCATTAGGACAGAATCATCTTCCGTTGTCAAGAGCTTTTTTTAAGTTTTTTTCAACTTTTTTTCCAGCGCCTTCTCAGACTCCGTCTAAAACTCTCCTCTAATGGAAAAGACCTCTCATAGTGCATTTTCGTTCCACACTGTCAAGCAGATTTTTCCAACACCAGTCTAACAATTATAATAACTTTCTATTATTCAATGCAGATAAAATTTTTATTTTTTTACAAAAATCTAACGCAACGCTAAAAAGTATGCCCTTTTTAGAAAAAAAACAGGAAGAAAACGCCTGTTTATGCCAACTAAAAAGACAAATTTTTTACATATAGCCCGCATCGAAACGCCTTATAGCAAAACGAGAATAATAAAAACGCCGCAGGAGAGCATTACAATATACGCGACAAATGTCCACCCTCGCAAAAAAAAAGCAAATGAAAGCGACAACGGACGCAACATTAAAGCGGAAAAAAAAACAAAAATATTTTCTGTTAAATTTTCATAATTTTTCCCTTGTCAGACTTTATTCCATTCTGAAAGTTCCACGTGGAACAATCCGCCCCACCGCACCGTATAAAATGACGACCATACACGACGAAAACACGCCGATAGACCGACTCGGGAAGAAGAAAGAAAAGATGCAACATATTTGGCAATACCGCTATATGCGCATATGGAACGGCTGCGGAACAACAGAGGGGGGGGGAAAAGATATATAATAAACCTCGGGAAGCCGTATCACCCCGGAGACAAAGCGGCATTGCAGTATATTTTGTTTTCGCCGACAGTTCTCGCCACTGCCCTTCAAAATTGCGCCTTAGCATATTGTCGTGCAAAAACAAAGCACGAATATGCGAAAGCCAATGAAGCCCGTCGGGGGAAAAGGATGACGAATGAAAACAAACAATCTAATTAGAATAAAAAACAGTAGCGAAGCCTCTGCAGGTAACTCCCTCCCCACCCCATCAAAAAAAATTTTTTATTTAAACAAACGGCGGAATACGCAATACATTTTGCAAAAAAACGGATTCTTTTATAGACACAAACGAAACACGATTTTTACAGCTTTGCGACAGACATCATATAAGAAAGCAAGAGCCACATATCCCCTTTCTGCGCAAGAACTATCTTCATATCTCCAAACTGAGCGTTTAAATGGGCGTATACAGAAAGGGGAACGGACGACTGATAATATATAGTGGATGGGGGATTGGAAACACATCACCAATGTAAAGCGCAAGCCGTGAGGGTCGACGATGGCTCAAGGCGATCGGAATCGCCGAAAAATTTCGGATATTTAGCATCCATAATATAGGAATATATATAGAAACGCAAACCAATCGAGCTCGAGGGAAAAGGAGTGGACAGACTCTTAATGTATGAAAGCATTTTCCCAGCCCCCTGCCCTTCAAAAACCCTATAAGGCGAACCACACACAAAAAAAAAGAAAAAAAAGATATCTTTTTTACGGCTCCCGTCGAACATCCCATTAACAGCCATTAAAAATGATAGAGTCTGGCAATAAATCTACGATTCTCAGACATTGCATCTTGGCAACCGCCTAAGCCATAGAAAAAGAAAAAAACAGAATCGCAGAAGACAAAAAAAAGACATGCACCTCAACACACATAATTGAACCGTTATCGACAGCAACACCGGAAACGGTGCGTTCGTTGGTCATATATTTTATTCGACATTTCTTATGTGTTGACCAAATATAAACACGCAGTAGCATTCAAGGCGAAAGAAGAAATGACTACCGCTAAAAACAAGACACGACAAGCGCTAAAGCGTATTGCCTTTGGCATAGCAGATTTTATTTTTCCGCGGACATGCCTCGTTTGCGGAAAGATAAATCCAAAAGGCGTGTATAGGCATCTCTGCGGCGATTGCGCCAACGAAATATCCCTGTGCACGGGCTGCCGATGTTTAATTTGCGGAGAAATCCTGGGAGGATCCGACATGCCCGACATCAACGGCTGCCTGAAGTGCATGGATATGCAGATAGCCTATTCGCAGGCGCTCTGCCCTACGGTTTTCGCGGGTCCGATAAAGCGGCTTGTACACGCCATAAAATATTCTTCCGCACCTTACGCCGCGGAGGACTTGGCCACGGCTGCGGCGTTTCACCCAAAGACAAAAGATTTTCTGCGCAATGCGCTTGTTGTTCCCGTTCCGCTATATAGGTTAAGACGGCTAAAGCGCGGATACAATCAAGCCGAAGTCATAGCCCGCGCCCTGGCCGCAAAATTTCCCGAGCTCAACATTGAGACAGCGCATCTGCTTAGGCGGACGCGAAACACGTCGACACAAACACGACTTACAAGAGAAGAACGAATCCAAAACATTCGCGGCGCATTTGAGACAACGCCCGAAGCGGCCAATATACGAAAAGACGCGCCTATCGTAATATTTGACGACGTTATGACAACCGCCGCCACAGCCAATGAATGCGCCAAGACGTTGCGCAAGGCGGGCTTTAAAAATCTTCGGGTATTTGCCATAGCCAAGAGACTTTAACGCCTACCCGCAATTTCCCTCCGCGCTTAACCCAAGCGGTTGTTCCACATGGGACAATCTATTTCAATAAAAACGCGATCCTTTTTTTGCAAAGCAGGATTGTTCCACGTGGAACAACTCTAAAAAAAACGCAAAATTCGGCAATCCCGCAAAAACCTCAAATTTTACCCCTTTTTGACATTTTACCCCTCCGCGCGACAGATAACATGTTCCACACTCGAAAACGCCGTTTTTGGGGTGTTTTTAGAAGCCGATTTTTTACGAATCCGGCAAAAAACTTGACCGCCCCTGCCCGTCCTTTTAGATCCTCGCAGGCCATTTGGTATTCGGACAAATTCAAAACTAAACAGGAGAAATATGAAACGATTTATCGCAACAGTTGCACTCGGTATTTTTTTGCTGTCGGCACTCAACGCCGCAGACCTACAAAAACTCTTCGACGCCGCAGCGTCTTCGCCCGACAAAACCCTTACGCTCACGGGGCTTCACTCCCTCACCGCGCCCGTAAAGCTTACGCAAAAACACAGCGGGCTTTCCGTTGTCGGCGACGGCACTGCCGTTATTTCGGGAGAGATGAAAATACGGAACTGGCAAAAGGACGGCGCGCTTTGGAAGGCAAAAGTAGACGCGCCCTTCGTGGAATACCTCGTTGTCAACGGGCAGCGTGCAAAAATCGCCACAACGCGCGAAATAACCGTTGAAAAACTTCCGCCCAAAAAGGACAACGAAATTCTGCGCCTGAACACCGCCGATGTTCCCGTCTACACAGATGCAGAGCTCCCCGACGCCTTCATAGAGTTCGTGGCATTTTGGGAATTCAAACGCTATTACATCAGCTCAATAAAACATAACGCAGACGGCACATCGGACATTCGACTCAAAAACGGAAACCTGTGGCTTGCCTACCAAAAACCCGAGTGGGTTCATTTTAGGTTCGCGAACTCCAAAAGCTTTCTATCCGCAGGGCAATTTTACTTTGACAAGACACAGAAAACGCTTTACTACCACCCGCGCGGGGGCGAAATGCCCGAAAATTCGTCGGCAAGCATTGCCGTTCTCGACAGGCTAATCGAAATCGACGGCGCGGCAAATATAACATTCGAAAATGTAAAATTCGCCAACTGTGCGGCATACACCAGCTATGCGCACACATGCGGTCAGGCGTCGTGCGCGCTTCCGGCTGCAATCGAAATTTCAAACGCGTCGGACATATCCGTTCTCGGTTGCACGTTCGAAAAAACCAACGGCTACGCCATTGCAATAGAACACACATTCAAAGGAGGGAAAATCCAAAACTGCATTTTCAGAGATATCGGCGGCGGCGCGGTTCGCTTGGGCAAATGGGGGCGCGGCGACAGTCGCACATACGAAAAGCTCGTCCGCGGAGTGGAAGTAAGAAACAATGTAATATACAAATACGGGCGCGAATTTCTCTCGGCAGTTGGCGTTCTTATTCTCGACTGCGCCGACAATATTGTGGCCGACAACACAATTTCCGACGGCTATTACAGCGGAATTTCGTGCGGCTGGAGCTGGAGCCCCGTCGAAATTTCATACGCAAAAAACAACAAAATCCTCCGCAACAAAATAACTAAAATAGGGCAGGGCAAACTGAGCGATTTGGCGGGAATATATTTGCTCGGCATACAGGAAGACACGCTCGTTGAGGGCAGCAGGATTGAATGCGTTT
>CALXLN010000053.1 GCA_944389215.1 uncultured Opitutales bacterium
ATTTCCAAACCCTGCATAAAATCCCTCACTTAGGTAAAAAAGGTTTTACAAACGCCTCCTTAAAGTCGTAGCCGCCAGAAAAGTCTTCGATTTTGTCATCGTCCGTCTTGCGCAAAGCCTGCGCCTCAATCAGATTGAATACGATTTGCCCGATATCCTCGCAGCTTTTTACTCCCCATTCCTCAAAAAGCACCATCGCCATGGGACCAAAAGTCTCCAAGGCAAAAATTCTTATTCCCTCCAAGAATTCCTTTGCGCTAACGTGCCTGTTTTTGCGTTTGGGATCTTGCGCGCAAAGGCGCTTTACAGTAAAATCCAACGCCATGCGCACAAACACATAAGCTCCCACAGCGTAACGCGAATCGTCCTTCAAAATGGACTCTAATGTCTGTTGGAATTTTCGCTTGCTCATAGATTTAATATTATCGGATTTTCGGACGTGCTTGTAAATACCACGCAGCCAAGGTCAATTAAAAATTGTTCCACGGAGCGCAGTTGAATGTTTAATCTCAAGCATTTTCCGCCATTTTTGCCCGCTTTGCGTCCATTTGAAGTTTGTATTCCTGAAGCGACTTCACCTTTAACTGGCTGGATTTCAACGCCTCGATTCCCTTGATTGCGGCATATGCGCCCATTATCGTTGTAATCATGCAGACTCGCCCCAAAAGAGCTTCTTCGCGTATCCTATTTTCGTCCAAGCGAGGATTCATCCCTGATGGAGTGTTGATGATAATTTGCATTTCCCCGTTCTTTACCATGTCGACGACATTCGGGCGCGCGCCCTCGCTTAATTTGTAGGTCTTTGTTACCGGAATGCCCTTGTCGCGCAAGAACTGCGCCGTGCCTGAAGTGGAAAACAGCTTAAAGCCAAGCTCGTGGAACTTGCGCGCGATTTCCGCAGCCGCCTCTTTGTCGTGGTCTTTGACTGAAATAAACACGTTTCCGGAATCCGGCAAGCCAGGCTGCGCCGCCATTTGGCTTTTTGCGAACGCCATCCCCAAATCGTCGGCAAGCCCCATTACCTCTCCCGTCGAGCGCATTTCCGGCGTAAGCATAATTTGCGAGCCCAAGAACCTGACAAACGGGAAAACGCTTTCCTTTACCGCAATATAATCCGGCACGACTTCCTTTGTAAAGCCCAAATCCTTGAGTTTTTCTCCCGCCATTACCCTTGCGGCAAGTTTGGCAAGCGGCACGCCTATCACTTTTGATATGAACGGTATTGTGCGCGACGCCCGCGGATTTACCTCTATCAGATACAATTCGCCTTTTTTAATCGCATACTGCACATTCATCAGTCCCACGACTTTGAGCTCCTTGGCGAGCGCGTAAGTCGCGCGGCGGACCTCGTCCTTTATTTTGTCGTTAAGCGTATGCGGCGGAATAACCATAGCGGCGTCTCCGGAGTGAACCCCCGCATATTCAATATGCTCCAGCATTCCTCCTATTACAGTTGTTTCTCCGTCGCTGATGGCGTCGACGTCGAGCTCTATGGCATCCTCCAAAAACTTGTCCAAAAGCACGGGCTTGCCTGGAGCGGCGTCGAAAGCTTCGCGGATAACGCGCTTCATATCGTCCATTTCGTAGACGATAAACATTCCCCTGCCTCCCAAGACAAAACTTGGGCGCAGAAGTATCGGAAACCCTATTTGCCCGGCAAGCTCGTAAGCCTGTTCCGGTGTTGTGGCGGTCGCGTTTACGGGCTGTTTTAGATGGAGCTTCTCTAGAATCTTCTTAAATATTTCGCGGTCTTCTGCTGCGTCTATGGATTCAGGAGACGTTCCAATTATATTTACGCCGTTTGCCTTAAGCTCGCTCGCGAGATTCAGAGGAGTTTGCCCGCCGAACTGCACTATTGCGCCGTCGCACTTTTCCTGATTGTAAACTTCAAGCACGTCCTCCAATGTCAGCGGCTCGAAAAACAGCCTGTCTGAAGTGTCGTAGTCGGTCGATACGGTCTCTGGATTCGAATTTATCATCAGCGTCTCGTAGCCCGCCTCGCGCAATGCGAACGACGCATGGACGCAGCAATAGTCGAACTCTATGCCCTGCCCGATTCTGTTTGGGCCGCCGCCTATAATCATTATTTTTTTCTTCGAGCTCGGGCGCGTTTCCGTTTCCACCCCGTAAGTCGAATAATAGTATGGCGTAAACGCCTCGAACTCCGCCGCGCAGGTATCGACAAGCCTGTACACCGTATTTATCCCGAACTCGCGGCGCATCTGTTTTATATTGCGGATTTTTGTGCCGCAAATCTCGGATATTTGCAAATCCGTAAATCCCGCTTCTTTTGCGCGGCGCAGCAAGTCCTCGTCAAAATGCAAAAATCCCTTTTCAGCCATCTCGTTTTCGAGGTCCACTATGCCGCGTATCTGGCGCAAAAACCACTTGTCTATGGCGGTGAGCTCATGAATTTCGTCGTCGGTCATTCCTGCCTTCATCGCGTACCTGATGTAGAATACGCGTTCTGCCGTCGGGCGGACAAGCCCTTTGCGGATTTTATCTATGTCGGTTATTTCGGATCCGCCGAATTTTCCGCCGCCGCCCAGACCGCGCGTGCCTATTTCAAGGGAACGCAGCGCCTTTTGAAGCGACTCTTTAAATGTTCTTCCGATTGCCATCGCCTCGCCGACGCTCTTCATTGAGGAAGTCAGAGTGTTGTCGCTGCCGACAAACTTTTCAAAAGTAAAACGCGGAACCTTTGTTACGATATAGTCGATTGTTGGCTCGAAACTCGCCGGAGTTTCGCGGGTAATATCGTTGCGGAGCTCGTCGAGGGAATATCCGACTGCGAGTTTTGCGGCAATTTTTGCTATGGGAAACCCTGTCGCCTTCGACGCCAGCGCGGAGCTTCTAGAAACGCGGGGATTCATTTCTATTACAATCATTCTGCCGTCTTTTGGATTTACGGCAAACTGAATATTCGAACCTCCCGTCTCCACGCCGATTTCGCGTATGACAGCAAAGCTTGCATCGCGCATTAGCTGATATTCCTTGTCTGTCAAAGTCAAAGCAGGCGCAACCGTAATAGAGTCCCCGGTATGCACGCCCATGGGGTCGAAATTTTCTATGGAGCAAATAACCACGCATTGGTCTTTGTGGTCGCGCATAACCTCCATTTCAAACTCTTTCCAACCTATCAGGCATTCTTCAACTAGAACTTCCGTAACAGGCGAGGCGCTCAATCCGAAAGCAACCATTTTTTCGTATTCTTCGCGGTTGTAGGCTATTCCACCGCCCGTGCCGCCGAGCGTAAAACTGGGGCGAATAATAACCGGAAATTTATTCCAAGACTCTATCCAATCTATGGCCTCTTTCATCTCGTGGACAGTCGTGCTTTGGGGGATGTCCAAACCTATTTTTAGCATGGCTTCGCGGAAAAGCTGGCGGTCTTCGCCCTTCTCAATGGCTTCCTGCTTTGCGCCAATGAGCTCCACGCCGTATTTTTCGAGGATTCCGCGCTTGGCGAGTTCGAGCGACAAATTTAGCCCCGTCTGTCCGCCGAGAGTCGGCAGGAGCGCGTCGGGACGCTCTTTGTCTATTATTTTTTCGAGGACTTCAGGAGTTAAAGGCTCTATATATGTAACGTCGGCAAAATCGGGGTCGGTCATAATGGTAGCAGGATTGGAATTGACCAATACAACCTTGTATCCCTCCTCCTTCAGAGCTTTGCAGGCCTGAGTTCCCGAGTAGTCGAACTCGCACGCCTGCCCTATAACTATCGGGCCGGAGCCAATTATTAGTATCGTCTTAATATCGGTGCGCTTTGCCATATCGTTGTCTAAAAATGCAGACGGGGTTTTTTATATATAAATCTTTGCAAAAGTAGCTTCTATACAATCGCGCGCAAGCAAATTTTAAGACGCGCCGTTTGTGCGCCTAAAAAACGCGGCGCCCGACACACAGAAATGAATGCGCCCGAAGGGGAAAAGCGACAATGCCTACATAAAACGACAAAAGCAGCCCATTGGCAGCGGATTTTGTTAAATTATTTTTGAAAGTTTTCACAAGTCTCTCTCGCATAAAAAATGCGGCAAAACCGAAGATTGCCGCAATATCCGAGGATTTTCAAAGCGCGGCCATCTCATTTGAACCGCAAGCCCGCTAGGAAATAGGAGTCCGAACAAACAGCGGTTTAATCCGCAAAATCATCATATATTGCAAGCCGCGCCTGCAATTATTCCCCCATAGCACGCAATTTGTGGCGCATAGCAGAACTAAAGCATTTCGGGCAAGAACGGCTTCAGAATCTTTACAGCCTCTGCTCGCTCCAAACCGGAATCTTGGAGAGTCCAAGCCAAGTCTATAACGTACCTGTATTTGTTGGTTCCGGGCAAAGACGGGCATAAATCTGCAGCAACCCTGAAGGCGCTTGCTGCAAGAGCCTTGTCTTTTGCAGCGCACTGTTTGGCAATATCGCATATTGTCTTAAACGAAACGGAAGGATCGGACCTGTCTATATTGAGGATGACAAGCTTTAACGCCCCGTTTACTTCACCCATCGCCGCCATATTGCGGGCAGCGACATCTGAAGCATGGGAAAACATATTGATTTCGCTTTTATCAATGGCTTTGCAAGCCTCCAAGGCCTTGTTGTTTACGGTCTCGCACAGCTTTTTATCGGCGCCGTTTTCTATTAAAGCCGAAGCCAGAAGCGCAAAATCGAGCGCGGGATTGGCTTTTGTTGCCCCTGCCTGCTTAACTCCGCCCGAGTTGAAACGCCCAAGCCACGAAACGTCTTGAGAATCCAAGTCTATTTTCGATACGGCAAGTTCAAAAGTTTTCTTGTCCTGTTTTGCCAAAGATATAGCCGCCACATCCGCAAGCGCCCTGTTGAGAGCAGATTTGTCTTTAATTGTCGAAGCTATGCCAACCGCCTCCGCGCCAAACCCCTGGTTTGCGACCCCACCGGAAAGCTCAACCAGAAAAGAATTCTTTGTATTTCCCTCAGGCAAGCGCGCGGATAAGGCTATGGCCAAAGTGTAGTTTTTGCCGGAGCTTGCCTGCTTTGCGATTGCGTTAAAAACATTGGCGAAAACTTCCGGTGTCTTTAGCGTTTGCGCTATTGAAATTGCGCTGCTTTCGTCGCCCAAATTGGAAAACGCAAGCGCGAGCGTGGCCATGGCCTTTTCGCGAAGATCGGCAACGCTTATTTTCAAGATGTCGTTTTGCGCCGATTGCAGAATCTTAGAAAATTCAGCTTTCAGAGAATCGGAAGCGTCCTTTGCCTGTTCCGCCTTTTGGCGCAGATTTTCAATCGCCTGCATATCGTAGGAAACCAAAGCCGCGTCGCTGCGCGCCTGCGTCAAAAACATTTTTTCGTTGGCTATTTTAAGTTTGGGAGCCACCGCCTGGGCTTTCTTTGGCGCGGAATCTTCATTTTTTGCGGGAGCTTGGGAGTTGGAATCGTTTAGAAGCTTTACAAGGACGCTTTTGCTTGTCGCATCGGAAATCTCGCGGGCGCAGGCTAAAATCATATCGCGCTTTTTGGATTCGTAATTTTTCGACTCCAAAATTTTTTCTGCAAGATGGCGTATGGCGGCGTCTCTTTTTTCTTGTGATATCGCTATCGCCCAAACGCACTCGACGGGATACATTTTCTGGTCTGTAAAGAGTTCAAGCTTGGGAATCACAACAGAGTTCAATTCTGTGTATGTGCATGGACCTATGCGGGTCGAGCCGTCGGTTACGACTTTCAGGGCAACGGGAGTTTCAGGATAGTCGAGAATTATTTTTTCCACATCAGCGCGCGCCTGGTTGCACAATTCGAGGGCTGTAGTATAGTCTGCGGTGTCGAAAGCCGCCTTGGCAGCCGAAACTTTTTGAGCCGCTTTTACATAGTTTCTGCTTGCGGACTTTTCGTTTGACTCGGCGCAGGCGCACAAGAGGCACGCCAAGCTAAAAACTGCTGTAATAAAAATTCTCTGCATAAATAATGGATTTTGCTTCGGTTAATTAAAAAGTAAAGACAAAACGCTGCGAAGCGCCCGCGCTTAAATTTCGACTGCCTTACACAAGAAGAAACATTTTTAGGCTAATTTCATTTATTGCCAGCGGAGCCTGCCAACTCGCGCACGCGTATATTTCCGGACAATCCCGACGGCACGGGAGAGGATTTTGAAGCGTCAAAAGGTTTGTACTTTATGTCCACAAAATTTATCTCCCTAAATGTCCGCCACTTTACTTTGTCTATATCCAGCTTTATTATCCTGTTAAAAGATAGGTTTGTAACGCGGATTTCCAACAGGTTTTTCCCCTTTTTCAACACCTTTGACGGAATGCGCAAAGTGTATGGCACGCACCATGTTGAACCGATTTTTTCTCCATTTACAAAAACGGTGGCCATTTCGCGCAAATCCCCCAAATCGATTTCAAGGCTATTATTCCCTGCGCCGCAATCAAACTCAGTGGAATACGCGGCCTCTCCGCTAAAATACCGCATTTTTTCGTCGCCAAGATCCGTCCAATAGCGCGGTTTGTCCAATTTGGCGGACGGCGGCAGAGAGGGCTCGCCGCGCAAAAACTTCA
>CALXLN010000054.1 GCA_944389215.1 uncultured Opitutales bacterium
CTCTTCTATCGTCATATGTTAGACGGCGGTATTTCGGTTTTGTCATAGTGCTTTTCTTGGTCGAAAAACATCTACTCTACATTCCCTAAGCCGCTTGTCTAACTCCTTTAGCTTTTATGCACTGGAGATTTTAATTCGCGAACGGTTCCACTTATTTGAGATATTTCCCTTCCACATTTCATATGATTCGGATAAGCGCGATTATTATACAATTGAACTTTTACGAAAAAGCCTAATTGCGTCTGAATACAAAACGTGCGTAAAAACTCCCTATCCCGAACAGAATGACGCCTAATAGTCCAAAAGACGCAACCCTTAAAAGTCCGTCAAGTTCCGCGGCATCGAAGAAGAAAACTTTAAACACAGCTCCAAGAACAAACACCAAAGACGCGTACTCTAAGTTTACCGATTTCCACAGCCGCCCGCACACAAGAGACGTTAGCCCGAGAAGCATCCATAAAACCGAATACGAGTAAAATTCGACATCTCCCATAGCGCCTCCGAGAATATTCGGGTGGAAATAAAATCGCACCTGCGAATTTGCCCATATGAACGCAATAAAGAGCGCGGCTGCGCTAAGCAGCATTTGCAATTTTCCTTTTTCTGTCAATCTCGCCAAAACGAAGCAGGCCGCCCCCAACGCAAACATCGCAACCGTCAAAGTATTTGCTATAAACCACCCTGATATTCGCGCTGAAAATATGTCGGCAAATAAATAAAACACAAAAAGCATTCCCGCAAATGCCGCGATATAGGCGCCTGTACCCATACCTGTAAAACTTGCGCGCCTTGACAAAATTAAAATGGGAATTGAGACCAAAGACGACAGCGAAAAAGCCAACATTCTTACCTCCAGCGGCAACGGGCCTTTCGATCCAGAATAAATTAAAACTGACATATAAAACGCAAATCCAGCCACAAGACAAATCGAAGAAAGCATCCCAAAAAATTCGAATACATTTGAATAACCCTTTGAATTTTTTGCAAAATACGCGAACAACGCAAACGATATGGCCGACATCAAAATAAATTTAAGCGCAACTCTAGAATTCCAATCATTATAGACAACCATAATGTCGGATACATTAACCAATATTAGCAACAGAAAAACCAGAAACGCTTGCATTGCCATCGCCGCATTGCGCAATATCCAGTCTTTAGTCTTCATAAAAGCGGCAATCGAACCCGCGGCTATCGCGAAATAAGACGAAACCGAAAATTCAAAACTGTAATTCCTCCTTATTTCAAAGAAGCTGAAAAACGCTATTATCGAAAGCACTCCCAAAAACAAGTACGCTCCGCGCAAATATGCATGTTGGCGCGCCCTTTTTAAAAGGCCTATATACCCAGAGACAACCGAAGCAACAAGAACCGCAGCTAATGCAAATTTATAAGCGGACTCGCTGCCAAATTTAAACAGCCCTAATATTGTGCATATAAAAATCAATGCCGCCAATATCGCGCCGAGTTTTATCGCCCGATTACTTTGCGAGAAGAAAATTCCGATTGCGATTGGAATAAAAACAGCGTACAAAAAGCAGATTAACATAAAATCGGATTCCATATAACAGAATCCGCGATATGTCCCCATCACGCAAAATATTCCAGTAAAAATAGCCGATCCACACCCGCGCATTCTCCAAAGCAGGAGATACGCGAATATTAAAAAGAAAGCGATTACCGCGTCCGGAAGAGTCAAAAACGTAAGAAAATCCAAAAGAAATATAAACGCCGAAAACGCCAGCGCGCCGTCGCGCAAAAAGCCCTTTAAGAGTACCGCGCAATACCGGCCGTCGCAAACGGTTTTAGCAAAAAATTCGGGTACCTTTTTGTAAAAGTTTGAGAACTTTATTCTAGCGAAGGCGAAAATAAACACCCACGAATAAAACAGCATATATGCAAATATGTAAAGGTAGTTATTTATATCAAAGCCAGTCGAAAAGTTTATTAGAGCGCATATATGCCAAAAAATAATCCAGCAAATGTTGTCGGCTATGATAAACAACAAAGCCGGAACGCAATTGCGCTGCACAGCAGCATAGGCGCTCGCAACCGTCGCTATCGAAAGGTAGCACACCAAAAGCAAGGTGCTTGGATTGTCCCCGGAGGTAAGAGCAGGCGCCAGGAACATTCCCATTATAGCCAAATAAAACATCCCGATTCCGTACCGCGCGGTAAAGCTGTAGGCTAAAACCGACAATACGACCATTCCAAACAGCGCGACCCAAAGCGGCATCATCGAATAAAGCTGCGCAGCCGCGCATAAGTCTCCATAAGCGACAGTTATTCCCGCTCCCGCAAGAAGCCCCGCTATCATTTTGCGCGAGAATTTGCGCAAAACAAATTCTCCGCCCGCAAATAATACTGCCGCCATAAAAGCCGCCCCCAAAACGCGCATCAAAGGCGTAAGCAATCCGCGCTCAATCGAATATTTTGCGAGAAATATTCCGGAGAGCGCAAGCGCAAGCGCACCAATCCAAAGCAATGCGTTAGCAGCGACATACTTTCTAAAAAACTCCGGAAAATTAAAAGATACTGTTTTTTCGGAATCGCTGAGATCCCACTGCACGTGTTCAAAACTTTTACCAGTTTTTGAAAGCGGAGGCGCCTTGCGGGAGCCTTCAGGCAAGGAGGCGGACGATTCGGTATGGAAATTTACAGAAGATTCGTTTTCCGACGCGGCGGATGCAACTGTTTGCGCCGCGTTTGAACACTCTCCAAACAACGCTGCCGAAGGTTGCTCCAAGGCCGACTTTTCTTGAACTAGCCGCGGCGCAACAGGAATGGAAGATGTATTTGCAGCCTGCGGAGGCAAAACGGCAGATTCGCCAGGATGCGGTTTTGCCTGCCCATCCAATGACGCGGTTTGCGGCTTAGCATGGGAAAAACCCTCTCCCGCCCCGTTTAATGTCCGCAAATCTTCGCCTTGCGCACGGGTAGAGCTTTCCGAGAATCCTGCTTCTTCAGATGAAGAAGGGCTACTATGCCCGAATTCCCGGCGCGCGCGCTCCGAATGGCGTTCCCGCAAAAGTTCTGAAACATCTTGCGTCAAAGAATCCACCTTGCTAGAAAGTTTGTAGATTTTCACAAACAGTAAAATTATTGAGCAAATAATACAAAGCGGTATAATGTCGAACCCAAAAACCATACAATAAAATGTAATATTTTATGCTTAATTTGCAAGCAATATCCCCCTCCATACGCGCAATACATCTTGTTTGAATCATCTTTCCGCCCGGCGCAATATCCCGCGCGCAAACGCTTCCATGAAAAAAACAAACAAACCTTCCACTCCGCATGCGCAGCCTAAGCCGCGCGCTTAAAGCGCGCTCTTTACAAGATTTTCTGCGCGCAATGGGACTTTTATTCTAAAACCGGCTGAAAAGAAAGCACTTTGCCTCAGCGCGGATATTGCAATTTTATGCGCGCGATTTGTTATAAAAAAATGCGGTAAACAAAGGCCTAAAAAGATTCGATAAAATACAAAAATTGCCACCCCCAATCCGCGCCAAAATATTTTGAAAAAGAAAAAAATCCTCTATGTAAACGGCAATCGAAAAATCTAACAGCTAAATACCCTTTCCCAAAGGCGGCAGTTTTCAAAAATCCAATTCGCTGTTTTCCGCGCAACGCCCTATTTTCGGCGGATTTAAACCGTGCTATTTGCGGACAAGCCGCCCCTTTGCAAAAAAGACACCTGATTGCAAAAGACAAATATCTCCGCCACAATAGTCTGGCTCCAAAATATTTTTCGCGCGCTCAGGACATCGCAAACTTTTGATTAGACAATAATTTTTAGTTTTTTTTCGCCAAAAAATTTGCAAAGCAACAATCAAATGCGCGCATTGTCTATCTTCGCCCGCGCAAGATACAAGCCAAAGCAGTCGCTTTGGCGCCGCAAAAAAAAGCCGCGCGCGCGTTACCTAATTCCCGCGCTGCAAAAAAACAAGCCGCACGCGCGTTACCCAATTTCCAAGCTGCAAAAAAAACAAACGCCGTGCGCGGCAATGGCGCAGCTAAAGACAAACCGAGCCTCGGCAACTCCGCTTTTCTATTCGTCGGAATTAGACGCCTTTATTTGCGCTATTTGGGATTCCACTGAGGATATGTTTGCATCCAAAGTTGAATTCTTCGCAGGCTTCAGAACTTGGCGGGTTATTTTTATTATTTCTTCTGGATCTTTAAAATTATTAACAGCCAATAGCCTATTTATAATAGGTATTGTTATGCCTTTAAAGCACATAGCCCCGTCTCGCCTAAATCCCGACAACAACCTTTTATACGATGAATAAAGCTTGTCGGCGTTTCCTGTAGTTATATCCGACTCAAGTTCGGCGCGCGCAAACGCCATTGCTATGTCGGGGCGGGAAGACTTTGTCTTAACTATCATGCTTCCGGACAACTTTGTCGCCAAGTTGTCCTTGCCGGAATCACGATAACGCTTTATCAAAAGAGTCCTAAGATAGGCGTCTATGTCGGGATATTTTGAAAAAGCTTTTATGGCGCTTTCGTAGAGCGCGCAAATTTGGGATTCGCTTTTTTTCGTTTCTTCGGCGAGTTTTAAAAGCAGCATCCAGGAATTTATGTTGCGGGAATCCTGCAAGATTGCCGCTTTTACTGCAGCTTCGGCTTTTTCCGGCATATTTTGCAAGGCGAATTCTTCAGCAAACATAGTGTGTATTTGATTTGCGCGATACTTGCCGTTGCGCCTAAAACTCTCTCGAAGGCTCTCCAATGAGTGGTCGGAAGCGTGCTCCCAAGTTTGGGGGTCTATGGTATGTCCGGTAACAAAACGCGACTCCTCGTATCTGCCGACATCAAAGTTCCATACGCCCGGCTTAAGCATATACGCTCCCCACGCGTGAAATCCGTCTGCGCCAGCGCCTGTAAATATGAAAGCCGGAACCCCGCATATTTTGGCGACTTCAGTCATATAATAGGCCTGGTCCGTGCATATTCCGCCAACGGTTTTTATCGTTTTTAGCCTGTAATCTTCACCGGACCAATTGTATGCCTGCGCCTTCAATCTCCCGTAATCGTAAGGAACGGACGCATAGAGTTTTTCTATATTTGATATATTTACGGAAACGCTGCGCTGAACCCATTCACGGTCCTCCGCAGTCGCCAAAGACGCAACCATATATTTCAATTCCTCCACAGAAAGCCTTTCGGTTTGAAGAAGTAGCCTGCCTTTTGAACGCTGGGCTACCCACATCGAAAAAGTTTCGACGGGATTTGGAAGCTCGCGCTTCAGAAATTCCTCTGAAACCTGCGCGTGCGGCCAGTTGAGGAATGGTTTTGTATCAAAAACTATGGAAATTGCTATGGCTAAGCGCGGATATTTTGCAAAGTTCTCGGAATCCGCAATCCATATATCCGAAAGTATTTTAAATACGTTTTTTAAGTTATCCTTTGGGGAAAGTATAAATATAAATTCTTCAAGAACGTCTGGATTTGCCAAAAAGAATTCACGTGCGCCCTGCGGCATGTCTTTGCCGTATTCTTCCAGCAAGCCTAAAAATTTTGCGGCGCAAAGATTTTGAACGGCCAAATCTAGATTATCTGCCGAATACGCCCCAAAAGCGGTTTTGCTAAAATCTTCGGCAGCTGCCTTTAAATTTTGATTGCCCGCGAAAAATTCTTTTGCAAAACCTGCATCGAAACTCTGTTTTTTGCTCTGAGAAAACAGCAAAGCTGCCGCAAAAAAATAGATTAAGAACAAAAAAAATCTCGCCATAAAAAAATGCCTTCCTGATTGGGGAAAGCATTTCAAATTTTTCAAAATATGTAAAGACTACTTTACAGACTCCAAAAATTTATCCTCCAAAGCCGCGAGCATTTTATCGAGCCCCGCCCTGGCGCGCTCCTTTGCCGCAGGCAAATCGTCCGCGCCGGACGCGTCCTCCTTGGCAAATGCGTAAAACTTGATTTTAGGTTCCGTTCCGCTGGCGCGAACCGCAAAGCTGTATCCGTTTTCAAGCGTGTAAAAGAAGAATTTTTCCTTGGGAATTTCAATTCCGTCAGCATCGACAATTCTGTCTTTTGCAAAATTCACAGACTTTGCGACCCTTACACCTCCGACCTCAACAAGCGGACATTCGTCAAGAACCTTTAAGAACGCCTGGATTTCCGATGCTCCGCTTGCGCCTTCGCGGTAAATGCTCTTCAAATCTTCAAGGTAGTAGCCGCACTTTAGGTATATCGAATCGAGGTATTCGTCGACAGTCATATTCTGCGATTTCAAATACGCAAGCATTTCGCAGAACATTATGACGGCGGCGTTTGCATCCTTGTCGCGCACGGAATCCGTGCCCAAGTATCCGTAGCTTTCCTCGCCGCCGAAAACAAAAAACGTGCTATGCTCTTGCAAAAGCTTTGCCCTCTCAAGGTACGAAAGTCCAGAGCAATCCTTGCCCATTGCGGAATTTAATTTTTCCTCGTACTTTGTAAGCCTGCCTCCGATCCATTTAAAGCCGGTTAGCGTATTTATGCACTTCAAACCGTGCGATTCGGCGATTTTATCCTGCAGAGGCGTCGTTACAAACGTCTTTATCAAAGTGCAGTTTTTTGGCTCGACGATTATGCCTTTATTTTTCATCTGGGTTGCGCGGTACTCCGCCAAAAGCGAACCTATCATATTGCCGGTAAGCAGCCTTATTTGACCGTCGCGCGTGCGGATTGCCACGCCCATTCTGTCGGCGTCGGGGTCGGTTGCCATTAGGCATTCGGCTCCGGATTCGCGCATTTTTGAGATTCCCATTGAAAGAGTTGCCGCATATTCCGGATTTGGCTGCTTTACAGTCGGGAAGCGAGGATCCATAACCATTTGCTCGTCGACCAAAACCGGCTCCAAGCCAAAGTGCCGCATTACAGTCGGGCACAATGTAGCCCCCGTGCCGTGCACTGCCGTAAATACCGCCTTGGGCTTATTTACAGCCATTACTTCCTTGTCTATAACGCAGTTCTCTATCGATTTTACATAGGCGTCTTCGGCAGATTTGTCGACGCGCTTGACTTCGCTCAAATCTACTTCCAAAAACGGCTTTATTTGATTCCACGCCACTTTGTTTACTTCAGCCACTATTCCCTCGGCATGCGGGCTGATAGCCTGGGCGCCGTCGCTGAAATACACTTTGTATCCGTTGTCGTGGGACGGATTATGGCTTGCTGTAATCACTATGCCGGCAGTGGTTTTTAGATGGCGGACGGTAAACGACAGCTGGGGCGTTGAGCGCGCGCCGTCAAAAATAAAAACCTCGCCTCCCATTTTTGACCAAACAGTTGCAGCAAGCTCGCAAAAGCGTTTCGAGAAATGGCGGACGTCGTGGGCGACGACAAGCTTGGGAACTCCGCCTCCGTTTGAGTCGAGATAGTTCTTGCAGTAATTGAACAATCCCATTGTCGCGCGCACAACGGTAAAGTCGTTCATATTGTTCGCGCCCACTGCCGCGTGCGCCGGAGTTCCCTGCGGCGAAACCTCTCCCAATTCGGAATATGCAGGCGCTTTGCCTATGGTTCTACCGCGCATACCGCCCGTTCCAAAGGCAAGAGGCCGAAAGAATCTGTCGTTTATTTCATCGTATTCTCCGCGCCTAAAAAGCTCCAGCAAAGACTTCAAGGCCCATTCTGGCAAAAAGTCTTCGGATAGCCACAAGTTGAGATTTTCGGCGGCGCTAGGCAAAATTTTTCCGTCTGAAGCCGCGATAATTTCTTTTAATTCCTTTAGAGTGTTTTCCATTTTAAGCTGTTTTTTTATCTGTTAAATTCAATCGAAAAAACGGGGCAATCCGCAAACGCCGAACGCCCCGTATAAGTTGAAATAATATACCGCAAATTAGTAGGGCAACGGATATTTCTTGCAGAGGCTTTCGGCAATCGCCTTTGCCTCGGCGATTTTAGCCTCGTCCTCGGGCGCGTTGAGAACCGTTGAAATAGCCTCAGCTATGAGTTCCATATCCGATTCAACCATTCCGCGGCTTGTAACCGCCGGAGTTCCCAAGCGTATGCCGCTGGCCTTAAACGGAGAGCGAGTCTCGCCCGGAACTGTGTTTTTATTTGTGGTGATATTGGCTTTGTCTAGAGCGTTTTGCGCGTCTTTGCCTGTTAATTCAGGATGGCTCTTGCGAAGGTCTATCAATATGAGATGGTTGTCGGTTCCGCCGGAGACCAGTCCGAATCCTTTTGCCTTTAAAGCAGCAGCCAGCGCAGCCGCGTTTTTCTTAATCTGGCTCTGGTAATCTTTAAAGGAGTCTTTTAATGCCTCGCCGAAGCAAACAGCCTTGCCGGCGATAACATGCATCAAAGGTCCTCCCTGGATTCCCGGGAAAATAGCAGAGTCAATCGCCTTTGCATACTCCTGGCGGCACATTATGATGCCTCCGCGCGGGCCGCGCAAAGTTTTATGGGTGGTTGTCGTCACGAAATCGCAATGCGGCACCGGCGACGGATGCAAACCTGCGGCGACCAAACCTGCAATATGGGCAATGTCCGCCATGAGCATCGCGCCGCATTTTTTTGCGATTTTTCCCATGCGTTCAAAATCTATCTCGCGCGGATACGCTGAAGCTCCAACGGTTATGAGCTTTGGTTTTTCCGCCATTGCAGTCTCCTCGAGCTTGTCGTAGTCTATATATCCGGTTTCTATGTTCACGCCGTAGTTGACAACTTTATAGAGCATTCCAGAAACATTTTTTGGATGCCCGTGCGTCAAGTGTCCGCCGTGTTCGAGCGACATTGTAAGAATTTTGTCCCCGGGCTGCAATACCGCCGTATAGACGGCAATGTTTGCTTGAGAACCAGAATGCGGCTGGACATTTACGTGGTCTGCGCCGAAAATCTGTTTTGCCCTGTCGATGGCAAGCTGTTCGACAACGTCCACAAACTCGCAACCGCCGTAATACCGCTTGCCCGGATAGCCTTCGGCGTATTTATTTGTCAGGGTCGACCCCATGGCTTCCATTACCGCGGGAATTACAAAATTTTCCGATGCGATAAGTTCAATGTGTGTCTGCTGACGGTTGGTTTCGGCCTTTATGGCATCGAAAACCGCCCCGTCGACTTCTTTTAGTGGAGCTGCTTTTATGGCGTTGTTCATAATGGTAAAGTTGTCCCGCACAGGGAACTTGAATTGTTTTTTGAAATGTTAATGCTTGAAATTAGACTGGCTTTTGCAACCAAATTTTAGCAATTTTCAAAATCCATAAATTTTTTTACGCGGCGGTCGTGCCTGCCACCCTCAAAATCGGTGGACGCAAATATTTCCACAATGCGTTCAGCCAACTTTTCGTCCAAATATTTCGCACCAAGACACACTACATTGGCGTTGTTGTGCAGCCGCGAAAACTTTGCGGCGTCTTCGTTCATGCACAAAGCAGCCCTTATTCCGCGAATCTTGTTTGCGGCTATCGACATTCCAATTCCGGATGTGCAAATAAGCACCCCAAAGTCCGCAGCGGAATCCAAAACATCGCAACAGACCGCCTTGGCGTAGTCGGGATAATCGACGCTTTCGGCGGAATGTGTTCCTTTGTCGGTTACTGAAAAACCCGCTTCGGAAAGCGATTTTACAAGTTTTTCTTTGAGTCCGAAACCTCCGTGGTCCGAACCTATGCTAAGCTTTTTTGAGTTCATCTTGCAGGTATTTTAAAATTGATGGTATGGCGTGCATGATGTCGTCGCGGACATCCAAATACTCATCCAAATTTCCGCCGTAAGGGTCGGGAACGTTTTTCCTGCCGTCTATCGGCGACATTTCGAGAACTGCCATGGAGCGTTCGGGTAGAAATCCGTAACGGTATTTCACCGTATCCAAATGCGATTGGTCCATTGCAAAAAGCGCGAAACATTCGTCCAACAACTTTTTAGTAAGCGCTGTTGAACGGTAATTTTCAATATCTATGCCCACTTGCGACAGCGCGCGAACCGAATTTGGGCTGGGCGGCATTCCGTCGACAGTAGATGTCCCAGCGGATACAATTTCAAGCTGTTTTACAGGATCTTCGTCGGGCAATGCGGCTACGGCGTGCTTCAGGAGCGCCTCTCCCATAGGCGAACGGCAGATATTGCCGGTGCAAAGAAAAACAACCTTATTTTTAGACTCAATTTTCCGCGATTCCATTGATAAAAAACTATCCCAAAAACTCTCAGGCGTGTCGAGCATTTTTGAATGCGGAGTTTTTATTGCCCCGCCTGCAAATCAAAAAATTTTAATTTACCCTATTTCTGAGGCGCGGCGCGACAAGCGTAACAATTAGCCCTATTAGCGCCATAAGCGAGAAAGAGCACCTGAGGCTGGAAATTTCAGCTATGAATCCTATCAAAGGCGGCCCCATCAAAAACCCCAAAAAACCGATTGTAGAAACTGTCGCAATAGCAATGCCGGTCTTCATTCTGCGCGAATGCCCAGCCAAGCTGTAGCAAGTAGGCACTACCGAAGACACGCCCGCCCCCACCATCAAGAAACCGATTGCCGCGGCTATGGCATTCGGAAATATAACGGCAATCATCATCCCAAATGCTATTACTATCCCGCTGCTTTGCAGTACTCTTACCGCGCCGAATCTTGTGATTAGGCTGTCGCCTACAAAGCGCCCTGTCGCCATTGTCGACATAAAAGCTATAAAACCTATGCGGCTCGCATCCGGCGCGGCACCAACCACGTCTTTAAAATAGACGACGCTCCAGTCGAACATAGTGCCTTCGCAACTCATAGAGCCAAATGCTATCAAGCCCAAAAATATGATAAACGGCGTGGGGGAAAAAAATCCGCGCGGCTTTTCCGCGCTCGGCTCTTTGTCGGAATCGTTCGAAATATCGGCGGCGACGAGATACTTGTATGAGAAAATAAGAATCAAAAGCGTAAATACATTCACAATCGCAAAATGCTCCACAATATTTATATGCGCCGCCACCATCAATGCGCTTGCTATTCCTCCGAAGAACCCCGCAAAGCTCCAAACACCGTGGAAAGACGACATAATAGACCTGCCGTAAATGCTTTCGACATCCACTGCCTGGGTGTTTATGGCTATATTGTTGAGATTTGCAAAGACTCCAAATATCGCCAAAGCCGCAAAAAGCTCCGCCGCCGACCCGGCGAACGCCATCAAAAACAGCGCCAAAGGATAGAGTACGGCGGCAATTCTAATAATCCTGCGGCTGCCGAATTTCGATACAAAATACCCCGAAAACGGCATTGTGCAAAATTGTCCCACCGGAGTTCCCAACAATATCAATCCAAGCGTCGCATCGGAAAGTTCAAGAGCGGTCTTTACGTCGGCAATTCGGCTCGCCCATGAAGAAAATACTATTCCTTGCAAAAAGAAAAATGTCCCTACGGCAATCCTGCGCGCAAACCGAGGGTAGTCTGTCAATGTCTCGCCCATAAAATAAGACGGGAATTAGAGTTTTATCCGAAAAAATTTCAAGTAATATTTTAATCGCAATCTCCGCGCGCAAAAGCCGGAAACATTGCATATATCCTAAAATTGAGGCCCGGCCCCAGCAGACGTTTCCCGGCGCACCAGAACCGGGCGCGCAAATAAAAAAACGCATTGCAACCAACGCGTTTTACATCTCAATTCTTATTGGCATTAACTTTTAATCCCGACTTTTAAGAGCGGCGGCGCAATGCAATCCCCAACGCGAGCGCCCCAAGCAGCGCGGCATATGCGGAGGGTTCTGGAATCGCCACGCCTTCAAGCCAATAAGTTGAAGTTTCGTCGTGCCATACCCATTCCATAGAGCCTGCTTCAAATCCATCGGCTACTATATACTCCAAGTTGTCTGTCGCATTCTTAGTTCTGTCGGGATCTGTCCATGAATTGTCT
>CALXLN010000055.1 GCA_944389215.1 uncultured Opitutales bacterium
CTCTTTCAAGCGGCCTAAAACCCTCTGGCGTCCCCACGGGGATTCGAACCCCGGTTCTTGGAATGAAAATCCAATGTCCTGACCGGGCTAGACGATAGGGACATACTCCAAAGAATTATGGGTTATGTACGTTACGGATTCGTTCTTTCAGCGCAAGCTTTTTTTTGTTTTTTTTTATTTTTTCGGCTGATTTTTTAGAGTGTAATTTTTTTTGTGATATGTATCTTTTTTATCATTCAGATAATTCTTGCGGATTTTACCGATAATACCCATACATTGCAAAACACATGGATGACAATTCTATCAAATTTAAAATTGACTCCTTGCGCGCCGAGATTGCCCGCCATGAGAAATTATATCGCATCCATAACGCTCCGGTTATTTCCGACGACGAATTCGATTTGTTGATGCGCGAGCTTAGGGAGCTTGAAGCGCTTTATCCGCAATATTACGATCCAAACTCTCCGTCTCTTAACGTCGGCAACGATTTATCGGGCGACTTTAAATCGGTTAAACATTTGTCTCCGATGTTGAGTTTGGACAATGTATTTAACTCTGCAGAGCTTGAGGAATTTGATTCCAGGTTGAAAAAAGTGTTGGGGATAGAATCGCAGCTGAAGTATTGCGTAGAGCCAAAAATCGACGGCTGTGGAATTTCGGCGGTTTATGAAAACGGTAAACTTGTCCGGCTGCTTACGCGCGGCGACGGCGAAAAGGGAGACGATATTACGCGCAACGCCTTTCTAATAAAAAATATTCCAATGGTCTTGTCGGGCGGGGAATCTGGCGTTCCGTCTCTCCTTGAAGTCCGCGGCGAGGCGTACATGGAAAACTCCGAGTTTGAACGCATATACAAGCTTCAAAGAGAATCCTTAATAGAAAAAGCTCTGGAGAAAAAAATAAAAGAATCTTCTAGCGGCTTGCTTGGCGGCAACGATTCATCCTGCGATAAACCTGTTTCGCTTTCCGACGGCGAGCTTGCCGAAATCGAGAAAAAACTTCCCGCAAATCCGCGCAACTTAACAGCGGGCACAATGAAGCTTTTGCCGAAGTCTTTTGATAAGAATCCGATTTTGAAGTCGCGCTCTTTAAAGGCGGTTTTTTACTCGATAGGCTCTATGGATGGCATAGTTTTGCAAAGGCAGTCGGACTTGCCAAAGCTCTTGAAGTCGTGGGGATTGCCCGCGGTAAATTGGTACGAGTTGGCAGACGGGGCGGGCGGCGCGTTTGAAAAAATATGCGCTTTGGAGGAAATTCGGGCAGACTTCCCGTATAACACCGATGGCGCGGTGGTAAAGCTTGACGACTGTTCCTTGCATTCTGTCGCTGGTATGACAGCCCACGCCCCGCGTTGGGCGGTTGCGTGGAAATATCGGGCGCAAAGGGCGCAGACGCGCTTAAATGCCATAACTTTGCAGGTCGGCAGAACTGGGGTGATAACGCCGGTTGCGGAGCTTGAAAGCATTAAAAATCTGTCCGGCACGACTGTATCGCGCGCTACTTTGCACAATGCCGGATATATCTCCCAAAAAGACATCCGCGTTGGCGATACGGTTATTGTAGAGAAGGCGGGCGAAATTATTCCCGCCGTATTGGGCGTTGTTGCTGAAAAGCGTCCAGCAGACGCGAAACCATACGTTTTCCCGGAATTTTGTCCGGAATGCGGTTCGCCACTGAGAAGATTTGGAGAAAAGATGCTGCATAGATGTCCGAATTTGTCTTGCCCCCCGCAGGTGGTCGGAAGGCTTGCGCACTTCGCATCGCGCGGATGTATGGATATACGCGGGTTGGGGGACAAAGTTGCGCAGTCGCTAGTCGACGAGCTCGGGATAAAAACTCCGGCGGATATTTACGATCTCACAAAGGAACGTTTGCTGTCGCTGCCAAAATTTAAGGATAAAAGCGCGGAAAATCTAATAGAAGCGATAAAATCTTCCAAAGGGCGGGATTTATGGCGGTTGATTTTCGGGCTTGGAATTTTAGAAATAGGGGAGCGCTTTGCAAAGGAGCTAGCCCGCAAGTTTGGAAATCTCGACGCGCTTATGAACGCTAGTCTTGACGATATAAAATCTCTAGACGATTTCGGCTCAAAGAGCGTGCGCAAAAAGGACGGCGAAATTGAGGAGCCAGTGCGCGCGCTTTCAATAAAGGCGTTTTTTGAAGATCCCCACAACCGCGCCCTCATTGAGCGCTTGCGCGAACATGGTGTAAACTTTAAATCGCTTTCATCTCAGGATACGGTTCTTGAGACTCCGTTTAGCGGAAAGACTTTTGCGATTACCGGCACATTAAAGTCAATGGGCAGAGACGCCGCAAAATTTGCAATAGAGGGGTTTGGCGGAAAAGTTGTTTCTTCGGTTTCTAGCTCCACGGATTTTTTGATTTCCGACGGCAAAGAGCGCGGCGCAAAAGCAAAAAAGGCCGAAGAATTGGGAACTCCAATATTGGACGAAGACGCATTTCTTGAAATGTTGGAGGCCGCTAGAACGGCGGGCGAAATTGGTTCGCGCGCGGCGGGGAGCGGCGAAAGCGGAGTTTCCGCAATTTCTCCCGAAGGCGCGGGGGAGGATTTATTTAAATCTGCGTCTTGCGGCGGCGGACAAATAAAAGTATCAGGCGTTTCTATCGAGACTCTTGGCGAAACAGGTTCGCCATCTGCGCCTGCGCATTCAGGGGGCGAAATATTAGCTGCGGATAAGTCGAATCCAAAGAAAAACGATTATGACAGCGGAAGCCCGCAAATGGAATTGCCTCTATAAATTTTCCTCAGCCGAGAAAGTTTTCTGAAAGCCGTACTTGCCGCCGCAACGAAAATATGCGCCTGGCGAAATTGGTTCGCGCGCGGCGGGGAGCGGCGAAAGCGGAGTTTCCGCAATTTCTCCCGAAGGCGCGGGGGAGGATATATTTAAATCTGCGTCTTACGGCTCCGAGACTACCGCGGGAAATCCGGATTCAAAAAAAAATATTCCGCCGGCTCTAACTCGCAAATGGAGTTGCCGTTATAATTTTTCAGCCACCAAAAAGTTTTCTGAAATCTGGCTTGCCGCAGCAACGAAAATGTCCTGATGGCGGAGATAGTTCGCGCGCGTTGAATGTCGGACAAATGAAAGTATTAGCCGTTTCTTCCGAGGCAATTTTCGGGAAACAGATTTATCTGCGCGTGTGCGCGCCGAAAGCGTATTTGTTCTGGCTTTATGCGGTGCTTATAATTTTTAGTTTACGCAGAAGTCCACAATTTGGCATGCGGTTCCGCGGCTATTGGGATTTTTTTCCGCCGACATTCGCAGGATGATTTTATGTTTGCCGCCGCTCAATTCGTCGGAGAATATAAAGACCCACGGCAGGTATAATTGTCCGCTCCATTTTGTATAGGTGTCCAATTTCTTAAACGGAGAACCGTCGATTGAATATTCTAAAATTCCCGCTTCATCTCCTGCAAGGCAGTAGATACCAATAGCCGAGCCTTCAAAGTCAAATTCGAGTTCCGCGCCCGCAGAGCGCGCCTCGAGAACGGCAATGTCCTTAAAGCGCCCGCGCACAGCGCATTTTGTCTTTGCCTTCCACGGCTTCTCGAGGTTCCAGCCTCCCTTTATTTTAGCGTCTTGCGGCGGCGCAAAACGCGCGCGCGAATAGTTGAATTTATCGAGCGGAGCAGGCAGGATTTTGGGTCTGGCTACTCCGGAATCGAAAGTTTCGTCGAAGAGATTTGCTATGGCGGCTGCGTAGAATCTGTGCCCAAACGGCGACGGATGGGTGCCTCCAAACCTTTTCCAGTCGAATTGTCCCGCATTCATCCTAGCGCCGATTTCGGATACGAAATCTATAGAATTGAGTTTGTAATATTCGGCGACTTTATCATGGTTGGATACGGTTTGGGGCGTAGTGGATTTTTTCGCGTCGCCTAGGAATCCGTCCCAGATGAAATGCAGCATAATTATGTCCATTCTCGGATTTTCCGCGAGCGCGCGGCGGACTATTCCCTCTACGGCGCGTATTTGGGCGGTGGATGTAAATCCGTTTGTATGGTCGTTTACGGCGCCTTCGAGAAACAGCAGGTCCACGTCTTTGAGGCCCGGAATGTCTTGCGCGATTCTAAAAGCGTGCGGGGTTGTTCCCAGCGACGATATTCCCGCGTCGATAAATTTGAATTTTGTTTCGGGAAAGCGCCTTTTTAGGTCGTCTTGAACCATATTGCGCCAGCCGTTCATTTCGGTTATCGAGCCGCCCAAGAATGCTACTTTGCCGGTTTTTTTGCCGCGGAATTTTTCGGCGCAATTCAGGCGTGAACGCTTGTGGATGGCGTTGAATTTTTTATAGTCTTCGGATTTTCTGTCGCCTAGGGCTTTGTAATTTTCCGCGCAGTTGTCCTCTATAAATTCCACTATTTCAGACGGATTTTCCAGTCCGTGGGGATGGTGGTCGCAGCCTTTCTTTATAATTGTGCGGATATTGCCGCCGGAGTCGAAAAATCTCTTTGCGTAAATTGCGCCGTTGTCTTGGTAGGGAACGGTTTTGTCCGAGTCTCCTGCGACCAGCAGCACTGGAACTCCGCTTTTTGCGAGATTTTCGTAATTGTCTATCGGATTCCCTTTAAATCCGTCCGAGCTTTTTATATTCCACTGCTTTAGAAAGTCCGCGTATAGGTCTTTTCGGGCGGGAGAAGGCCAACTGTCGAAATCGCATACGGGAGCGTCTACATAAACGCAACTGATTTTTTCCGGCGCGCGGTTTGCCCAGTTCAGCGCAAAGGCCCCTCCGCGGCTCAATCCCTCGATAACGACTTTGTCTTTCAATTTGAGCGACGTTTTGGCGAAATCAAAAAAATCGTCGGCCATGCGCATTGCGTCCGGACTTGCATAGCAGTGGGTTAGGTCGTAGTAGGCGAGAAAAAATCCGCGCCTTAAAAGTTCCGCGTCGGCGTTGGCGAACGCCCCGAAAAACGCGGGGCGCAGAATCCATGCGCGGTCGGCGCGAGGTTTTTGGGGCGCCACGATTATGGAGTCTCTGCCTTTATATTTAAAATCGTATCTGTCGGCGCCTTCCCATTGCGTCTTCTTTGCGGAAAATTCTGACAGTTTTTCTTCGGTTATTTTGTCTCTGGCTTCGGCAAAACACGCGAGAAATAATATGGATACCAACGGAAAAAAAATGCTTTTCATTTTAGCGTTTAGTTTATATATAAATTATTGTTTTTCTGGTAAAGTATTGAAAAAATAAAAAAATGCCAGATTTTTTTCTTCAAAAAGCGCTCCGCGATGGGCAATCTTTTAAATTTATGGATAAAGCGTTTATATTCGATGTGGACGGCACTTTAGGCGAAACAATTCCTTTGGCTATAGAGGCTGTCAAGACTGCATATGGCAATTTGGGCTTGCCCGTTCCTTCGGACGTGGAAATTGTATCGCATTTTGGCCCGACAGAAGACGGACTATTTCGGATGATGGACGAGAAAAATTGCGACAAATTGTACGCCGAATACCTTGGGGCATACAAGCTGTTGCACGACACATACGCGCCGAAACCGTTCGGCGGAATAGACGGGGTACTTAAAAAAATTTCGTCCGCTGGAATGCGTCTTGGAGTTGTTACCGGAAAAAGCCGGGACTCTGCAGAAATCACGCTGGATAAATTTGGCTTGGGCGGATATTTTGACGATGTCGCTTGCGGGGGGCCGACGGGGTCGGTAAAAACGCGTCGGATTTTAGAATTGTCCGAGAAATGGAATTTGCCCACAAAGAATATATATTACGTCGGCGACAGCCCCCAGGACATTTTGGATTCGCGGCAGGCGGGGGCGCATCCGTTGTCGGCGGCGTGGTCTAAAGTAGCAGATAGAAAAGCTTTGGAGGCGCGCGCCCCAGAAATGATTTTCGGCAGCGTAGCGGCTTTAGGAGAGTGGCTCGACAATTTTATAAAATAGTTGACGCATTTGCGCTTCGCGCATACTTTTACCGCATGAAAAAACGCGGTTATTTATGGTGGGTGGGCTTATATTTTGCGGCGCTTTTATCTGGGTGTTCAGATGTCTTTCAAAGCAGGGAAATTTCAGAAGAAAAAACGGTTGCCGATTCTTTTGATTCAGTGAATCTTGTCGGCAAGCATTCGTCAGTTTCCGAAAGCGGAGTTTTAAATGTCGACGCAAAGGGGGCTAAAGGTTTTTTGCGCGCCGCCCAAACGCCGATAGGCCTGTTTGAAGGGGGAAAAGACTATTTTATAAAATTCAAGTGCCGCATAGATTCAGCCGAAGAAGGAGCGTTTTTTCTCTTTACCGCGCGCAGCGATTCTCTTGGGCCCTTGCGTGATTTAGGCACGGCGACAGTGTCCCGCGCGCGCAGCTTTCAGGATGTTGAAATGCAAATTTCCATCCCCGAGGGTATAAACGATTATTCCCTTAAATTTTCCACAAAGGGAAGCTTGTCCGGAGCCGTAAAAGATTTAAAAATAATCGAGGGAACGGGGCTTAACTTTTATCCTTTTGCGGAAAACCAGGGCGAGTATTGCGGAGAAATCGGCAAGGCCGCAACAGGTTGCCCCAACTTTGAAGTGGAGCTTCCTGCCGGCAAGCAGAATGCTCCGGTTGTAAACGCCGCGGATTTTGGCGCGACGGAAAACAATCTGAAGTTTTGCGATGCGATGGATGCGGCAATCGCGCATTGCAAAAAAATCGGCGCCAAGAAATTGTTTTTGCCAAAAGGTGTTTACTATTTGTACAATAGCGCCCCGATAACCTTTGAAGGCTTAAAAGATTTTGAGTTTGACGGAGGCGGCTCTACGTTCGTCTTTTTGCGCGACAAAAATCTTGCGAAAATGAAAGGCTTGGACGCCTCCAAAATATCGGATAAATTCGGCGAAAGCACGTGCGTGAAGGTCTCCGAGTGCGAGCGCGTAAAGGTCGGAAATTTCAATATAGACTGGGATTGGTCCGCAGATCCCCTCGGGAGCATAGTGCGGGTCGAAAATGTCTGCGGGACTCCGGGCGGAGAGTACATTGACTACAAGTTTGTCGATTACGACAAATTTCCGCGCCGCGACTTGCGCGTGGCCAATCTCTCGTCATACGACCCTGTTTCCAAACAAATAGGCGTAGAGGGCGGCGCAACTTTGGGATACGAATTTTACAAAGGCAAAAATGTTCCAAAAACGCAATGGCTTTCGGGCAACGTGCTGCGCGTATGGAATAAGCTCTATTCAAAGCGGGCAAAAGTCGGAGATTTTTACAGAATGCAGCACTATTATTACGATGGCGCCGGTGTGCTCACGCATCAAAACCGCCATCTTACGCTTTCAAAAATAAATGTTTATTCCTGCAAGGGGCACGCTTTTACCGTAAGCGGAACCCAGCAGTACTGGCAGTATCTGGATTGCACAATCCGCCCTCCGTCGGGCGCAAAGGCGCGCGGGATAACATGCACTGCGGACCATCTCCACGTTGTAAATTCCCGCGGATATATGAAATTGATAGGCTGCGATTTTATGCTGGGGGCGGATGACTGCATAAATGTCCACGACTGCACCGGTTACACTGTGAGAAAATCGGACTTTTCGCTCGAAACCCGCAATGTGCGCGGGATAAAGATGTTCAAAGTAGGCGATCCTATAGAGCTGCGCGACGACGATTTCTCTCCAAGCGGGTTTACCGGCAGGATAAAATCCGTAAAGCCCATTGACGCAAAAAAGGGCATTCATGAAATTGTTTTCGAGGATAAAATTCCCCAGCCAAAAGGGGAGGGTTTTATAATGTTTAACCGCTATTATTCTTCCGGAAATGTCTTGCTGCGCGATTGCAAATTCCACTCAAACCGCGCGCGCGGGATAATTATCCAATGTCCTAACGTAACGGTTGAAAATTGCGTTCTAAAAAATAACGAGATGGCGGGGATGAGAATTGTAACCGGATACACCCCGAATCTTTGGAGCGAGGGTTGCGGCGTCGACAATTTGCTTGTGCGCAACTGTGTTTTCGAGTCAACAAACCGCACCGATGTAAAAGCCGACGGATTCGCGCGCGACATCCACATAGGAATCTATCGCACAACCGGCGTAAGGACTGGGCAGACGATGTATCCTATAATGTCGAATATAACATTTGAAAACAACACCTTTAAAAATGCCTACGGGCTAGTCGCGTTCATAACTTCGTCGGGCAACGTGATATTCAAGGACAATGTCATTATAAACGATGTTGCCCGAAAAAATCCTCTGCCTTACAGGGGGTCTTTTCTTGTGAAGGCTTCTTCTGACACGGCAATAATAAACAATATAATTGTAAAAAGCAAATACGCGCCCAACCCCGGAGTTTACACGGAGTCGGACACTGTAAAGGGCTTGAAAATCGGCGGAAACAGGATTGTTGACAAAATTTCAAACAAGTAGCCTTATGTTAAAAAAATCTCATATTATTTTATTGTCGGCGCATTTCGCGGCAGTTGTTGCAGGGTGCTCGCAGACAGAGTCGGATATGCCGGTTCCCCCAAATGATATCGCGGTAGTCTCCGGTTTCGGGGATTCTAAGAATATATCGTTTGACCGCAGGTTTGCTTGTCTCGATTCCGCGGCGGGAATTTTGCGGGTCGATTCACTAAAGTCTTCGCACACATTCCAGCCTGTTGTGAGGTCTTTGGATTTAAAGCCCAATACAAACTATACGCTTTCTTTCAATTACCGCGTAGAAAAGCCAAATATGAAGGAAAATTTCTTTCACATATTGGTGCGCACCGGCGCAAACGAGGACATAATATGGGAAAACGAAGGCGAAAGCACGGTGTTCAAAAAGTTGGAATACAAATTTACAACGCCGCCCGGAGAAAAACGGTATAGCGTTCAGATTCATACACGGGGAAAATTCGTGGGAGAGCTTTCGGATTTTAAACTTGTGGAGGGGTTCGGGGAGAATTTGTACCTTGCCAAGCCCAACGCCCGCAGGTTCGGAGGGGATTTGGGAAATATCCCCAGCGGGGCGAAGGAATTTGAAGTTCTTCCGCCTGCGCCTGCGGCAGAAAAAATTGTGAACGCCGCCGATTTCGGCATTGCTGAAAATTGCGAAAATTTTGTCTCAAAGATGAACGCCGCCATAGCCAAGTGCAGGGAAATAGGGGCGTCGAAGCTGGTTTTGAACAAGGGGATATACAAGGTTCTAAACGACGGCGAGATAAATTTTTCGGACTTGAAGGATTTTGTGTTTGACGGTTCGGGCTCGACGCTTGTCTACAGGAAAAATTACGGCGGCAATTTCAATATCACAAACTGCCGGCGAATGGTTTTTAAAAACCTCAAAATGGATTGGGATTGGGAAAACGACCCGATTGCCAGCCTTGTTGAAGTTGTGAAAATCGAGCGCGAAGGCGACTCCTATTTCGACGCAAAGTTTTTGGACTATGAAGATTTTCCAAACAAAAATTCGCGCATAGCCATACTTACCGGATACGACAAAGAAAATTCCCACATCAACGCTCCCGGCCATTTTACCCGTGTATTGGAACTTACAAAGGGCAAGGGTATAACCCGCCGCGAATGGGTTGCGCCAAATATTTTGCGCGTGTACTATTCAAAGAACGACTTGGCGCCGTTCAAAGTCGGGCAGCACTTTGTATTTGCGCACTACTATTACGACATGCACGGATTTTTTCTGCGGAGCAACGAGCATCTCTCCATAGAAAACGTCGAAATACTTTCGTGCGCCGGGCATGCTTTCGCTGTTGCCGGGACCCAAAAATACTGGCAGCTTAAAAACGTAAAAATAGGAATACCGCAAGGCTCCAAAGCCCGCTATCTTTCATGCGCGGGAGACCATTTGCACATAGCCTATTCCGCGGGATATTTTAAAATGCTTTCCTGCGATTTCAGCGGCGGCAACGACGACTGCCTCAACGCACACGACTGTAGCATTTACGCCCGCCCCGTTTCCGGCGGCTCCGCCGGCGAAAACGTCCTGCGCACTTTGAGCACAAGAAACGTCTCGGAATTTTATGTCGGCGACGAAATAGAGCTGCGCAACGACGACTATTCGCCGACGGGGTTTGCCGCAAAAATTGTGTCGGTAAAATGGCCTTCCGGCGGCTCGGGAGCGTGCGATATCGCGTTTGATAAATCGCTCCCGAAACCTTCCGGGGACGGATTTGTACTGTTTAACCGCAGGTACGGCACAAAGAACATAATCATACGCGACTGCAATTTCCACGACACAAAAGCTCGCGCAATTTTAATGCTTGGCTCCGACGTTACAATAGAGCGCTGCAGGTTTGCAAACCTCGCGGGAATGGCTGTCAAGGTTGAGACGGGATACACGTTCAACTCGTGGTGCGAAGGCTACGGCGCCGACAACATAGTGTTGCGCGATTGCGTCTTTGAAAACGCGTGCATGCGCAGCTCAAAGGGCGGCAGAAACTGCAAGGACATCTTCATAAGCTCCTACTGCAAGACCGATCCTTCGCGCGAAAAGGCGAAATTCCCTATTCTCACAAACATTCTATTTGAAAACAATTCGTTTAAAAATACAAAGGGATTGCTTGCCGAAATTCACTCCGCCGACAATGTCATATTCCGCGGCAACGAAATTTATCCGCTTGCGCAAACGGATTCTTCTGGCGGGTTAAAGGAGATGTTTTTGATTGGAAATTCTAAAAATATAAAAATAGTAAATAACGATATTGTTTTGCAAAATACGTCTTTGGAATGTGCGGCTTTCGCCGAGGACAAGTCTACTGAAGGCATAGTGTTTGCGGGCAATCGGATTGTTGCACCTCCCAAAAATTAAACTTATGAAGAACATAAAAAAAATAATTCTGGCGTTTGCGGCCTTATGCGCAATATGCACCCTTGCGTTCAATAATGCGGAAAATTCAGGCGCTTCGATAAAAGTCGAATCCAAGCCCAATCCGGAATGGCCTCTATGGAAAGAGCGCGGATACAATTTTGGGGTCGATCCAAAGAAAGTGCCTGTGCCTGTTGAATTCAATTCCCAGATAATGACAAACTCTACAATTATGGTTAGGGGCAAAGATAGTTCCGGAAAACGCTGGGGATACCATTGCTTTGAAGCCTATGCAAACGACGACAAATCGCGCATAACAATGCTTGTAAATAAACACGTCGAGGAGGGCAAGCCCGTCGCCGAGCTTTATTATTACGGCACCGTGTACAACCATCAGCCCGACGCTTACAACTGGTTTAGGATAGGTTCAGACGTCCGCCAGCACTCATTTATGTTCGGCAGGGACAAGGCTATTTTCTACGGCTCCGCGAAAATGACAAATGCTTTGACGCTTGGAAATATCGGCAAGGACAATATCCGCAAAGACAAGCCCAAAGGCGACGATGAAGCCAACCACGCCGAAGACGCAAAATTTGTAAACTTTACCGAGCTTAAGGACGGCGGCAACGGAACGATGTTTTACGACAAAGACAACGATATAGTAGTGGTAAAAGTTGCGGGCAAGTGGAAGCGCCTTGTCTTGCAGGATTTGCCTGAAAATGTAAAATACGAATTTTAAAAAAATAGGAGAATAATAATGAGATTAAGGAAATTAAATTGCATATTTGCAATGGCTTGTTTTGCGGCGTCGGCGTTCGGCGTTGTAAAAATGCCCAGCATATTTTCGGACAATATGATGTTCCAGCGCGATATGCCCGCGCCCGTGTGGGGAACTGCCGAACCCAACGCCGACATACTTGTTGAGTTCGGCGGGAAAAAAGTTTCAACGAAAGCGGAAATATCGGGCAAATGGCGCGTTGTGCTTCCTAAAATGAAGGCAGACAAGAACCCGAAGGATATGACGATTCTCGAAAATTCAATGCCCGCGAAAAAAATAAAAAACATACTTGTTGGCGAGGTGTGGGTCGCGAGCGGACAGTCGAATATGGAATGGAATGTTTCGGGAACGGATACTGCGGCAGAGACAAAAAAAGAGGCAGATTACCCGATGATGCGCTATTTTAGGCAGCGCGGGGATTTTGCGTCGGGCAAGCCGCTTGAAGATTGCGTTAACGGAAGATGGGTAGTTACCACGCCGCGCGAGGTCTCCAGCTATTCCGCGGTTGGATTTTACTTTGCCGAAAGGCTCATGAAAGAGTTGGATGTTCCGGTTGGAATAATCTACGCGGCCTTGGGGGCGACTCCAATGCATACGTGGCTGCCCGCCGACAAGCTCGATGCCAATGAAGGGCTAAAAACAGACGTGCAAAACCACAAAAAACGCATGCAGGGCTACGACTACAACGCTCTTCATAAAAAGTGGGAGGGCGAAGTCAAGCAGTACATCGACGCCCGCAAGGATGCGATTCGCAAGAGGGAGAAAAAGCTTCCGAGGCCTTCGCACTTCGTGCAAAACGAGCCCATTCCCGAAGACCCGCAGGGCCCCCGCCAGCTGCCGTCTGGCTCATTTAACGCCAAAATCGCCCCGATTCTCGGATTTGCCGTGCGCGGCGTAATTTGGTATCAGGGCGAGGGCGACGCCCACACTCACAGGGTGGGGCACTTCGAGGAAACTTTTGAACTTTTGATAAATACTTGGCGCGAGCGCTGGGGGCAAAAAGATATGCCGTTTTACTTTGTACAGCTGACGTCCCACTACCGCCCGCACGATTGGCCGGGAGCACGCCAGGCTCAGGAAAATGTTTCCCGCAAACTCAAAAATGCCGAAATGGCGGTAACAGTAGACGTCGGTCTGGAGAAAGAAATCCATCCTCCGAAAAAGAAGCCTGTGGGGGTTCGCTTGGCGAATCTTGCCCTGAAAAATATTTACAAGAAAGATGTCGTTTATCCGTATTCTCCATTTTTCAAATCCATGGAATTAAAAGGCGATTCCACAGCCGTTATAAGCTTTAAAACTGGAGGAAGAAAGCTGGAATGCAGAGGCGAACCGCGCGGATTTGAAATTCTTACACCCGCAGGAGAGTGGTTGCCGGCAAAAGCGTCGTTTGACGGCAAAAAGGTTGAGTTGAAGTCTCCTGGCGGAGAAAAAATAATGGGCGCGCGCTATCTCTGGAAAGCTTGGGCTGGCGACGACGTTTGCATATTTAACCAAGACGGCCTGCCTGCGGCGCCGTTTACCACGGAGAAACAAAATTAGCTTTGGCCGTGTGGCGCGGTCGGCTCGCTATTGGCGCGGAATAGTTTTTGCAGATAGTAAAAAAATTTTGTAAAAACCAAAATCAGCGCGTCCGCCGTTTCGCGGCAATTTTCGCGCCGGGCAATAATTGTCCGGCGCGGTTGCGTGCTGTTTGCGAAAGCCCGGATTTTTCTGAGGCGGATATTTCTGCAAGATTGCTTAGAGGCGATTTTTTTAGAAAAGGAAGATGTCTTGGCAAATTCGCGTTTAGCGTAATTTTTTCGCCTGCGCCCGGCAAAGCAAAGCTGCGCTAAGGCCTTGCGCCGGCGCAAGGCTCTCTTGCGGGCGCAGCGGCGCTGGCAAAGAAAGCGGACAAAAATAATTCGCTTTTATCCGGGAAATTTCTTTCGCCGGCTTTCAGAAAATATCGTTGGAATTTCTGCCTGCATTGGAGAAGTTCTCGAAACGCGTAATTGTTGGCAAGTTTTAGGAAACGGAAGATTCTCTGGTACAGGTCGCGGGTGCGCGCAAATTTTTGCGTGTTTTATCAGTCGGGAGTTTTATTTTTTATCTTTGCCGGTGCCTAAATTTGTATGTTTATTTCCGGCTTTCCTTGTGCGGAAGGGGATTTTGTCAAAAGATAGGGGAATTTAATTCTGGGCTGTCAATGTGGCAATCCGCAATTTTTTGGCGTGAAGAAATTTTTCCGGAGCAAGCCCCCTGTAAAACCTTTTTTTACCGTAGTATTTTTTTTGCCGCTTTGCGCTCTTTTGCATTTTGCGCGCTTTCTGCATTTAGGATGTTTGCGGCAAAATTTCAAACCCGCCAAAAAAAGGTTGAGAAGGAGCGCTTCAATATTTTAAATTCGTGGTAAATTTTTAGGAAAAATAAAATGACTGCAGAAAAAATAAAAATCGAAAATGGCAAACTGATTGTTCCAAACAATCCGATACTTCCTTTTATTGAAGGCGACGGCATAGGCCCTGATATCTGGAAAGCCGCAGTGCGGGTGTTCGACGCCGCCGTGGAGAAATCTTATGCCGGAGAGCGCAAAATAGAATGGCTTGAAGTTCTCGCGGGAGAAAAAGCTTTTAATAAGACTGGCAGCTGGTTGCCGCAGGAGACTCTCGACACGTTCAAGGAATATCTCGTAGGCATAAAAGGGCCGCTTACAACTCCGATTGGCGGGGGCATACGCTCGCTAAACGTGGCGTTGAGGCAGGAGCTTGACTTGTATGTTTGCCAGCGCCCGGTGCGCTACTTTAAGGGCGTGGACAGCCCGGTTAAGCGTCCGGATTTAGTCGATATGGTGATATTCCGCGAGAATACGGAAGACATTTACGCGGGAATCGAATTTGCCCGCGGCACTGAGGATGCGGAAAAACTGGAAGCCTTTTTAAAAGCTGAATTCCCAGCGCGGTTTGCGAAAATCCGTTTCCCGCAATCGAGCGGAATCGGAATCAAGCCCGTTTCCGAAGAGGGAACTTCGCGCCTCGTGCGCGCGGCGATAGAATACGCCATAAAACAGGGGCGCAAGAGCGTTACATTGGTTCACAAGGGAAATATAATGAAGTTTACCGAGGGCGCTTTTCGCGACTGGGGATACAAGGTCGCCCGCGAGGAGTTCGGCGCGGTTGAAATAGACGGCGGCCCCTGGTGCAAGCTCCCGTGCGGCATAGTCGTAAAAGACGTCATCGCCGACGCTTTCCTTCAGCAAATCCTAACGCGCCCGGCGGAATACGATGTTGTAGCCACGCTGAACCTAAACGGCGACTATATCTCCGACGCTCTCGCTGCGCAGGTTGGCGGCATAGGCATAGCTCCGGGAGGAAATATAAACTATTCTTCCGGACACGCAATTTTCGAGGCTACCCACGGCACGGCTCCAAAGTACGCCAATCTAGATAAAGTAAATCCGGGCTCGGTAATTTTGTCCGGCGAAATGATGTTCAGGTATCTAGGTTGGAACGAGGCAGCCGACGCCATCATCCGCGGTTTGGAAGCCGCTATTGGCGCCAAAGTCGTAACGTACGATTTGGCAAGGCTAATCGAAGGTTCCCGCGAGGTGAAGTGTTCGGAGTTCGCCAGCGAAATAATTAAAAGAATGTAGTGGAAAGCCGCCTATGAAAGACAGTCTTTTGATAGTGGGATCGGTGGCGTACGACTGTATTGAAACCCCATTGGATAGCGCGGATTTCATACTCGGAGGCTCCGCCAGCTATGCGGCGCTTGCGGCGTCGTTTTTCAGCTCTGTGGAAATTGTGGGAGTTGTTGGAAACGATTTTAAGGAAAGCGATATATCGCGCCTCGCCGCGCGGAATATCGACATTTCTGCGCTTACTTTCGACACTCAAAGGCCGACTTTCTTTTGGCGCGGCAAATACCACGAAAACTTCAGCAGCCGCGAGACTCTCGATGTCCGGCTGAACGCCTTTGAAGGCTATATGCCAAAACTGGGGGAATCCGCCAAGAAATCCAAGTACGTTTTGTTGGGCAATATTTCTCCCGAGATACAAGAGTCGGTTCTCAACGAGATGGAAAATCCGGGATTTGTCATACTCGACACTATGGATTTGTGGATTCAGACTGCCAACGCCAAGTTGCGCGAACTTATCCGCCGCACGGATTTGCTGATTCTAAACGATTCCGAAGCCAAGATGCTTTCAGAAAACCGAAACATAATATGCGCGGGCGACGCCCTTCTTGAGATGGGCGCAAAATCCGTAATAATTAAAATGGGGGAATACGGAGCGATGCTTTTTCATCCCGACGGATTCTTTACGATACCCGCGTATCCTGTGCGCGATTTGCGCGATCCCACCGGCGCGGGCGATTCTTTCGCAGGCGCGCTTGCCGGGTATATTGCCGGAGCCGGCAAAACAGACTTTGAAACTATAAAGCTCGGAATGCTTGCTGGGGCTGCTACTTCCTCTCTTACGGTGGAGTCTTTTTCGTGCTACAAGCTTGAAGAATCCGGACTTGAGGAGATAAACCGCCGCTGCCAATACATAGAAAAAATAACTTCAATCAGACGATGAAACCCGTCCTCGAAATCGCCAAAGATGCGCGCCGCGCGAGTTTGGAACTTGCGAATATTCCAACCTCAATAAAAAACAGGGCGCTGGAATTTATAGCCGACTTCCTTTTGGAAGACGCCGAGAAAATCATAGCCGCCAATGCCAAGGATATTGCGGCAGCCGCGGCGGCTGGGCTTTCGAAGCCCATGCTGGAAAGGCTTGCGGTCAACGACAAAAAAATCGCAGCCATGGTCGAGGGCGTAAAACAGGTAATTGCGCTGCCGGATCCCGTAGGCGAGATTATCGAAGAATCGGTGCGACCCAACGGGCTTCAAATAAAGAAAGTTAGAGTTCCGATAGGCGTAATAGGCATAATTTACGAGAGCCGCCCCAACGTTACTATAGACTGCGCCATTCTCTGCCTAAAGAGCGGCAACGCCGCGATTCTGCGCGGCGGCAGCGAGGCGTTTCAAACGAACATGGCGCTTGCGGGTGTCATCTCTCGCGCGTTGAAAGCGGCGGGGTTAAATGAAAATTGCGTTCAGATATTGCCTTCGTCGGACAGGGCTCTGTTAAACGAAATGCTCTCCATGGATTCCTACATCAACTGCATAATTCCCCGGGGTGGCGAAGGTTTGATTAGGTTTGTCGTAAAAAATTCAACGATTCCCGTTCTCAAACACTATAAGGGTGTTTGTACAGTTTTCATAGACAAGTCCGCGGACTTGCGCCTTGCTGAAATTCTTGCAGTGGATGCAAAGTGCCAGCGCCCAAGCGTGTGCAATGCCGCGGAAAATCTCATTGTGCACTCCGATGCGGCGGATGAGATTCTTCCTAAAATCGCAAAATTGCTGGTCGAGCGCGGTGTGGAGTTAAGGGCGTCGGAACGTGCGGCTAAGATTTTAAAATCGGCAAATATCGACTGCAAGCCCGCTACGGAGCAGGACTTTTCCACCGAATACATAGATTTGATAATTTCAATCGACATAGTAGATTCAGTCGACGGGGCAGTGGAATTTATAAACAAATACGGGTCGGGGCATTCGGATCTTATTGTTACGTCCGACGCAAAATCTGCTGAAGTTTTCTTAAACGGCGTGGATTCAGCAACCGTCTATTGGAACGCCTCCACCCGCTTTACCGACGGCTTTGAGTTCGGCTTGGGCGCGGAAATAGGAATATCTACCGATAAACTCCATGCGCGCGGCCCGATGGGATTGCGGGAGATGTGCTCTTACAAGTACAAGATTTTAGGTTCGGGGCAAACGCGCGGAGAGCCCATAAAGTAAAGTTGCAGTCGGCTTAAATTTCGTGCTCTAGCTTGAAACAAACTCGCATAGAGCCCGCGTGCATTCGACAGGAATGCGGTTGCGGCAATGTCGGCTTGCAAACTTTGCGCGCGTTTTGCGCTCTTTTTGTGTGTCGCAGGGCAATGTTTATTTATTGCCGGATAAACGCCGAAGACCTGCGGCGGCATAGCCATTGTTTGCGGAGCGCGCCGGCAAGTGTTTAAACTTTTTAAGAGCCCTGTTATTTTACCGCCCAAGGCAAAATAAATCTCTATTTTTACACGGGCAAACGCGCGGAAAATTATTTTTCTATTGCGATGTCGAACTTGTGTTCAGGAGATTCTTCCCACGCTAGATGTTGGGTTTTTTGCGACGCCGCAAAGAGGGGAGAATACGTCTTGACTGACACGGTTTTACCGTCGGGTTTGAACTCCAATATCCTAAGCCAACAGTCTCCGCCGTTGCCGTTCCACCCTGAAATAGCTTGGGAGTTGAACATCATGATTGGGAGGTTTCCGCCGTCGGAACGCTTTTCTGTCCTGAATGACGCCATTGTCTTTTCGTTTCCGGCGTGCCCGCATATGGCGAGCTTTACATTTGGGCATTGGGACATAAATTTATCGAAAATTTCTTTCCCGGAATTCTTGGCAGCCTTATATTTATCCTTGGTTATAATCTCGCCTTTTGTGTTTAGTATGGCGTGGGTCAGAACTATGATTCTGGCGTCGGCGTGTTCTTTGTTAGAACATAGTTTTTTTGCCCATTCTAAAACCTCGTCGCGCGGCGAAAATTCAAGGGCTATTACGATAATTTTCCCCCAAATTTTGTCGGTAAATCCGTATGCGGCGTTTTCTAGAGACGCCTTGCCTTCGGCGTTGGGAAACGCTGATATCAAATGGCGGCCCCACTGGAGATTGTTCCTCGATACGTCGAAGTATTTGCCGAATTGCGTCTGGCGCGTTTCCGAGGCGTCGTATCCGTAGTCGTGGTTTCCTGTTACAACTATGTATGGATAAACGTTGTCGAGCCTTTCAAAGGCGCGGGATACAGATTTCCATTGGAGAGTGCTCGGCTGGTTACCGCATTCCTGTCCGCCGTAAAGATTTCCTCCGTTTGATATAACTATGTCGTTTTGTTCAACTAAATCTCCTGTGCAAAGCACCGTCTTTACGTTTAGTTTATCCTTTTGCGCGGCGCACCATGCGGTCATAAACTCGAATAAAGGCTGGTTGAAGTCGAATTTTATATAGCTCTGCGGGTCTCCTAGCAGAATCATTGAAAAAGAACCGGCGTCGTCAAGCGCGGGCGGATGGATTAATTTTACACTCGGGGGATTGGAATGTTTTTTTACGTATGGTTTAGGTTCGTTCGGCTGAGCAGCCGAGATTGAAAAACATGCGGTTGCCGCCAGAAAAATGGAGAAAAGTTTTTTGTAAATTTCCATAAAAAGCTATTTTTTTGAGGTTGGAAAATAATAAACTGTTGGGAAAATATCTACAAGTTTTAGGCGGTTGCTACAATGAAAATTTTCTGCAATTTTGAGCGGAAAAATATTGGAAAAAATCATATTGCTTAATTGATTGCCGCTTTCGACGAATCCGCAAAATTCGCACGGCAATTTGCGCGGCAATGGGCTGGTTGGCAAATTGGAAGTTTGGATTATTTTAGAAACGTGGTCGGGTATATGCGGTTGTGTTTTGCTGCGCATGCGCATTGGGAATTTTTTTCGTTCTACGTCAAAGATTGTGGAATGGGAGAAAAAAAAGAGGGCAAAGAGAATAAAAAATGTTCTACAATGCCCGATGTGTTAATAAAGGGTTATAAGATTCTCAGGACAGTAAGAGTTGGTCAAGACTTTTCGCTTGCGGAAGTTGAGCATAAGCAGTCGGGTATACCCGACTGCTTATGCGGGTCGCATCGTTTGATACATTACGATTCCTACCGGCGTTATATTAAGCACGTC
>CALXLN010000056.1 GCA_944389215.1 uncultured Opitutales bacterium
TCTTGACCAACTCTTACCGTCCTGAGTATCTTGTAACCCTTGATTAACACATTGGGCATTGTAGAACATTTTTTATTCTCTTTGCCCTCTTTTTTTTCTCCCATTCCACAATCTTTGACGTAGAGCGCAAATTTTTAGCAAGCGCTGCGTCATTTGGAGCAATAGCTGGATATGCGGAACTCTGCACAGATTTTTCAGCTAATTTACATTTTCCCTATAGCTTATTTGGAGTATTTTGGTTTTGGTATGTTATGGATTTTCTTGTTCTTCTGCGCATAAAATAATTTCTCCGCAAATTTGTCGGAGCCTAAATTAAACATTGTTCTTCTGCCAATTTTTGAATTGTAAATGCGACAAATTCAATTATCTTTCCAACTAAATCTACAAAAGGGGGATTCCGAATGATTAGAAAAGTTATTGTTTTTATAGCGTCGCAGCTTTTATTGATTGGCTCTGTTTTGGCGGGCGGCGCAAAATGGCTGGCTCCGAACGAAGAAAATGTCGACAGGCCGAATTGCTGGGCGGCTTTCCGAAAAGACTTTAATGTGGATTCCGTGCCGCAGTCGGCAAAGGCAAAAATAGCTGCGGATTCAAAATATTGGCTTTGGATAAACGGGAAGCTGGCGGTCTTTGAAGGCGGATTAAAACGCGGGCCAAACCCAAACGACACCTATTACGATGAAATCGATATAGCTCCTTTCCTCAAGAAGGGTGAAAATAAGCTGGCTATGCTCGTTTGGCACTTCGGCAAGCACGGGTTTTCGCATAAAAGCAGCGGAAAGTTCGGCTTGCTGTTCGACTTGGATGCGGACGGATTAAAGCTTAGCAGCGATTCGTCTTGGCTTTCAAAAGTCCATCCCGCGTACTCTTCCGCCGACAATCCTCCTCCTAATTTTCGCCTGCCGGAGTCGAACATAAAATTCGACGCCAACAAGGACATTCCGGGCTGGCAGACCGCCGACGTCCAAAAGCTTTTCGGATTTGCTCCGTCCAAAGAGATAGGCGCTGAGGGCGACGCTCCTTGGAACGCGCTTGTAAAGCGCCCTACGCCGCAATGGAAAGATTTCGGCGTGCGCAAGGCGGTTTTCTCGCGCGAGACCGGGCACAAGTTCGACATCGTTACCGCGGAGCTTCCGTATAATATGCAGATGACGCCCATAATAACTTTGAGCGACAACCGCGGCGGAAATCTCGTTGACATAATGACCGACCATACGTTTGCGGGAGGTGCGCAAAATTTGCGCGCTGAATATGTTACCAAGAAGGGGAGGCAGACATATGAATCTCTCGGATGGTTAAACGGCGAGAAAATAATTCTTCATGTTCCCAAAGACGTAAAGGTTGAATCCGTGCAGTATCGAGAAACCGGTTTTGACGCGGAACTTCTGGGAAAATTCTGCTGCGACGACGATTTCTTTAAGATTTTTTGGGACAAGGCAATGCGCACTCTTTACGTAAATATGCGCGACACCTATTTTGATTGCCCCGAGCGTGAACGCGCGCAGTGGTGGGGCGATGCAGTGGTGCTTATGAGCCAGAGTTTCTATACATATTCAACATCCGCGCATTCGCTCATGCGCAAGGCAATACGCGAGCTTGCCGCGTGGCAAAAGCCGGACGGGGCACTGTTTTCGCCTATACCCGCGGGCAATTACGATTCCGAACTTCCCGGTCAGATGCTAGCCAGCATTGGCAGATACGGATTTTGGAACTACTATATGAATACCGGCGACGTAGACACAATTAAGGCGGTATATCCCGCCGTAAAAAAATACCTTTCCCTTTGGAAATTGGACGACACCGGTCTTACCGCGCACCGAAAGGGAGGTTGGACTTGGGGCGACTGGGGCGAAAACAGGGACATACGGCTTTTGTTTGCGGGTTGGCATTATATCGCATTGGAAGCTGCGGCAAATATGGCTGATGTTTTAAATCTGCCTGAAGACGCCCAAAGCTACCGCGAGACAATGGCAAAGGTAAAGGACGGATTCAACAAGTGTTGGAACGGCAAAGAATACAGGCATCCAGACTATAAACTTCTCACCGACGACCGCGCGCAGGCTTTGGCTGTAATTTCAGGCATAGCAGATGCTTCGAAGTATCCCGCGATTAAGGATTTTTTGCGCAAGAACGAACACGCTAGCCCATACATGGAAAAATATGTAATGGAATCTCTCGTTAAAATGGGAGACGGCCAATACGCGTTCGAACGCGCCAAAAAGCGTTTCAATACAATGATAACCGACAAGCGCCATACTACGCTTTTTGAGGGATGGGAAATCGGGACATTCGGCGGAGGCTCCATCAACCACGCATGGAGCGGGGGGCCGATTACGGTTATATCCCAGCATTTGTGCGGAATATATCCGCTTGAGCCCGGTTGGAAAACTTTTAAGATTGAGCCGTATCCGGCAAGTTTTAAGAGGGCTGCGATTGAAATTCCAAGCATTGCCGGAACTGTTAAATCGGCATTTGAGGTAGACGGCGACGCATTTACTCTTAAAGTTTCCGTGCCAAAAGGAACCGAGGCTATAGTTTACATGCCGGATTTCACAAAGGGAAAATCTTTGAGCGTAAACGGATCCCAAGACCTTGCGAAGTTTGCTCCGGAAAAATTTAAGCATTCATCAAAGCAAACTTTGCGCCTGCCGGCGGGTGATTATGAAATATCCGCGCGTTAGTTTGCGGCGCGCTGGATTTTTTTCGCTGCAATTCCGCGGAGCGGCGTGGTTGCAGGGGCAAATAAAACGCCGCGCTCCGCTTTGCTTTGAAAGCGTTATATTTAATTAAACAAAAAAATTTAACTTTGTAAAAATTATGAAAAGAAAGCTTTCCTTCGCTTTTTTGATTCTATCTGTGGCGGCTGCATTTGCAAAGGTGCAGATGCCGAAGGTGTTTTCCGACAATATGCTTTTGCAAAGGCAAACGACTGTAAAGCTCTGGGGAACCGCGGATGCGAACGCAGATATAGAGGTTCGTTTTAACGGGCAGTCCGCAAAGACAAAAGCCACCAAAAACGGCGATTGGGAATTGCGCCTCGAGCCGATGGAGGCAAACGCCGAAAACCAGACTCTCGTTGTTTTCGAAAACGGCGCCGAATCAAAGAGCATAAAGAACGTTCTCGTTGGCGAAGTGTGGATTGCGGGCGGGCAGTCGAATATGGAGCTTCCAATGTGGGAGTGCGATACATTGGAATACGCCAAGCAGAATGCCGACTATCCGTCGATTAGGTATTTTCGCCAGCCAAATGTAATATCAAAAACTCCTCAAAAGGATTCGCCCGAAGGCTCAAAATGGTTTGCGTGCGCAAAGAATACTGTTGGAGGCATGAGCGGAGTTGCGTTCCATTTTGCCGAGCGCCTCTTAAAGGATTTAAATGTGCCTGTTGGCATTTTGTATTCGTCCAGCGGCGCGACCGAAATGGCCTCATGGATTCCGCGAGAATACGCTTCGTCGTCTCCCTATTTGGAGAAATATATGGGAGACTTCTTTAAGGAGGCTGAGTCGTACGATAGGGCAGCCTACGAGAAATCTCTGGCCGAATATAAAAAGAAGGACGCCGAATATAAGGCGCGTTGCGCCGCCGCGGAGAAAGCCGGAAAGCCGAAACCAGGCAGAAATTGGCTCGAGGCAATTTCTCCGAACGAAATTTCACCGCGCTATCATTTTAGGAGCCCCACATACCATTTTAATTCAACCGTATCCCCGATTGTCGGATATTCACTTCGCGGCGTAATATGGTACCAGGGAGAGTCCGATTCCAGCGATGAAAAATTGCCTGAATTTGAGCGCAGTTTTAAAATACTTACAACCTCTTGGCGCGAACTTTGGCAAATGCCGAATATGCCGTTTCTTTATGTTCAATTGGCTTCTTATTGCGTTGACGGCAAGCCTGACGGCGACAGATGGGCGAAGACGCGATGGGTCCAATACCTTTGCCAAAAGTCCATTCCCAATATAGCAATGGCAAACATAATCGACACTGGTTTGAAAAATAATATTCATCCAACCGACAAGAAAACAGTCGGCGAACGCCTTGAGAAAATTGCCTTGCAAGAAGTCTACAGAACAAAAGACATAAACTCGCATTGCCCGGTTTTCAAATCGGCAAAATACTTCAACGACCGCGCGGAAGTAAAATTTGCCGCATTTGGAAGAAAGCTTGAGAGCAAGGGAGATCCTCGTGGCTTTGAGCTTAAGGTCGGCGATAGGTGGATTGCGGCTGAGCCGCAATTGAAGGGCAATCGCGTGGTGGTGCGTCCGGCGGAAGACGCCGACGGAAAAATATCCGGCGTCAGATATCTTTGGAAGAACTGGGCGCAGCCATATGTTTGGCTCTACAATCAAGACGGCCTGCCGGCGCTTTCGTTTATCGACGAAAATTGATTTGATTTTCCGCGCGCCAACGCGGTAGGATGCGCACCAGTGCTGCGGGATTTGCACTAGCGCGGTGGGATGCGCGCCGTCAACAATTCGATTTGCGGTTTGCGATGGGCGAGTGTTTTTTACCTTGGCAAAAATATTTTCAACGCAGAATTAGACGGGACATCAGCCTATCCTGCATTGTTCTTTAGGAGTCCGGAAAATTTTTATTAATCGAGCAAATCTTATGAAAGCAAGAAAAGAAAAACGTAAAATAACAGCTGCAATGGGAGCCGACCCTTTTGGTGCCGCGCTTAAGGACGCCGTAAAATCCGCCCTTATCGAAGACGGAGTTTCGGTGGTGGACATAACCGGAAAGAAAAAGCAAAATTATTTTGACGCAGCTTCCGAAGTTGCGATTTCTGTTTCCGAAGGCAAATGCGACTTCGGATTCCTGTTTTGCGGAACGGGCATGGGGGTCAGCTTGGTCGCCAATAAATTCAAGGGGGTAAACTGCGCGCTCTGCGAGTGCGAGGAAACCGCGAGGCTGTCCAGGGTAATCAATAACGCCAACATTTTGGCAATGGGCGGAATGGTTGTATCTCCTTATATGGGCGTAAGAATGGCGCGCGCTTTTTTGGAGGCTAAGTTTGCAAAAGGGCTTCCGGGGGTTGATCCTGATTTCCTTAAAGCCGCAGTAAAGCGGGTGGGTGAAATAGAAGAGTCTGCAATAGAGAGAAATTTTAAATCTCTTAAGAAGTAGTATTGGCTTAAAAATTTTACTGCTTTGCCTAAGCGGCAACGATATTTGCCAAAAAAATTTTCGGTTGTGCCGAGTCGTTGCCGCTGCGGGCGCATCTATTAAAATTGCGGCTTTAAATCCGATTGCGAGGCGGCTTAATATAAGGTTCTGTTTTATTGTTCCAACTCAGGGGCATCCTCTATAAAGTTTTTCATGAAAACAAATTTTTCAGCGAACGTGGTTTTCGGCTTAATCTGTTCCAATCGTCGCAAGGAGCTTTTTTGGGCTGTCTGGAAAATGAAAAGAACGCAAAAACAAAGCAGGATTTTTTTCTGTTAAAGAAAAATTTTTTACAGATTTAACTTTTCTAATTTAAGAAGGCACAGGAACATTAGCTTTTCCTTATGTCAAAATGATGCTGCAGAAACCGCAAGACAAGGGGTTTGTTACTATGCAAAAGAAAATTTTTTGCGCGATTTTTTGCATGCAATTTTTTTGTTTTTACTGCAACTGTTTCAATATGCAAAAGAGAACTTTTTGCGCGATTCTCCGCATGGGAGCGTTTTTTTTAACGGCATGTTCGATGTTTCCGAACTTGCATGCTTCGGAAGAGCTGTTTAGGGATGTGGCGTTTACAAAGGAAAGGGATTCAGGCTGTCCGCGGTTGATTCGCGCGCCCGTCCTGTGGAGGTGGGATACGTGTTTCCCGACGGGAACAAACGCCCCGATTGGCGGCTTGCCCAATGGGGTACAAACTACTCTTTGGAAGGCGCAGAGGAACGGGTTGGGAAAAATTCCAGAATAATTGAAAACGCAGGAAAATTGGTTGAATTGCGCAAAGACGGCGATGATACCGTATTGAGGTTGTACATCAAGGCGGGGGATGATTACGGCGGAAAATTGCGCAAGGCTGGTGAATCTTGGCCGCACCTGCTTGTGGAGCAGTCTTTCGATATCCGCCCGAAAATTTGCGAATTAAAAAATTTCATAGTTTCATACGAAGTTAGAATTTCCGGCGTTCAAACAGTTTATGAAGGGGTGTTGGACAATTCTTTGCACGCCGCGCAGCTTGTGATGTTCTTCACGCTCCAAGACGTGAACACGGGCGACTACATATGGTTTGGATTGCCCATATGCGACTCGCGTTTCGACTTCCCGCATGAACACAGAGCCGCCGACGCCGGTAAAGACGACGCCGCTTCAAAGTATATATATTCTGTCGGCGGCAGGCGGTTGTGGCGCTCTAAAATCCGCATGGATGAGTGGGAGAAATTTGACATGGACGTTCTCCCTCTGATGAAAGAGGCGCTTAAAGACGCCTTTAAAAAAGGATGGCTAAAGGATTCCGATTTAAAAAATATTGCAATATCAAGCATGAATACCGGATGGGAAATGCCTGGGCCTTTCAACGCGTCCGCCGAATACAAAAATCTTTCGGCTAGGTATGAGAAAACTTCTTCTCAAAAGTAGTTCATTAAAAGAGCAAAAGTATTTTTGAAAAAAATTTTTATCGTTTGATTTGTTATAAATGTAGGCGCTGCAATAGGTGCGCGGGCTGTGTCTCCATCAAATAAAGGCGGTATGGGCTTCGCCCAAAATAATTTCGCAAGGTGAAAAACTTTGGCTATTTTGAATTTCTTTCGGCAGTCAGCGCGATAAATTTTGCCGCCGTCCGCTGGCCGGTTTTGAGGCGGAAATTCAACTCAACTTGAAACGGATTTTTCTTTGCCATTGTTGGATTTTATGCTGCAGCTTTCTCGGCGGGATTTATAAAACCATACCGCGCCGGCAACTTCGTTCTGAATGGGGAGGGATGCTGTATTTTTATGGTTCTATTTTTTTATTTGCGGTGTCGTTCTGCGCAAAAAAAAGCGCTCCCGATTGATGGGAGCGCCTTTTCTTTTGTTTTTTAACGAGCGCCTATTTTGCGGAAATCGTGGCGATAAAGTATCCTGCCACAAGAGCCGTTCCTATGACGCCCGCAACATTCGGTCCCATTGCGTGCATCAGAAGGAAGTTGGACGGATCTGCCTTTTGTCCCTCAATCTGCGAGACGCGCGCAGCCATCGGAACGGCTGAAACTCCTGCAGAGCCAATAAGCGGATTTATCTTGTCCTTTAGGAAGAGATTCATAACTTTCGCCATAACAACGCCTGCGGCTGTTGAGAATCCAAAAGCGACAACTCCGAGCGCGAGAATCGAAAGCGTTTCAACGCGTATGAAACGGTCGCCGGTCATAGTTATGCCTACGGATGTGCCTAGGAAAATCGTCGTTACGTTAATGAGTTCGTTTTGGGCTGCCTTGCTCAAGCGGTCGCAAACTCCCGATTCGCGGATGAAGTTGCCCAACATCAGCATTCCAACGAGCGCCGAGACATCCGGAACTAGCAGTGTGCAGCATATTGCAACTACAAGCGCAAAAACGAGTTTTTCAAGCTTGCTTACTTTGCGCATGCTTTTCATTCGTATTTTTCTTTCTTCCAGTGTGGTCAACGCCCGCATAATCGGGGGCTGTATAATCGGCACAAGCGCCATATAGCTGTACGCAGCCACTGCAATGGGCGCGAGCAGATCAGGAGCTAGCTTGTTTGTTATAAATATGGAAGTCGGGCCGTCGGCGCCGCCGATGATTCCGATAGAGGCAGCTTCGGGAGTTGTAAACCCAAGCAGAGCAGCCCCTATAAATGTGGCGAACACTCCGAATTGCGCAGCGCCGCCTAAAATCAGTGTCTTGGGATTGGCTATTAACGGGCCGAAGTCTGTGAGAGCTCCTACTCCTAAGAAGATGAGAGGCGGGAATATTTCCAAAAGCACGCCCATTTGCAAATAGTAGTATAGGCCGCCTGTTCGCGGGCTGTATACGTCAAGCAGGGCTTGTCCGTTTTGGACGTTAGCTCCGTTCTTTGCGAACACGCCGGTAACTTCTCCGGATGCGCTCGCCCAAACAAGGGCGTCTCCGCCGCTAAGCTGCAACTGTTTTCCTTTGAAACTTACGGTAAATTTCATTGTGGCTTTTGCGGCCTCTGATTCCGTCTCGAAATTTCCGTTTTTGGGCGACACTATCGCCAACAGATCCGGAATGCCCTTTGCCTTCTTAAATACGTCCTTGCGCGCTTGGGGAGTTGTTACGTCGTCGAGAAACTTGAAGTATTCGGCGACTTCTTTTTGCGCTTGTTGCGCCGAAGCATTCTGAGTAACTATGTCCGAGACGAATTTTGGCAGGTGTTTTACCGTTCGGGGCACGAATACTTTGTCGCCTTTTTGGACGAAAATCTGGTTAACAACTGCAGGTGCCGGCGAAATTATTTCGCCTGCGGGTTTATTTACCACGCCTTCCGTGGGGAGATTTGCAAGAAGCGCGCCGAAGGCTATCGGAATGAGCAAAAGAGGCTCGAATTCCTTGTATACTGCCAGATAGAACAGTACTGCCACAACTGCCCACATTAGGATCATTCTCCAATCGACGTAGAAAAATCCAGTGTCTAAAAATAAATCTTTCAAACTTTCCAACATAAGTTTTCCTTTCTTGAATGCGGAGTTGTTATTTCTTTTCCGACGCGGAGAAAACTCGCCCGATTAAAGACGTGAAAATCGAGAGTGCGGAAAGTACGAACATCACCACGATGAATCCTATTCCGCAAAAGACTATCATTTGCCAGATTGGCATATGAAGAGGTATTGCCGATGCTAAAAACATAAAATATCCTTTTTTTTGTGCTGCTGAAATTTTTCCGGGACAAATCCGGACATGTGTCTTGGTTGGCGGGTAAAATTTAACGCTTGCTGCGCGCGGACGCCCGCAAAACGCGCGCGGCGCCGAAAGTTGTTTGTCGACTTGTAATTTCTCGCCGCAACCAGATGTTCCCAAACCATCGCCGCAAAAAAACAATCTGGATTTGCGGCGGGCAAAACTAAACATAAAAATTGTCGGTTCGGCTGAACTTTTCGACAAATATGGCGCGGCGCGCAATCTAAATCAGCAGGGCAAAGAGAGTGCGCTTGTGTTCTATGCAATATTCGCACTCAAAGGAGATTTTCCTGATTTCGGAAAAATTGGCAGACAGAGGCGGTTGAAAACGCCTGTAAAATGCTATGGAAATCACCGCCGTCAGCGCGCATAATATGAATACCGATTCCAAGACAGACGCTGTTTTTGATGCGGAACGGCGCTTGTTTCTCAATTTGTCCGGGAAAAAGTAGTTTATAATGGGCGACATTGCGCAGAATGGAAGTTGGGAATCTGCGGATTCTATCGTCTTGCAATCTCCAGATATTGCTTGGACACTTTCGCCTACGGCTTTTTCAACGGATACAGTATTACAAAGAGCTAGCGGCGCAAATGCGATGCTTAGCAAAACGAATACGGCAATACTGTGTAACGGCTTTTTCAATTAAAAAAATTTTTCTTATTGAATCGTATTTTGAATCATTGTCGAAAACATAGTCAAACTAAATTTTAGCATTTTTGGAATTCTTGCGTATTAAAATTGCGCGGGCTTTATTTTCGCGCGGCAATAGCGCATTGAGAGTCTGGAAATATGGCTGGAGGAAAATTTTTAATGCTGTGCGAAACGCCGGTGAAGTTTGCTAAAAAACTGTCTGTGCCAGCTTGCTGGAATTGCATGCGAGTTATTTATTTGCACAATTAAATCGGGTCTGCGGAGGTTGCGGCTGGCGGCAAAGGAGGTTTACGGACAGACGGCGTTTGAATGAAGGAGAAACTGCAGCTTGGCAACAGGGGAGGGGCAGGCGGCTTGGGCCTTGATGTGCGCTTTTTTTCTATCAGTTTAAATTGGTAAAATAAAAATTTTCCAAGCGCGGGAAATGCGGCTCGAGAACTCCAAATGCCGCAAGGCTAAAATGGGCAATACTTCAAAATTGCGTTTGTTTGTTTTGCAGCGGCGATTTGGCTGCGCAGCAAAGTTTAAAAATCTGAATTTAACAGCAAAGCTCCGCTTGCGTTTAACTCTTTTACTGCAAACTTAAAGTCGTTAAATATTTTTTTCGTATGGTAGGTGCGCAATGAAAGTTCGTATTTTTTCCCCGGCTCAATTTGAACCTCAAAACTATCGGATATTTCAAAGCTTCCGGGCAGAATTTTCTTCGGATTGCAGGATGAATCCTTCTCAAATACGGTTTTGCCGGATTCGTCTTTTAAAACGTATTTCATTTTGTATGGCAAACATATCTTTGAAACCCCTTTATTTTCCCCCATTATCCTTATTTTTAACACGCCGTCTTGGCAGGTAGTTTCGGATTCTTTCGCGACAAGCCTGGCTCCGGCATAAAGGTCTATTTTCTTAAGCGCTTTGTATTCCGGGCTGTCTTTCGATATATTTTGCGGATGGAAAGGAATATCGTTTACCAGGCTTGCGTGGTTGCGTAGAATCCAATCTATCGAAAACAGAGTATCCCAGCCGCGCTCCTTTAGCGATTTCTCGCTGTCGAAAAATTCAAAGAAAACCGGCTTGTATTTCCATACATCCGCCATCTTTTCGATAGTGTCGTACGGAGGAGTCCCTATCCAACGCTTGAAGTGCCACGGCGAACCGACTCCGTCCCGGCGCAGACCAACTATGGGCGTCTTTTTTTTGGCAAGGCAATAGGCCAATACTTCTGCGTCGTCGGTCATAAAAAATATGTCTTTGGTCTTGAAATTGTCCAAATACATATCTGCATATTGTTTTCTTACCTCAAACGAATACATCTTGGGGTCTTTTAGCCCTATTCCATGGCAGTGCCATTCACCCCAGTTTCCGAAACTTCCAAGGTCGATTCCGCCAATAGCGGGATTTTTATCGTACCGCTTGGCCAGCGCTTTTATGAATTTCTTATGCGCTTTCAAAAATATTGGGTCGTCGAAATACGGGCTTGCGTGCACTTTGGATTTTTTTCCGCCATTGTTTTTGTCTTTGTATTCGACTCCCTCGAATTCGTGGAATTTTGCGCCTTTATCAAATACCCACTTAGGCGTTGAGAATTTGTTGCCCGAGTGGAAATTTGTGCACATTATTCTAAAGTAGAAAGGCAAACCTTTTGAGGAGTAATAGGATATTGCTTCGTCTATCAAATTCCAGTTGTATTGGCCTTCTTCGGGCTCCAGAGCTGCCCATTCAAGGCGCAAATATCCCGCACCGAAGTTTACAGCAGGGGAGTCTGGCAGCTTGTTTCCGTAATGCGCCCAGCCTTGTCCAGGATTTTGAAATGAGTCTGGTTCCGGAGTGTATTTCATCTTTGCGGCGGATGCGGGCAAACACGCTGCGGCAGCCGCGCAGAATAGAGCTATTTTCTTTAAACTGTACATGGCGGAAATTTTAATATGTTTGAATCGACTTGCAAAAGCAGCAAAAGTATTTTTTGCGGTTTTTCTTGGGCAGTGCAATTATATTTGTGAATTTTTACAGAGCAAAAAAAAGGGCGGATTGCTCCGCTCTTTCATATTAATAGCTTGGCGTTTTATTTGATATGTTTTTGCCGCCGTAAACAGAGCCAAAAACGTTATACGCTGGCGCTAATATAAATACCTTTGAAGCTTCTTTCCGCTTTCGCGCGTGGATTTATATCAGCTTTGCACCGTCGCCGGACGCGCATGTAAACACCATTGGTTTGCGCCCGAACTTCTTCTCGTACGCCGCCGAGACTTCGTCTGCCTGCGCCTGCGAGAAAGTTTCGTCCGTCAACGCCATGACCGCGCCGCCGAATCCGCCGCCGCTCAAGCGCGCGCCGTACACGCCTTTCTGCGCGCATACTGCGTCGACTAGAAAATCGAGCTCTTCGCATGAATTCTCAAAAAGCTCTTTTGAGCTCTTATGCGATGCGCATAGAAGCTCGCCGACACCCTTTATGTCGCCTTTTGTAAGGCATTCTTTAGCTTTCAGAACCCGTTCGTTTTCTTCTATTACATGTTTTGCGCGGCGGTAAACAACGTCGCCGATTTTTTCTTTTACGGCGTCGAGCTGCTGCATGTCGAACTCTCTCAAAAGGCGGTCTTTGCCCCCTTCTGATAGCGCTTTTGCGGCCGCCATGCACTCGTTGTGGCGCTCGGCGTAGAATCCGTCCACAAGGGCGTGCTTTTTGGTGGAATTAAAAAGCCAGAACTTGCATGTGTGCGGAAGCGGGTAGTTGGAAAAGTCTTCGCTAAGGCAGTCGATAAATACTATTGTGTCTTGCTTTCCGAATCCGGAAACGCCTTGGTCCAATATCCCGCAGGGCATGCCAACAAAGAAGTTTTCGCTTTTTCTGCCGGCGCGGACAATAGTCTTTAGGTCGGTATCAAAACCGTAGAGTTTTGCCATCGCAAATCCGCTGGATAGTTCTATCGCCGCAGAACTGCTCAGACCTGCTCCAGCTGGGAGGCAGCTCATGTCAAGCATATTAAATCCGGTATCGGCTTTCATTCCGGCTTCGACCAAAAATTTAAACATGCCTAGCGGATAATTCACCCAGTTGTACTCTTTGGGCTGCGGTTTTATGTCGTCCATATCTACGCAGACTTTTTCGCCGCTCTTTGCGCTTGCAAAGCAAAGTTTGCGGTCGGAGCGTTTTGAAAGCGCGCACATTACGACTTTGTCTATTGCGACTCCCATCGTAAAACCGCCGTTGTAGTCAGTGTGGTTGCCTATGAATTCTATTCTGCCCGGAGCCTGCGCAAAGACCTGCGCGGGTTCTGCGTAGATTTTGGCGAAATTATTTGCCAAAGATTCTTTCATTTTTCTTCCTGTAAAGTTTTGAGGATTAGGGCTTGATGAAAAGTCCAGAGAATATGAAGTAGAGCGCAAAGCTCAATACCAGCACGGTAACGCCGGCAATCTTTGCGCCCCTTGAAGACGACAAATCCATTGTTTTGTTTACGGGCATTACAATATCTTGCTTGAGGGGTTTCACCAGTGTCAGCAAAGCCATTACTCCAAGCGAGCAAGCGAAAGTTATCGCCATTCTATTTAGGAAAGCGATATCGCCGTAGCAGAATTGCAGGAATCCGTAAACTATCGGGCTTGTAACTATGCCTATTGCGCCGGAGAACCGCGGAGCCTTCTTAGAGAACATTCCGAAAATGAACACTGCCAAGATTCCCGGAGAAAGGTAGCCTTGGAATTCCTGTATGAAAGTAAATACTCCACCGAGTTTCGGATTTGCAAGCATTGGCGCGACCATGCAGCCGATAATTGCAAAAATGATAACCGCCGTTCTTCCTACAATCACAAGCTGCCTGTCTGAAGCGTGGGGAGATATGAACTTTTTGAAAATATCGATTGAGAATATTGTAGAAGCCGCATTGAGCATTGCCGCAAGCGAGCTTACCACAGCGCCGAGAAGCGCCGCAAATATGAAGCCTCTGAGTCCCCAGCCGTCGGGGATAACTCTGCTTATGAGAAGTCCGAAAGCGGAGTCGTACTTGTATCCGAAAAGCGTCTTGGCAAAGCTTTCGTCTCCCTTTTGGGCGGCGTATTTTGCGTTCCACGCGTCTACAAGGGCTTTAGCTCCCTGTCCGTCGGCGGAAGTATTGTGTTTTGCCCAGCCTTTGTCGTATTTAAAATAGGTTTTATAGAGGTTGCCGCTTTTCTTGTCGGCGGTATATTTGTCGTGCAAAGCCTTGAATTCGTTGGCGGTGAGAATCGTTATGACAAGAGGCTTGCCTGACGAGTCTTTTGCGCCGGTATTTATGGAGAATTGCGTCGCCGCCTTATTGGCGTCGAAAGCTTGGTTTGTGCGGTCTAGATAATCGAAGTATATTGTTGAGTAAGTTTTGGCGTTTTCGGTTAAAATTTTTCTATCCTTGAAAGCCGCCGCAGACTGGTCGTCGGCGAACAGGTTGAACGCCATTATTCCGGGAATTACTATTATAAAAGGTATGATTAATTTGAGGCCAGCGGCAAACATTATACCTTTTTGCCCTTCAGCCAGGCTGGAAGCGCCGAGCGTGCGCTGGATGATGTATTGATTGAACCCCCAATAGTAGAAATTAGGTATCCACAAGCCGATAATAAGCGCCGTCCACGGTATTTCCGGATGGTCGGCGGGCATGAACATCGTAAGTTTGTCGTAGTTGAGGGTGAAGAATTTCTTGAGCGCTCCGGCGTCTTTCAGGCTGTCGAGAGTTGCGGGATCAAAAGTTGCAGTTGTTGCAATTTCCGCCACATCTTTTGACGCGAACATCGAGAATGAGAAGTAGGCGATTATTGCGCCGCCAACTATTAGCGCCGTACCTTGCAGCAGGTCTGCCCACGCGCAAGCTTTAAGCCCGCCTGCGCACACGTAAATAGCAGCTATTGTTCCGATTCCCCAGCAGCATGCGGTTAGATTTAGGTCTATGGGCATGTCTGCGGATTGTCCAAAGACAGTGTCGGCGACTGTTGCTCCGGAATATATTACGGCGGTTATATTTACCGTAACCAAGACAACCACCATCATTACCGACATAACCGTTCTTGAGAGCCCGTCAAAACGGTATTCCAAAAATTGCGGCACAGTGTACATTCCGCTTTTCAGGAATTTTGGAAGGAACAAGAAGGCAACGGCTACCAGCGTGATTGCAGCCATCCATTCGTAGCTTGCTATCGCCAGGCCGGACAAACCAGAGGCGCTTCCGCTCATTCCAACAAACTGTTCCGTAGATATATTGGCTGCTATTAGAGAAATGCCTATAAGCCACCAAGTCAATCCGCGGCCAGCCAAGAAGTAGCCTTCGCTGCCGTCTTCTCCGCGGCTTTTGTAAAGGCCGACGAAAACGACGGCGCAGATAAATACGACAAATACAATTATATCCATCCAAATATTAAAGGTCATAGTGCTCAAAATAATGAGTGTTTTTGCGGATAAGTCCACATTTTTTTTGGCGGTCGGGTATTTTAAAGAAAGGCATTCATGGAAAGCGGCTGCTTTTTCTTTAATTCATATGCAATGTCTGCGAAAAATGCGGGCTTGCGCGCGGTTGCGTACTGTATTGCGTATTTTTTCCTAAGCTTTGCGGTTTACAAAAGCAGCTGGAGCGGGAGCTATGTATTTAAATGGATAAATTCTTTCCGTAAAACCTGATGTTAATACAATACGCGCATCTGCTAAGGAAGTTGCGCATGGTGCTTGGCAGTGTCGCGGCAACAGTTTACAGTGCGAGACTGTTTGGTATTGTTAAGAGTTATTGGTTTTTTTACGCAATCGTTCTAGGAGCTGTTTATAGTTTGGGTGAATGGTCGTAGGCTATTTGTTTGAAATCCCAAAAAGCTTGCTTTACGCGTAAAATTTCCGCTTGGAGGCGCGCGGATTTTTTGAAAGCGGCAAGCAATGTTTGAGTATTTCGGGAGTGGAAATCGCGGAAACCCAAGTTATGCTGAAATTTGCCCTGATTAGCTTCAAAAGAGTTATAACTCCTATTTGAACCGCCTTGAAACGTGAAAATTAGCTCCGATATCCCGGAAACTCGGTCGAATTGTTTAATATCTATGCGGACAATAAGTTGCGCTTGCAACTCAAATTGCGCCGCAGGTTCAGGCCAATAAATTACAGACTTGGAATCAGGCGCGCGGATTTTTTGAAAGCGCCGGAATTTGCGCGCCGCAAGTCGATTTCCACGGGGAAAACGCTCTATTTCGCAGCCTAGAATATTTCCGAAATAACCGTATTTTTTTGCCAAATAAAGGCGGGAAAATCCGATTTTATCTTGTTGTTGAGAATTGAAAATCCAAGCGTTGTAGGGAAGGCGGCCTTTGGAAGATAGCGGTTGATTTATCCAAGGAAATGCGTTTTAAGGAGATATTTACATCCGTCGGATTGAATGTTGCCGGCCGGAAATTCAAAAAGGGATTTGTTCTGGAAGAAAATCATACTTGCGGCGACAGTCCTGTTCTAACAATACCGGGACAAATTTGTAATTGCCTTTGAAAGCGGCCGCTAGGCGTAAAGAAATGCGCGGCTTATCGGACTGTCCGGCGGCGCCGCGTTTGCAAGGCAATTTAAAACTTTATATTTTACTTTTGAATTCTTTCAAAAACTAAGCGTAATATTGCTTCCGTGCATTTGCGCTAAAATGCGGCGTTCAAGAACTTTTATTTAACAAGCGTCGTCGGCGCCAAGGCTAGAATGAGAATTATTGCAATTCCCAAGCCGATTGCCATATACGCCAGCCATTTATTGTCTTGCGTTCCCACTTTCACTATCCAAATTTTACTTGAGAACAGGTGTAATATAACCGCTATAAACATTAAAATACCCGCATAAAGGTGCAGAATTTCCCACTGGTTTTGGATAGGCTTAACACTGTCTGGGTTCCGGCTCCCTTTACAAAGGAAAATTTCATCATAATTCCGGTTCCCGTTAGGAAAGAGAAACATAACAAAAGTATTGAGTCTACAATTCTTTTTAACTTTACTTAAATTAGGACTATTGCATTATTATATCAAGGATAATTTGCGCAAAGCAAATTGCTTTCGCAGCCGAATTTCATTGCAAGCACCGCATTTCTTATTGGCGACATCTCCGTCTCGTATTTCCTGCTTGCGTGTACGCGGCATTGCCTTCTTGCATCGCCATTGCTGGCGTTTCCCGTTGTTGCATATAATGCGAATGATAAAAGGCTCAAACATCTTGCGGAGCCAATCTGCGGCAAATTTGGAATTGGCATATTGCGTGCAAAGGGCTAGAGATTTAAATTTTTGGGCTTTTCCAAATCGCGCAAAAACTATGGAAAAACACGCGGCTTCGCTATTTAAAGACTTGGCAAAAACTTAAACGAAAGAATCGCCAAGAGCTTGGGAGCGCCATATACGCACAAAGATGCGCCGCGTATTGCCGCGCCTTTTTAAGTGGTTGGCAATAAAACCGAGCGCGCCTCCCGAAAGGCCGGCAGGCGCGCTAAGCATTTAAATAAAAATGTGTTAAAATAAGAAAATACCTATAAAAGGAATTATTTTCTAAATCTTCTCTTAGCCAAAGCCAAAGCGCATGCGAGCGAGCCGAAAACAAGGGCGCATTCGGCAGGTTCAGGGACTGAAGTTACGTTTACCCAATAGCCGCCGTCGCCTGCTTCAACAAGGTAGGCGTAATCCAAATATGTATCGTCTGAGGATACCATGAAGCCTTCCGTCGTGCGCAAAAAGCCCTCTTCGTCAACTT
>CALXLN010000057.1 GCA_944389215.1 uncultured Opitutales bacterium
AATTGTGATTGTAGATAAAAACCGCGTTCGAGCCGGACACTACGCCATAACCGAATTCGGCGCCGACACCCTCATACTCGACGACGGTTTTCAATACCTGCCCTTGCGCGGGCAGCTCCAGTTGTTGCTTGTCGATAAAACAAATCCTTTCGGCAACCACCGCCTGCTGCCGCGCGGAATCCTGCGGGAACCGATTTCGCATTTAAAACGCGCCTCGTACATTTTTCTAACCAAATCCGACGGAATAGAAGATCCGGAGCTAGAACATTTAATCCGCAAATACAATCCAACCGCCGAAATTATAGAATGCGCCCACAGGCCCGAAAGCCTTGTGGACTTCCGCTCGATGCGCCGAAACGAACTGTCTATTTTAAAAGGCGCAAAAGTTGCGTGTTTCTCGGCTATCGCCGCGCCCGACAGCTTTGAAAATTTCCTCGAGGAATTGGGGGGGGAAATCGTTTACAAAAAACGTTTTCTTGACCACCACCGGTTCGACGACTACGAACTTGACAAATTCTTTTCGCGCGCGAAATCCGCCGACGCCCAATTCGTCGTAACGACCGAAAAAGACGCAGTGCGCATAAGATCAGACTACCCCGCCGCTCTGCCCTTCTATTACACAAAACTCGAGATAGAAATCTTGGAGGGTGTCGACGACTTTGAATCGGCGGTGGAAAAAATATGTTTTCCCAAACGCCGCTCGGACGCGTAAATCCTGTCTTCATATAATCTCCGTTCAAATCTTGCGCGCATAAAACCGCCTGCAATGCAATAATTTTCAAATTGCGGCAAAAATGCGGAAAAATGGAAATTTCGGGCAAAAAAACGCCTGTTTCCGCGCACAAAACCGTGTCAAGGCAAAAATGTGTAAAAAAGTTTCGGTTTTCATCCGAAAAATGTTGCCAAGCGCCGCCTAAAAGAGTTTTAAAATTAGCCCCGAAATGAAGTATATTTTTATTACAGGCGGAGTAGTTTCTTCACTCGGAAAAGGGTTAACTTCGGGAGCTCTCGGAGCTCTCTTGGAAACGAGAAATTTAAAGGTCAGAATACAAAAATTCGACCCATACTTAAATGTCGATCCCGGCACGATGAGCCCGTTTCAACACGGCGAAGTCTATGTTCTGGACGACGGTGCCGAGACCGACTTGGACCTCGGCCATTACGAACGCTTTACCCATTGCAAGCTAAGCCGGTTTAACAATTTGACCTCCGGGCAGATTTACGAGCATGTCCTGCAAAAAGAGCGTCGCGGAGACTACTTGGGAAAAACAGTTCAAGTTATTCCGCATGTTACAAACGAGATAAAAGCCAGAATGTACGCCGCCGGAGAAGGAGTCGACGTGCTGATAACCGAAATAGGCGGAACTGTCGGAGACATCGAAGGCCTGCCGTTTATCGAAGCTTTGCGCCAGTTCTCTTTGGAAGTTGGAAAAGAAAACTGCCTGTTCATACACGTAACTTTATTGCCCTATTTGAAGGCTGCGGGAGAACTTAAGACAAAACCGTCGCAACAAAGCGTCGCAAAACTGCGCGAAATAGGCATTCAACCTGATATTCTCGTCTGCAGGACCGAACAGCCAATGACGGAAGACATGCGCCAAAAGTTGTCGATGTTTTGCAACGTTGAACAAAGGGCGGTGATAGAAGAAAGAGACGTAAAACACTCAATTTACGAACTTCCTTTGATGCTCGCAGCCGAAGGAATGGACAAGCTCGTTGTCAGCAAGCTTGGAATTAATGCGCCCGAAAGCGACATGACAGCATGGAACTCAATCGTCAGAAGATTGATTGCGCCGTCGGGCGGAACTTGCAAAATAGCGGTTGTCGGAAAATATATCGACTTGCAGGACGCCTACAAATCCATATACGAATCCTTGGCGCATGCGGGAGTGGGCAACGACTGCTCCGTAAAGGTTCTTAGGGTCGATTCTGAAGACATAGAAAAAGACGGCGCGGAAAAATACCTAAAAGACGCCGACGCCGTGCTCATCCCAGGCGGATTCGGAGACCGAGGAATAGAGGGAAAAATTGCCGCGGCAAAATACGCGCGCGAAAATAAAATGCCTTATTTTGGAATTTGCCTCGGAATGCAAATTGCAGTAATCGAATACGCAAGAAATGTTCTGGGGCTTGACGGCGCAAACAGCGGCGAATTTAACGACAAAACCCTTTATCCCGTAATCACGATTATGGACGACCAAAAGGGAATAGTCGAAAAGGGAGCCACAATGCGCTTGGGGTCCTACGAATGCCGATTGGTGGAAGGTTCGCGCGCCTACAAGGCCTACGGCGAACCCATCATTCACGAACGCCACCGCCACCGCTTTGAGTTCAACAACGCATACCGCAAGCGCCTTGAGGATGCGGGGCTAAAAGTTGCCGGAATAAATCCCAAGCGTGATTTGGTGGAAATAGTCGAAGTTGAAGGCCATCCTTGGATGGTCGGCGTCCAGTTCCATCCTGAATTCCAGTCAAAGCCTTCAAAGCCCCACCCGCTATTTTGCGCGTTTGTCGCCGAAGCATTAAAAGAAAAAAAAAACAAATAAGATGATTTTTGATCCATCCTCAAAAAAACTTTTGCTGATTGCAGTCCCCTGCTCTTTGGAGTCGCGGGAGTTGAGCTTTGAAGTCGCCGCGGAAGTAGCCAGGCTTTCCGTGAAATTCTCCGGCGAACTGACGGCGGTTTTTAAGGGGAGCTTCGACAAAGCCAACCGCACAAGCATAAAAAGTCCGCGCGGAACGGGAATGGAATTGGGGCTGAAAATACTGTCCGACGTAAAGGCGCAATTCCATTTGCCTGTAACAACGGATGTTCACGAATCTTACCAATGCAATCCTGTTGCGGAAGTATGCGATGTCTTGCAGATTCCCGCGTTTCTTTGCCGACAAACAGATTTGCTCGTGGCGGCTGCTAAAACAGGTAAAACTGTCAATGTGAAAAAAGGACAGTTCCTCTCGCCCTACGACATGAGGCATGTGGTTTCAAAATTGCGCGAGGCAAACGCAAAAGAAATTTGGCAGTCGGAACGCGGCTCCACATTTGGATACGGAAATTTGGTAGCAGATATGCGCTCAATCGCAATAATGTCAGAAAACAAAACTCCCGTAATAATGGATGCAACCCATTCCGTGCAACTTCCCGGCGCAAACAACGGCGTAAGCGGAGGCGATAGGCGGTTTGTGCCAATTCTGGCAAAATCCGCAATTGCAGCCGGCGCGGACGGGCTTTTTATAGAAACCCACCCAAATCCAGAAAAGGCGCTTTCGGACGCTGCCACGCAACTGCCGCTTGAACGACTGGAAGAACTTGTCGTATCGTGCTTAAAAATCAAGCGCGCCTTGGATTAAAGTTTTTGCAAGCGTTTAAAGCTTGTTTCAACTGGCGGTAAAACATCCGGCAACTGTTGTATTTTACTATCTTCGGCAGTTTTTATAAAACGAGCTTCCGTATTTGTGAATGCCCAATACCAGGCGGATGCGCCTTTCGGCAAATTTACGGCACTCTTAGCAAGACCAAAAAGGGGAAAAAAGCGCGCACTTTAGCTAAAAACCTGCGGCTTTTAGCAAGATTTGAAAAAGATGCGCCCCATGGAACATTTTTGAAAATGCGAAAAGGGAAACCCGCCGCCTCGTTCAAACGTCCTTCTCTTGTTGCAAGGCCCGAAAGAAAAATATATTACAAATAGAAAAATCGCTTTTATCATAAAAAGCATTTGAAAGTGTACAGATATAATCTTTATAATTCCATTTACACTAATTTGCATATATAAAAAGCAGCCGGCGCGCTGCTATAAAGCCACAGATTTACGCAGGTACAAACGCTCTTTATGCAATCAATCGCAATGGCGAACTAACAGAAGACGGATTTTTGCAATTTAAGTTTGCCAAGTAAAATTTCTTATAGATTTTTCGCAAATCGAAATTTTACAGGTTATAATTCTTCCGCAATCCCCACCACAGCGCACCAGTTTAACAAAAAGCGCACCAGTTTAACAAAATCACACCGTCTTCGCGGATTTTGCGGAACGCCTTTTTACGGCGATTATTTGAGCGGCTAGCCCCGAAGAAACTGGCATTATAACCCTGTAACCCAAGCGTTGGAAAGCGTCTCCAATGCGATTGGACTGCGTAACGTTTTTTGAAAACCCGTCCGGTTCGATATTATCGCGCGACATAAACCACTCTAGAGTTTTTTCCGCAGAAGCCATGTACGAAGAATCCAAAAATCCCGCCTCAGCCGCAAGAGCAAAAGCCGCCGCAATACCTACGGTACCAGAACTTTCGGGTTGAGTTTTGTAATCGTCTATAAAACAGAACCAGCTGCCGTCGGATTGCTGAAATTTTTTGACGTAAGCGGACGAATCTATAATCGCTTTTGATATTTTTTCCCTGCCTTTTAAGTTTTCGCCCTTGAAAGCGGAACTTTCCAGCACCCGCATAGTTTGAACCAACCCCAACAAGTACCACGCAATTCCCCTGCCCCAATTTCGCATTAAAGGTTTTTTCTTTTCCAGAGCCCTTTGAGAAATTCCTCCGCCGGAATCAACTAACCTGTCTATTCTTGCGCATATTTCGTTTAAAGCTGTTTGGGCTAGAGAAACATCGTTGCGGCTTACTGCAATCTGCATAAGCGGATATGCATATGTGTAACAGCCTTCGGTGCTTAAAAAACGCTCGTCCGGAGCTTTTTTCTCCAAATTTTTTATTCGCGGCAACGCCCAATTCAAAAACATATTTAACGATTTGTGGTTGGGATAAAGTTTCCCTATTGCCACAAAAGGCAAAAAGTCCTCAATAGAATTAAATTTTCCATTTTCACAAAGTTCGGATTTAGAATTGTTGAAAACTACCCCTTTTTCATCGTCCAAAAAGAAGTCTAGGTGCGCTCCCAAAGCAGCCGAAGCGGCAGAATCTCTAGTTTCCGCAAGTTCCCTAAGCCCCTCCGTCTGGCAACCGCTCATCCAACCAAACGGAAGAATAGAATTTATCGAGCAGAAATTTTCGTAATAGGCTGCTGTAACATCATAATCGGCTTCATAAAGCAATAAATGGGGTGCCATAGCATCTATTTTTTTCGCCGCCGATTCCGCAAAAAAACACAAAGGGCCGCCTTTGGTTGTTATGGCGTCTTTCACTTCAATTGGAGAATATCTTACAACAAGTCCGAATTCCTCTATTTCAGAAATTTCGGAAACTGGAATATTAAACCGTATAACTTGAAATCCAAAAAGATTTACAACATCCAACCTCGAAAAGATTCTCCCGTCTTTTGCCGAACGCACAAAAAGCGCAAAACTTCCGCGATTCTCTATGGCGTTCCCCAACGAAAGCTTTATGGCGGGATTCTTTAAACCGACAAGCCGGTTGGACAATTTTGGAAATTTCAACAAAACTCCATCAGGCTTGTCGTCCAATCTAAAATATTCCAACCCCCCTGAAGGGCGTTTTTCAACAGGAAGCGGAAGATTTTTTATCGAATCAAGTTTCGCATACGCGCGGCGAAAAGGAGATTTCAAATCTTGGGCGAAAATCGGCATCGGATTTAGCGCAGCCGCCGCGCAAGCGCAAGCAATTCGGGCAAATTCTCTTCTATTCATAAATCCAATATTTAGGACTAAATATACTATAAAAGGTTGTCAATTTATTTTAATGTTTTGGCATTGCCCCCGCGCAAATAGAAACGCATCCTTGTATTCCGTAAAACCCGGGCGGTTGTTTGAAATGACGCTACAAAAAAAATACGCTTTTTACAAAGCGTATTAGCGCATTAAACCTAAGATTTTATTTATTGCGCGCGTGTTCGCGCCTAATTTAAAAAAGCGTCTTCAACGCGTCTTGAAGCTTGCGCTGAAATTCAGGCATATCGGATTGCGGGGGCCTTTGCCCCTCAACAGCGGGAACGAGACCCAACTGCCCCATACGGTCGATTCGCCATTCGGCCTTGGAACCGTCCGAGAAAGTTACATCGCCAAATGCGATACAATCGGGGCGCTGAATTTTGCTTACGCTGACTTCCACGCTTCCATTGCCGGAAGATTCCGAAGAATTTTCATTCCGCCGATTTAAACCGTCTTCCCCGTTTTCGACAGGCGCGTCGCTTTCCGACTCCAAAAGCTCCTGAAGCTTTTTTTGGAATATCGGCAGGTCTTCTTGAGGCGCATTATAACCTTCCTTTTCGGGCGACAACCCCAAACGGCCGCTGTTGTCCACAAACCATTCCGCTTTTTCTCCGTCCGAAAATATGACCGCGCCGCTTGCAATCGCTCCAGGCTTTGGAACCGGATCCATGGATACCTGGACTTGCTGTCCGGCTATGGAAGATTCTTCATCCCGGCTTTCTTGAGGCGCTGCAGGTTCGGGAATATCGTTTATTTGAGCTCCGATGTCGTCTATCAGAAAACGGACGTCAATATAACGCATATTTATCCCGAACTCACTTTGCAGGCGCGTCTGAACTTGGGCAACATCCGCGCCTTCAGCCAGCCAACGTTTTACGGATTCAGTTTGTTCCGGTGAAATATCCATAGTTATTCGCCGGGTTCGGACATAAATTGAACTCTGCGCACGACAGTATTCCCATGCGCAAGCACAAGCCTTTTAAAAGTTTCCTGATCCAACGTTCCACTCATAATAAGAGCTCTCATTTCCTTCGCGCCGGCGTCTGAAATCAATGTCATGGAAAAGTCGGCAAAAGCCAAATATCCATCTTCCAAGAGACGGGGGTCTACCGGATTGCGGGAGCCGTTTACAAATTCGTAAGCGCCGTCCGCAAGAATTTTAGGCCCGACCGTAAAAGGCGTCCCCGCCGGAATGTACGCAAGTTTGTACTCGCTCTCACCCGAGCCCGGCATAGCATCCGGATTCGGATAAAACACCGCAAAAGTTACGCGGAAATCAACCATTGAATTAACAAGAAGGTTTTCAGGCGAAAGCACCCAAGACTTTAAATCGGTACCCGGCTGTTCCACTCCCTCTTCGTCCACTACAGTGCATGTTCCTGACCACAAATTTTGCGCCAAAGCGTCTTTGAAATCCTCTCCGTCCGGCGAAGAAGTATATCCCTGAACGGTAGCGCCCATAGCCTCGAGAGCAGTCGACTTTGGATCTATAACCGCCCTATATAAGCCGTAAAACGCGTTGTATTGGCTTTCATTGTCCGCGGGATTGGACGAAGATTCCATAAACGGACTCTTAAGCGACAATTGGTATTTTATTGCGCAAACACTGCCCGGAATTTGAACGGCCGTGGTTGCGTCTCCCGTGGCGTCCTGCATATGCTCTCTTGTATAGCGGGGGCGCAACAACGTCGGAGAATAGAACATTATTTCCGGCGGACGCAGAGGAGTTGCGTCTATGTCGTCTTCACCGGTGAGATGTCCTACCGACTGAGGGTAAGCAACCTGCAGCCACGCCCTTCCGTCTTTGCGTATTTTTATGCTTTCAAAGTCTTCCTGGACAATTGCGCCAACGACAGCAGCGTCGAATGAAGTCTGCAACTGCCCGCTGGCGCGGCTCCATGTATTTAGAATATTTGTGGTGATAATCAATACACCCAGCACTATTAATGTCATTATGGCGCTGGCCGCCATAATTTCAACCAGAGTAAAAGCTTTTCTGTTTTGAGATTTCATTTTGAAATTATCGCATTTTCATTAATTGGTCTTCATAGACACGGCGGGCTTCATTGACGTTTTCCTCGCCGCTTCCCGTAATGATGTCGTCTTTAGGGTCGACCAAGATTTCTACCTTTATCGGCAGCCAGGAAAGCGCATACATCTTTACGTCGGGGAGTGAGCCTCCCGAATATTCGGTTTCGTCTCCGATATTTGTTTTTTGGCCTTTAAGTCCGTTTTCGTATAGAGAAAGAAGCACTCTGAAAACCTCTCCTTCCGATTTTTGGAGATGGTCCTCATTTGGCGGCTGTTCAGGAGTGAAGCCGTCGAGTTCGCTGCTAATGGTCATCATGCTTGAGTTGTCAGGCTCGTCCGGGTTTTGGTATTCATCCCAAAAATATATTACATAAGGCTCGGCGGGATTTTTAACCCAATCAAACACCTGGGCAAAACTCTTCATTTTTAGAGTTGTTTCCAAGTTGGCTATAATTGCAACCGCCTTGTTTTGATAGCGAATCTGGTTAAGGTTGGCTGTTATCGCCGAAAGCAAACCAATCATAGCGGTTATTGAAACGGCTATAACACCCACAGCAAGCATGACTTCCACTAGCGTGAAAGCGCCGCGCGATTTTTTACGTTGAAAGTGTTTCATGGCAAGATATTACCTTAAGGTTTCTTCCATCTCGCTGTAATCCGAGAATGGTATCGTTATGCCTATTCGGCGAATCGCAAATCCCAATTGGTTGTAGGGATTGTCTATTACATAGTAGTCGTCCCCGTCGAGATGCCCCATTGCGAGCATTACAAGAGCTCCGGGATTCAAAGAAAGCCCGTCCGAGGAGAACTGATACGCGAACCAGTCGCCGTTTCCGTCGTTTACGGAAATGGGCTGGCGGCTGGGAAATTCCGGCACGCCGACAATTTCGTAGGCGCCCGTATAGCCGTTATTAAACGTACTTTTGAAAATCTCGCTGGGAGAAGCCTGCCCCGCCGTTTTGACAAACGACGAGAAATTGCTCGCCGACGGTACAAAAAATACGCCTTCCGGCATTCTGAAACCGTCGTTGAGGGCAACCCATCCCAAATCGAGACCGTCCTCTCCCTTTACCTTATAAATTACTCCGACTTGGCGAAGTTTGCGGGAGATGTCGCTGCCTTTATATATTATTACTTTTACATCAGTCTGTCTTGTGAGAGCCGTTGTTCTGGCTTCATAAAACGCCGTCATCATAGAGCGTTGCGCCGAATATATCGCCTGTGTGGCGTCTTTCATATTCAGCATCGAAATCCCCATTGCAAGCACGGAAATAAGCCCGATTACAACGAGCATTTCTATGAGGGTAAAACCTGACTTTCTATGCGCCATAAGAATATTTCGTCGGTGAAATTACCAGGTGAAAATGTCGTCCGAACTAAAGTCGGCGGTAGCCTTCTTAGAGTCTTTTTTGAGAGTGAAAATTATTGCCCTCGATCTTATTCCGGACTGCGGATTGGGAACTAATTCTTTTAAATCCGTAGAATTTATTCCGTCGGTGGCCGTGGGGAAACCCTTTTTGATAAACCCGTCGCCGTCGCCGTCGACGCAAACGTATATATTGGGATTCCCAAACCCGTCGACAATTTTCCACTGCGTGCCGTTTTTCTGTACCAAGTTTGTGTTGCTAAACTCCATAAACTTGCGGCCCTTGCGGTTAAATTCGCGGCGGTCAGACTGGGAAAGCTGCTTTCCGTCGGGATCCATTCCGGTAACGGCCTTGACGAAATTCTCAGAATAATTGCCGTCGTCCAGATTTGTGCGGTCGCGCTGCGTCAAAAACGTCGGGAAATATCCGTACTCGTCTTTGTAGCGCTCCAAGGCTGTAACCATGTTTGTAAAAAGCGCTTTTGAAGTCGTCTTCACGGCGTTCTTCTGGGCGTTAGATATCATGGGAGTAAGCATGCCTACCAATATGCCTATGATTGATATTACAATCATCAATTCGACTAGCGTAAATGCCCTTTTCTTCGATTTCATTTTGTTTCCTTATTTTTAAATTACGGTTGCACTATTAAATTTTTTTCAGGCGGAATTAGTCGTCCCTGCCATGCACGAGATTATCCACGTTTACCTGGTTTGAAATGTAATCGTCGTAATCAGGTATTATTCCGGTAGTGTACATTGAAAGAATGTCGGATTCTTTCTTGTCGGGACCTTTTGAGATAAGAATGAAGCCCGGAGAGCGCCAAGTCCCGATAGTATCATTCCCCACAGCCGTCGAGGCGTCGTAAAAATACAAGTATGGCTCGTTCCACGGATCCCCGAAGTAAACTCCGTTCTTTTCAGGATCCACGTCGACGAGAATCGGATCGGCTGGATCGCAAATTTTGAGTTTTGACGAATCCACAAAAGGCCTGCGCTGAAATCCCATTTCAGTCATGACAATCTGGTCGTTCTGCCTTTTGAGCATCATTCTTCCGACTAGGCACTTGTATATTTCGCCGCCCACAAATTTTTCGCCCGACCCCGCATTCAAGCGCGGATAGCCTCCGTATTGGTTGCAAAAAGCCTCCAATCCTGTGGCAATCAAAGCCATGTCTGATTTGGCCCTAGCCCTTCCCTGGGCGTCGCTAACTCCGCCGAGCATCTGGGTTGTGATGCCCATAAGCAGCACTAAAATTCCAATAACAATGAGTATTTCGACAAGCGTAAACGCCTTGCGAGTTCTCCTAAAAACGGTTGGGGTATAGACGTATTTGTTCATCTTCATAAACGCTTAATCTCCAGATTTGCGATTGTCAAATTTTTTATACGCTATTGAGTTCGATTTTCGGCAAACCTGCCGAAATAAAACCGGCAAAAGTCCTGCTTTTTAGACAGTAAAAATTGCAAAAATATTTAATTCCACGCAAAATTTTACCGCGATTTTGCAAAACTTAAAACCTTTGGCAAAAAAACGTCATCAAAGCGCCTTTTTGCACTCCTTATATATTTCTTTCTTTAAATTTTCGATTCCCTCCTCCGTAAGGCACGAAACGGGAATGACATCCAGCTTTGGATATTTGCGCTTAAAGGATTTTAAATTTTTTACGGCCGCCGGCTCGTCCATTTTATTTGCGGCGACAATCATCGGTTTTTTTAAGAGGCCTTCGGAATACAAGCCCAATTCGCCTATTAGACTTTTATAATCGTCTGCCGGTTTGCGGCCGTCGGTTCCAGCCATGTCAATCACAAGCAATAATACTTTGCAGCGCTCAATGTGCCTTAAAAATTTGTGCCCCAACCCCCTATTTTCGCTGGCGCCGTCTATAAGCCCCGGAATATCGGCAAGTTTCAAACGCTCATATGTTTCGGGATATTCCAATGTTCCGATATTTACATGCAAAGTCGTAAACGGATACGCCCCTACTTTTGGCCTGGCAGGAGTCAATAAGCCCACCAAAGACGATTTTCCAGCGTTGGGATAGCCAACCATGCCAGCGTCGGCTATGGTCTTTAAAACAAGCTTAAATTCTCCGCTTTCTCCATCAGTTCCGTATGTGAATTGGCGCGGAGCCCTGTTTGTGGAACTTTTAAAGTGTGTGTTGCCCAAGCCGCCTTTGCCGCCGCGCATTATGAGAATTTTTTCGCCGTGGCGTAGAATTTCGGCAACGATAGAATCCGTTTCAGGGTCGATTATAATAGTTCCGGGCGGAACGCGCATGACTGCGTCTTTGCCGCTGGCCCCCGTTTTGTTTCTTCCGGCACCCGAACCTCCATCCTCTGCGCGGACTTCAGGCGAGTACATATAGCGCTCCAAGTCCGAAATATTTTCGTCGCCGAGCGCGTAAACGGAACCTCCATTGCCGCCGTCCCCGCCGTCAGGGCCTCCAAACGGTATGAATTTTTCGCGCCGAAACGTTGCGGCGCCCTTTCCGCCGTCGCCGGCTTTCAATATGACATTGGCTTCGTCGATAAACATAAAAATAAAAATCAGGCTAGTTCGCGCATTTGCGCGATGAAAAAACAAGGCTGAAAACGGTCGAACATAATCGTTTAAAAGCCTTTAAAGTCAAGCGTATAACT
>CALXLN010000058.1 GCA_944389215.1 uncultured Opitutales bacterium
AAAACTTCAAATTCCATTTTCCATCCAGATTTCTCCAATCGCCGCATTTTGGGAACTGCAATTCTTCCAACCCGCCGGAATCTCCGGAATAAACCATGCAGGATTTTCCGGGCGGCAAGCGGAGAAAGAATTTTGTTCCGCCCGAGGATGCGTTCCGTATGGCGAACTTTTCTCCTGTAAGCGGATCTTCAAACACATTGCATTTTTTAGACAGCGCGATTTCAGACTCAAAAAATTTGCTTCCCAAATTCGATATGAAATAGAACGCACCGTCCGGAGACTTTTTGCGGATAAACTGCAAGCCCTTTTCCGAAACAGTCTCGCGCGCCACGCCAAAATCTTTTAGATTCGCGAACACATCTCCCGAACGAACATTTTTTTCCGACGCGATTTCTGCGGCTATTTTTTGCGCCCGCGCGCGGCGCGCCGATACGTTGAAATGCCCTTCGACGTCTTCGGGAGCGCGGTTTTCAAAAATTATTTTTGCGCCCGCGCGCGCAAGCGCCAAAAGTTTTTCGTAAGTGCCGACCGGCATTTGCCCGGAATCGGGAACCACGACAACATCGTATAACGCGCCTCCCGGTGTTTTCAGAGAGCCGTTTGAAAATTCCAAATCCGCTATTTGAGAATCCGAAATGAAATCAAATGCGTAGCCGCGCGCATCTAAATTTCTGGCGAGATTGTCGAAATTTTCACACCTTTTCAGCCAAACCGACGCCTTGTGAACGTCGAACATCAGCACCTTATGCTCCCCGCCGGAACTTTTCCAAAATGCGTGGACCGGAAAATACAGAAGAATATTGTTGTCGGGCTTTGATTCTTGAAGGCGCGCCTGTACGCGCTCTATATATTTGCAAAGATATGGCAGATACCCGGCGAAATGCGAATGGTAATTAAAATTTGTGGACGCGTAAAATAGCCTTCCGGGAAAAGGCTTTGAGGGGGGGGAATAGCTTGAGCCGTGGAAAATTATGTGGTTTATGCCGCCCAAAAAAAGCTCGTCGAGCTGCGGTTTTATCTGCGAAAGCGAAACTTTAAAATGATTTGCAAGCCATGTTGCGGTTTCCGACGACACAAGCTTTTTTCCCGCCACGTTCGCTGCCGAAGAAGCGAACTTCATCATCATTTTATCGGGCCTTCCGAAACGCTCCTGCTCGTAGTCTTCATCCACCCGCACAAGCGGGATGTCGAAAGCGCTTGAGCCGAAAGACTCGGTTTCGGGAATATCGCTTGCGGCGTATAAATCGCAAAGATTTCCCGGAGATCCGTGCGCTTGGTAGCGGCTAGCTCCGCCGAGATTTTTTGCGGCTGCAACATATTCGCGAATGAAGTCGAGCAGCAGTTCCGACAATGTGCGGTGGTAGTCCTGCCAAACGCGCCCATCCAAATTCCCCTCCAAAAGCCCCTTCTTAAATGGCGCAAAATCGTACCCGCGCCGCACCTTAAACTGCGACTCAAAGTCTTCCGTATAGTTCGCCCCGAAGACTTCGTATGAATCGTTGTAAAACGCCCTGATAATTCCCTTGTTTTCGGCGGGCTCGAAAGCCTTGTAAAAATCTTCGGCGTAATTTTTCATAGCCGAACCGCTGAACGGATTTAACACAAGCCCCTCGCCGCCCGGAGCCGCGCGCTTTACCTTTTGGTTTGTAGGAACGCACTCTCCAGAATCCGACAATTTCTTAGCGGAATCTTTAACGGACACATTTTTTCCGCCGAACGGCCACCCCGTTCCAAGGGTCATGTCCAGCCCCATTCCCAACCTGCGGCATTCGGCAGATATGTAGCGCAGATTTTCCATCCATTTGGGAGATAGAAAATCAACATAGTTTTTTTCGTCTCCAACCTCGCCGTAAATCGGCACAATGCTCACACCGCCGATATTGGCGCTATGCATGAACTCAAGCTGCGCCGTGATGTCGGCGGGCTCCATGGAGCTTCCCATAACATGCCAAAAAGTCCAAGGCTTTGCTGTCTGCGCGGTTTGCGCCGCCAAGATTGAAGCGCATGCGCATAAGGAAATAAAAAATGCGGCAAGAAATCGCATTGCGCAAACCTCCGTATATATTGAAAACTCACCTTAGTCGCGGTTGTTTGAAGCCGCAAAAAGATACAGAAGCCAGCCGAGCGACGATATGAAGGCGGCGACATACGTAAACGCAGCCGCGTCAAGCACGTCCTCCACTCCGCGAGCCTCTCCGCCTTCGATTATTCCAAGCTCCCGCAACGCGGCTTTCGCGCGCGTGGAGGCGTTGAATTCAACCGGCAGAGTAACGAGCTGAAACACTGTCAGCACCAGATAAATCGCCACGCCAGCATAAATGAGCATGGGGCTGTGGAAAAGAAAAAATCCGCCCAGCATTACTATCGGCAAAAGCGAGCATGCAAAATTTGTAATCGGCACGAGAGCCATGCGCAAATTCAAAGGCGCGTATTGGCATTTGTGCTGAATGGCGTGCCCCGCCTCGTGCGCGGCGACTCCCAATGCTGCAAGGGACGTACCGTTGTAAACTTCGCCGCTTAGAGCCAAAACCTTTTTGGATGGATCGTAGTGGTCGGTCAAATGCCCTCCTATTTCAACGATTTCCACGTCGGATATTCCCGCCGCCCTCATGACCGCCGCAGCCGCGTCGCAGCCGCGCAGGCCGGAGCGCGAGCGGACTTGCGAGTATTTACCGTATGCTCCGCTTATGCGGGATTGCGCATACATGCCCACTATCAAAGGCACAATTATCAGTATCAAAAAGCTCATTGTGTCTATCCTGTTTATGTTGTGTTAGAGTTGAAGTTGTACGCAAAAAAATCCGGCTTTTCTAGAAAATTTTGAAAAGTCGGTCATTTTTGTTTCCGCCTATATATTATAACGTCAAAATCTTCCGATTCTAAAATTTTTTCTGCGGGCTCAAAATCAGCGGATATGTCGGGGAAGAAAACGTCCCCCTTGGGCGACATTTTCACGCGGCTCAATACTATTTCCGAACACATCGGCAGCGACTGCCTGTATATTTCCGCCCCGCCGCAAATCCAGACAGTGCGCGGATCGGAGCGGTAGAGCTCGGCGAGCTCTTCCAAGCTTCCCGCGGTTTTCGCCCCGTTGAAAACGCCCCCGCGCGACGTCAGCACGACGTTTTCCCTGCCCGGCAGAGGGCGCCCCCCCAAACTCTCCCAAGTGCGGCGCCCCATGGCGATTACGCCGCCCATGGTTGTGCGTTTAAAGTGCTTAAAATCCTCGCTTATATGCCACGGTATTTTCAGTCCGTCGCCTATGACGCCGTTTTGGGCTACAGCAACTATGGCTTTAAATTCGCTCATACGGCAATTGGGGCTTTTATTGTCGGATGGGGATCGTAGCCTTCAAAAACAAAATCCTCGAATACAAAATCCTCCAAATTCTTTCTATCGGGATTAAGGAGCAGTTTGGGGAGCGGCCGCGGTTCCCGCCCCAGCTGCGTGCGCACCTGTTCAAGATGGTTTTTGTATATGTGCAGGTCGCCGAATGTGTGGACAAATTCGCGCGGCTTCAATCCGCAAACCTGCGCTACCATCATAGTCAGCATCGAATAGGACGCAATGTTAAACGGCACGCCCAAGAATAAGTCGGCGCTGCGCTGGTAGAGCTGGCAGCTGAGCTCGCGGTTGGGCGTAACGTAAAATTGGAACAAAGCGTGGCAGGGCGGCAACGCCATTTTGTCGAGCTCGCCAGGATTCCAGGCGCACACGATGTGCCGCCTTCCAAACGGGTCGTTCTTAATGCCTTCAACAAGATTTTTAAGCTGGTTTACGGAACGTCCATCCGGAGTCCTCCAATCCGTCCACTGCGCGCCGTAAACTCTTCCCAAATCTCCGTTTTCGTCAGCCCATTCGTCCCAAATGGTAACTTTGTTTTCGTTTAGATATTTTATATTTGTGTCGCCCTTTATAAACCACAAAAGTTCGTAGATAATGGAGCGGGTGTGAAGCTTTTTTGTGGTAAGAAGCGGAAACCTCCCGCGCAAATCGAAGCGCGCCTGGGCTCCGAAGACGCCGATTGTCCCAACGCCCGTGCGGTCGGAGCGTTCCTCTCCGCGGTCGAGAACAAGCCGTAGCAAATCCAAATATTCTTTCATTTCCAGTTGTATAAAATTCTCCCCAATACTTACACAATTTCAAACGTGTTTCAAACTTTTTATTGGGAAAACGCGGAAACTCTGGACGCTTGACTTTTTTTTTGCGGCGTGATTTCATCTCGGAAACAATTTTCAATATGCCTGAATACAGATCAAAGAAAAGTTTTACCGGCAGAAACATGGCCGGCGCGCGCGCGCTATGGCGCGCCACCGGAGTTAAAGAGGAGGATTTCGGCAAACCTGTGATAGCGGTAGTCAATTCCTTCACTCAATTTGTCCCCGGACACGTCCATTTGGACAAGATCGGCAAATACGTCCGCGAACAAGTCGAAAAAGCCGGCGGTATCGCCCACGAATTCAACACCATAGCCATCGACGACGGAATCGCCATGGGGCATGAAGGAATGCTCTATTCGCTTCCCTCGCGCGAACTCATAGCCGACAGCGTCGAATACATGTGCGCCGCCCACTGTGTGGACGCCATGATATGCATTTCAAACTGCGATAAAATCACCCCCGGAATGATGATGGCGGCAATGCGCTTGAACATTCCGGCAATATTTGTTTCTGGCGGCCCGATGGAAGCGGGCGTCGGCAAAATCTCGAGCGGCGAGAGAAAGCTCGATTTAATAGATGCAATGATAGCCGGAGCAAACCCGAACGTATCCGACGCCGACTCTGAAATTATGGAGCGCAACGCATGCCCTACATGCGGTTCGTGCTCCGGAATGTTCACGGCAAACTCCATGAACTGCCTTGCGGAGGCGATAGGCCTGGCACTTCCTGGCAACGGCACGCTTGTTGCCACTCACGCCGCACGCCAAAAGCTGTTCGCAGACGCCGCAAAAAGAATCGTTGAAATGGCGAAGGCTTATTACGAAAAAGGCGACGAATCCGTTCTGCCCCGCTCGATAGCCCGCCGCGACTCTTTCCTAAACGCAATGAGGCTCGACATCGCCATGGGCGGCAGCACAAACACCGTTTTGCACCTTTTAGCCATAGCCCGCGAAGGCGAAGTCGATTTTTCTATGGCGGACATAGACGCGCTTTCACGCGTAACGCCGTGCATTTGCAAAGTCGCCCCGAGCACCCAAAAGGTCCACATTCAAGACGTCCACCGCGCCGGCGGAATAATGGCAATTCTTGGAGAGCTGTCCCGCGCGGGGCTTCTCAACACGCAGATGGGCACTGTCTACGGCGCGACAATCGGCGAGGCTATTTCCAAGTTCGACATAACCTCTCCCGGCTGCACGGAAGAAACTAAGAAATTCTACCGCGCCGCGCCCGCAAACAAGTACAGCATAGAAGCGTGGTCGCAGGAAAATTACTATGAAGCAAACGACACCGACCGCGAATCCGGCGCCATCCGCAATGTCGAAAACGCCTTTAGCAAAGACGGCGGGCTTGCCGTTTTGCGCGGCAATATAGCCGTCGACGGCTGCATAGTAAAGACGGCCGGAGTCGACGAATCGATTTTAAAATTCCGCGGCACAGCAAAAGTTTTCCACTCGGAACAAGATGCCAGCCTTGCAATACGCGGCGGGAAAATCGCCCCCGGAGACGTGGTCGTAATCCTTTACGAAGGCCCGCGCGGAGGCCCCGGAATGCAGGAAATGCTCTATCCGACAAGCCACCTAAAGAGCATGGGTCTCGGCAAGGTCTGCGCGCTGCTAACCGACGGAAGATTCTCAGGCGGCACGAGCGGATTGTCCATAGGGCACGCATCCCCCGAGGCGGCTGACGGCGGAGACATAGCGCTAATTGAAGACGGCGATATGATAGACATAAACATACCAGACCGTTCAATATCCCTCATGATTTCCGACGCCGAACTCTCCGCGCGCCGCGAAAAAATGCTCGCCAAAGGGAAGGACGCATACAAGCCGGTTCGCGACAGAATCGTGCCGAAATCGCTGCAATTCTACGCGCGTTCGGTGTCATCGGCAGCCGACGGAGCAGTTAGGAAACTTTAATCGCAAATGGCAGGCGCAGTATGAAAAGCATGACTGGTTTCGGCCGCGCGGTCGCCGATTGCGGCGATCTTTCCATAACGCTGGACGTTTCTTCGGTAAACAAGAAGGGACTTGAAATATGCGTAAGCCTGCCGCGCGAATGGCAGGCTATGGAAAGGGGCATTGTCCAGCAGATAAAAAAAAGCTTCGTTCGCGGCAAAGTAAACGTCGCATGCAAAGCGGATTTTAAAAAGAAGCCCGGCGCGTTTTCCATTGATTCAAAATACGTATCGGAAGCCTTGGACGAACTTCGCAAGACATGCGAGTTTGCAAATGTGAAATTCGAGCCTACCGCCGATTTGATTTTAAGGTTAAGCGAATGTTTAACCCAGCAAAACTCTGAGTTTCCGTCCGACTGGGAAAACTTTTCCGAAGCGGTCGAAAGCTGCGTGGAATCGGCGCTTGAGAAATCGGAAGATATGCGCCAAGCGGAAGGGCTGGCACTCAAGGATGATTTGTCCGCGCGCCTTAAGACATTGTCGGGAATGCTTGCGGATGTTGAAAACTGCTCAAAAGGCACCGTCGAAAAATATAAAAGCATATTGATGCAGCGCCTTGCGAACGCCGGATTGGAAGTAGACTTAAACGACGAGCGCGTTTTGAAGGAGATTTGCCTGTTCGCCGACAAGTGCGATATTTGCGAAGAAATAACCAGATTGAAAAGCCACATATCCCAATTCGCGTCCACAATGGAAGAATCAGACGCCGTGGGACGCAAGATGGACTTTATATGCCAGGAAATGGGGCGCGAAATAAATACAATCGCAAGCAAAGCCAACAATCTTGACCTGACGAAACTTGCAATCGACATGAAAAACGAGCTCGAACGCGTAAGGGAACAAATTCAAAACGTGGAATAACCCCGCGGTTTTAAGCCTCTGAAGGCGTTTTCGCCCTATATGACCGCCGGCGCCTATTTCAGCAGAACATGTAGATGCAGCTTGCCGCTATGACCGCCGCAGACAACAATATTGCAACGGCGGACTTGCAGTAGTATCTCTTGCACCATTTTTTGAAATACACGTGGGAATATTTATCCTGACCCGACACGTACGAGTATTTTATTTCCAATACAGTGGAATCCAATAAGCAGTCTATTATATTGCGCAAAACAAACAATAGAACAAATACAGCCGAAAACATAGCAAACGCCGCCAATATAAAAGGCACCGAAACCACCTTGTCTCCCGCGAAGCGCATCTCCATAAAAATAATCCAATTCTAATTATATTTTATTGCAATTAAACATTCCTATTTAAATTTACAACAAAAAAATAATTTTTAATTCTTTCGCATCCGCGCTTTGCCCGGTCGCATTTGGGCGACACTTCAAAACTGACGAAAAAAATTTTTTTTAATTGCGAAAAAATTCAATTTTGCGAAACTTTAATCCCGTTGAAAAATTCCAATAACAGCACAAATCCATTTTCCGGGGTGGTGGAGTCCATGCGCCCGCTCTTTAGCTCGCTTGAGAAATACCTGCTGCAACAGGCAATGACCTTTGAGAAGGAAGTGCGCAACGCTGCAAGGGAATCTATCGCCCCAAAGGGAAAATTTATACGCCCGACGCTTACGTTTGCCGCCGCCGCGGGAGGGGCCCCCGACAAAACATCGCTAATAAGGCGCGCAGCCATAGTGGAACTAACCCATCTGTCCACGCTTATCCACGACGATGTTATAGACAACGCCTCTGTACGAAGAAACTCGATAACCCCCAACAAAAAATACGGGGCCCGCACCGCCATACTTTTAGGGGACGCTATATTCGCGCACACAATGTCGATTGCTTACGAAGAAAGCGATCCCAAAATCTCAAAGAAAATAGCAAATTGCGTGCGCACGATTTGCGAAGGGGAAATCAGGCAGACGCTTGCCGACCGCAAAAAAAACGTAACCCGCAAACGCTACTATGAAATAGCTTACGGCAAAACGGCGGTGCTGTTTGAACTTGCATGCGCGCTGGGCGCAATGGCAATAAGGCCAAAAAACGGCTGGATAGAGGCAGCCGAAGAGGTAGGAAAACAACTTGGCATAGCGTACCAAATTTACGACGATATTTGCGACTGGTTCATGTCGGAATCCGACGCCGGCAAAACGCTCGGCACGGATCTCATTTCCGGGAAACAGACATATCCTCTTATTATATTGCTGGAAAAGCTTCCCAAAAGAGAATCCGACAAACTTGCAAAAAACCTGCCGAACTCAAACCCCGCCGATATCGCCCTCCAAATGCGCGATCTCGATATACCTTCAGAATGCTCAAAAGAGTTCGCCCGGCGCATATCCACGGCGGAAAAAATACTGCAGAAATACCAGGTTGAAGGCCGAAAGCTGAATGAATTTTGCGCCGCGATGCGCAAGCTCAGGCTCGGTTGACGCGAGAACTATGCGAAGGCAGAGCCACAATCTCTATGCGGCGGGAATCTCGCACGAATGCGCTAAAGCGCAACTTGTGGGACAATGCGCCCTAACTCCGCAAGAATGCACTGAAACAGAATCCAGACTGCTTGGGTTGTCCGGCATTTCCGAAATTCTCATATTGAGCACATGCAACCGCTTTGAAACATACTTTGTCGCCGACTCCGAAAAATACGCCGAAGAAATCTTATCGGAATTTGCGCATATGGGCAAACCCGCCGGGGAATTAAGGGAACATTCATACTTCTTTTCAAACGGCGACGCTCTTCAACATCTTTTTGAAGTAGCCTCAGGGTTGAAATCCCAAATGGTGGGAGAAACAGAAATCTTGGGGCAAGTAAAGGCGGCGTACGCGCGCGCCGCGGCGGCCGGGCACTGCCGCGCCATCCTAAACTCGACCTTTCAAAAGGCGGCGCAATGCGCCAAGTGGATTAGAACCAACACCGATATCGGGCACGGGAAAATAAGCTTGGGAAGTGTCTCGGCGGAATTGGCTTCCAGAATTTTTGAAGACATATCCAAGGCGAAAATACTGCTCGTGGGCTCCGGAGAAGCTGGGAAACTAGTGGCAGACGCTCTGTTTGTCCGCGGGGCGCGCAATATAACCGTCGCAAGCCGCACATGGGCAAACTCCAACGAACTTGCAAAAAAAATCGGCGCAACAGCGGAGCATTTACAAAATGTTCTTTCAAGTATTTCCGACTTCGACATAGTAATATGCGCCAGCCGTTCGCCGCAATACCTCATAACGCTTGACTTGGCGCGCGACGCAATCCGCGCGCGCGCGGGCAATCCCGTGTTTTTCATAGATTTGGCTGTGCCAAAAAACATAGATCCCTATTGCGGCGACTTGGATAACGTATTCCTATACAATCTCGACGACCTGTCGAAGATTGCAAATGAAAACATTCTTGCAAGGATGGGTGAAATAAACCGCGCAAGGGTTGAAATCGGCCGCCGTTCCTCGCTAATATCCCAAAGGCTGTTTTTAAGTTCAATGCCTTAGCAGCAAGCCGCGCGACTTACCGCGCAAGAAAAATCTACCGCCGCACACTCCGGAGTTAAACGACAAATATTAAGCTTTGCCGGCTTTCATCCATAGTTTTAATATTCCCCTTCGAGCAAAAATTCAATTTTTAAATAATTGAGACAAATAGAAAAACAAGCCCGCAATACGCAATTTTCCGACGCATGGCTCGCCAAACTAGGCAAAATCACGACCGAGCCATGAACGGAAATTATTCCGGCGCGATAAATCCGCAAAAAAACGGTGCGCTTATAGCAAATCCGCAAAAATTCAAATTAAACCGCAAAACTTCGCAAAACAATTTGCGCAGTACGGATTTTGGCTGCGCGCCATATTCCCCGCCAATAGCGCGCAAACTTCAAAAATTTCCGAAATCCGCCCACATTGAAATATTCCGCATATCCGCGCCACGGCAAAAGATATATACCATAAAAAAGAAAAGGCGCGGAAATCCGCTGCCGCGCCTTTTCTTTTTTTTTGCAGGCAAAAATTACAGCTGGTTCCAGACTAGCGCCGACGCGCCGAGAATTGCGGCGTCGCTAGCGGGAAGTTCCGAAGGCAAAACTTTCACTTTGTTGCGGAAAACCGACATTAAATGCCGTTCCATGGAATCCACAGTAGGCTTTAAAAGCAAATCTCCGCTCTTTACGGGACCGCCGAACAGGAAAATCGCCGACGGCCTTGAAAACAATACAAAATCCGCAAGACATCTGCCGAGTATATTGCCGGTAATTTGGTATGTTTCGGCGGCGGCCTTGTCGCCTTCCCTGGCGGCGTCCTCAATTACCCGCGCGTCAAGCTCGTTCCATGTTTTATTGGCTATGGACGATTTCCCATTGTATTTTGCCACCATTTCCAAGAATGTGCGCTTAATTCCGGTTGCCGAAGCGTAAGTTTCCAAGCATCCGCGGTTGCCGCAACCACAAAGCCTGCCGTTGGGTACGGCGCATACATGCCCCAATTCGCCCGCAAATCCGTCCGCGCCCAGCACGAGTTTGCCGTCTATAATTATTCCCGACCCCAAACCGGTTCCCAAAGTTATCACAATAAAATGGTCGAGGTTTCTGCCGCCGCCGTAAATTTTTTCGCCCAAAGCCGCAGCATTGGCATCGTTGCTCAGATATATATGCTCGTACCCGACCGCCATGCGGAGCGTTTCCACAATCGGGGCGCTCCTTCCAAAGGGCAAATTTGGAGCGTAGTCGATTGTTCCTTTGTAATAATTTCCGTTTGGCGCGCCTATGCCGACTCCCATACATTCCCCGTCGGTATTCGACGAAAGAAAAGTTACGGCCTGAATAAGCCCCTCCATATAAGAGGCGAAATTATCATAGTCCGTAGTCTTAAACTCGTGGCGTTTAAGGACGGAGCCCTTCTCGTCAACGACACCGAGTTTTGTATTTGTACCGCCAATATCTACGCCGATTGCATATTTCATAATAAAAAATCAAAATGTTATATCGTTTGGAAATATGCAAAGTTTTAAAAAAAGCTCAAATCAAAAAATTAGAAATAGCACGTACTCCATCCGCGCCAAAATTTGCCGGCCTAACCAAAGTAGCCCCCGCGCATCAAATGGACGCATAGGCGTATTAAACTAAAAGAGATACCCCTGCTGTCCAGAATATTAAAATTTAGCAAAATGCGCAGGGCAAAAATTACGCCGAACCAAAAAATACGCCGAACCCTCGCAAGGATTCGGCGCAGAAACTATACAAACTACAAAACTATTTGTTTATTATGACTCAAATCATGCAATTTTCGTTCAAAGAAATATTAAAAAATTTTTTATTCCCGGCCCGGCCTGGCACATCTTATACGCAACAGCATGATTTTAAGCTTATTACGACAAGACCCTCCAGCAATAAAAAAGTTGAAAAAATTTTATTATTCCTGCAAATTCCCTACCGAAAAATAATAAAGTGCAAACCATAGATACACGCATAGGAATATTGGGAGGAAGTTTTGACCCCGTCCATAAGGCGCATTTGGCTCTCGCAGAATCCGCCTGCAAACAAGCCGGACTATCGAGGGTAATTTTTATTCCCGCAAAACAGGCTCCCTTGCGCGACGCCCCTGTGCGGGCGTCGGATATCGACAGGCTGGCAATGTTAAAACTCGCCTTGCGGGGCTTTAAATACCCATATAAAATCGACGAATTTGAAATATCCCGCCCCCAAACCAGCTATTCGATTGATACGGCCCTGCACCTTTCCCAAAAATATCCCGGTGCCGAATTATTTTGGATAATAGGCGCCGACCATGTCGGAAAGCTTCCTCGATGGAAACAAATCGGCGAATTGGGAAAAATAATCTCCTTCATTTGCGCGGCGCGAAACGGATACGATACCGATAAAACGCTTATTCCCCAAGGAGTCAAACTTGAGTTTATAAATTTTACCCCCCTGCCTTACAGTTCAACGGAAATCAGAGCCCGACTCGAAAACGGGTTAAACTGCGATTTAATGCTCGACCCGCGCGTAAAAGAATATATTCTCAAACATAGATTATATGAAAAATAATATGCAAACCCAAAAGACCTCAACCGCAAAGAAAACGTCCAAAACATCCGCCCAAAAGCCGGCGACAAAAAAAACCGCCACAAAGAAAACGACTGCCAAGAAAACTGCCGTCAAAAAAGTCGCCGCAAAAAAGACAGCGGCAAAAAAGGCACCCGCAAAAAAAGCCGGCGCAAGTAAAGCGGTAAAACAAGCCCAAACTCCCGCAGATCCGACATTGGAAATAATAAAGAAGTGCCGCGACGCCATAGACGACAAGAAAGCCGAAGATATAAAAGTTCTGGATGTGCGCGGCAAATCTCCAATCACGAATTATTTTATAATTGCGACCGCAACAAGCACCCCGCATCTTCGCGCTCTGGCGGGCGAACTTGAAAAGACGCTAAAAGAACTCGGCGTAAAGGCAATCGGCAGAGACTACAACTCCGACAGCGGGTGGGTGGTTGTTGACGGTTTCGACTTCATGGCGCACATATTCCTGCCCGAAGAGCGCGGAATGTACGGAATCGAATCGCTCTGGAAAGACGCCGACATAGTGAATTTTCAATAGGCGAATTTTTGCAAAAAAATAAAAACGGACGCCCCAACCGCGCCCGTTTTTTTCGCGCCCCGCATAAATGGCAAACACGCCCTTATGCCCCGGATCGGATTTAAATTTCAAGCTATTTTATTTCCCAAAATCCGGCCTTTCCGCCACTGCTGCTTTATAAATATTTCCTTAAAACCCGCATGCCAACATTGGATATTTTTATTTTTTTGAGTTTTCCTCGCTGCGCTTATTGAACAGCCTCCATACGCGCGCTTGGAGGCGCTTTCCTTGGAGGGCGATTTCATTTTAAACGCCCGAAAATTTTATCCAGGATGGGCGGAGCCGCGCGCGATTTGAAGATGCAGAGTATTGCCGGGTGTTTCGCGGCGCATTGATTTTGCGCGGCGTCTACTTCATTGTTTTTTTACCGCGTATGTTTGATTGGTAGGTATTGGCAAAATTTTAGAGAACCTGGGCGGCGGAACTAAAAAATATTCCGGCGCAGGTTTGTCCGCCGTCAAGAGATTTTTCGGTATATCCAAAAGCTTTTGAAATAAGGTATTACAAGATAGGCTTATTGCAGTTTATAGCTTGCTGCAGAGTATATGGAATTGTCGGGTAGATATGCAAGCATAGCCGCATTCCCGGAATCTTTGTCAATATGTCCAAGAGCCGAAACAAATGCCATGCAAAATCTGCCGGTTTGAATTGCATGGGTGCGGAAGTCGAATGGAACTGCTAATAAAATTTCCGCGCGGTTAAAATAGGGACGATTTTATTTGCGCGCATGCGGCTAAAAAAAACTATTTATTTCAAAATCTTTTTCAACACGACTACTAAGCGCATATTCCGCCATATGCGCAGCCCGCCGAACTTAAACGCCGGCGTCTTCCACAATATCATAGCCCGACATTTGGATACTCTTGCGCGGATTGCAAAAAAAAGAGCATCCGCAATACCATGATACCTGATTTTATGGGCGGGTTGCCATTTCTTCTTGACGCGCAATCCATGCGCATCTACTTCGCAAGCCCGCGCCGCGCGGGCGCACTTGCGCCCGCGTTTACCCCGAACATTGCCATAGGATAAGAACTACTTCTGGCAGGTTTTTCCCGCGCGGTACTCCGGCTTTGAAATGTCGTGGCAGCGGGCGCATGAATCGGCGGCGGAATTTGAATGTGGATCGTGGCAGACTATGCAGCTGAAGCCTTTATGCTCGCCGGTAGGCGTGCGGTCGTCGCAGGAGCGCGCCTGCCGTTCCCAATTCGGAGAATGGCATTGGATGCAAAGAGTGTTGTTGGGATCTTTTGAAGTCTCCAGCTTTTTCGAGCCGAGATACATCTCTATAGGCGTAAGATTGTCCGTTCTGAAATGCTTGCGCTCCGCGCGCGAGTAGAACGAAGTCTTTGGCGGGTTGGACAAGCCGCTGCCCGGACCCCATTTTTTGGCGGAATCCGCAGGAGAATGTATCTTGTGGCAGGCAAGGCACGGAATGGCGGGAATATCGGCTTGGGCGCGGTCCTTTATTTTCCAATGGGAACAGTCGCCCTCAAAGCCCATGAGAGTGTTTATATCGCCGTCGTAAAACATCCCGTGGCATCTGAAACAGTCGGCGTAGGGCTTTTCTTTGGAGTTGTAGGAAACATCCTCGAAGATATTTTTATAGAGCGTAGAATGTTTGCCCGACGCCCATTTTTCTGCTTCCGATTTGTGGCAGGATGCGCAGCGTTCGGAAATTTCCAAGACTTGAGACTCCGCCATTTTTATGTCGGAATTTTTTATGTCTTTTGAAAAATGCGAAAACACCATTCCAAGCTTTTCGGCGACCCCTCCGACGCCGTTTTCAAGAGCCGCCGCGTGGCATTCCACGCACGCGACATCCTTGTGCGCCGATTGGCTCCAGCGCGCATGGGAATCTTCAACTTCGTGGCATTGGGCGCATGTATAACTCGGATCCGCAGAATTCCATAGCGCGTAGGAAGCCCCCGACAAAAGCGTAGCCAATACGACAGCCACTAAATAAACCAAGACTGTTTTCTTCATACCGCCGACCCTTTCTTGGCAAATTCCCCCGCAATATGCGCGCCCGTTCTATAAGCCAAAGCCATAATGGTGAGAACCGGATTGAATCCTCCCGCGCTAACCAAAACCCCGCCGTCGCCGACATACAAGTTGTCAACTCCCCAGACCCTGCAATTCGGATCCACGACCGAAGTTTTCGGGTCGTCTCCCATTCTGCAAGTTCCGCACTGGTGTTGCCCGCCGGCTCTGCCGCCGCGCCCGCCGATATTCATCCATACTTGTTTTGCGCCGGCTTCGCGCAATACGGAAGCGGCTTTTTCGGACAGAAATTGGCAATGTTTTCCGTCGAGAGGATGGCGGGTGCCGGAGAATTTTGTAACCGGTATTCCCCAAAAATCGCGGACGGAATCCTCCACCTGGACTCTCATGCTGGCAATAGGCATATCCTGCACCGGCCCATGCAACCGAACCATCCTGCGGTAGTTTTGGCGTTGAAATTCCTTATGCCGCCTGCCCCACTTGGGCTCTCCCGGCGGGCGGGACCGCGAAAATCCGTAAGGCAAAACGTAAAATTCCGTGCACAATACCCCGCCAATTATGCCTTCCTTCTCGTTGTGGTTGAAATCCGAAATTCCAAGAGTAGCGCCCGGGCCGTTCAGCTCTAAAATGTCGTAGTCGAAAAGCCCCCATGCGCCCGTGTATGCATGGCTTTGCAGGTTGCGCCCGACATTGTCGAAATTGTTTCCTATGCCGTTGGGAAAGAGAGAAGTGCGCGAGTTAAGAAGCAAACGCGCGGATTCGCAAGCAGAAGCCGCGACGACAACCACGTCGGCAGTCTGAATTTTTTCCTCGCTATTCTCGTCGAAATACCTTACGCCCGTTGCGCGCTTGCCGTCCATTAAAATTTCCGCAACCATGCAATGCGTGCGCAATTGGCAGTTGCCGCTGGCTAAGGCTTTGGGAATAACGGTATTTTGCGTTCCGTTTTTCGCGTCAACCGGGCAAGCGTAGCCGCAACATGTGCGGTTGCGGATGCATGCGGCACGCCCGTTGTAGGGAACCGAATTGCGCAGCATGGGAATCGGGAAAGGATGAAGCCCCATGCGCTCGGCGGCAACCGCGACAACTTTAGCCTCCTTGTTGAACTCAAACGCGGGCATCGGGAAATTCTTTTTTCTAGGCGGCGCAAAAGGATTCTTGCTGTTGTCGCCCGACACTCCTATCTCCCATTCCGCCTTTTCATAAAAAGGCTCTAAATCGTCGTAGGAAATCGGCCAGTCGGCAAGAGTCGAGCCTTCGGGACACCCGTATATGGATTTCAGCCTGAAATCCTGGGGCATAAAGCGCCAAGCCATCGCCCCGTAAGATACGGTGCCAGAACCGACGCACGCGGCGATTATCGTGTGGTCGGGCCTGTCGGGGCGCGACTTAACAATCGAGCCGTCCCTGGCAACTTCGACATACGGGCTTTTGCGCCTGTCGGGACCGTGGACGGCGCCTATTATATGCAGGCGCTGGTTCATCAGCTCGTCGTTTGGGTGGAAATCGTATCGCGCCCAGCCGCCGCGCTCGAAAAGCACGGTTTTCATCCCCGCGCAGGAGAGTTCTTTTGCTATCACTCCGCCGCCGGCGCCGGCGCCTATTACTATTGCGCCAACGTGTGTGTTCATTTTATAGAATATTGGTTTCTGCCTATCACTAGCGGCGAGTCTAAATTCATCATGGCGTACGACGCAAAGTCCCTGTTTCCGCCGTGGCGCGGGTTGCCGTAAAAACCCTGCATGGATCTGTCCAAAATTTCCCCAAAGAACTCGGTTTGCGAAATTCCGCTCCAGTGCGACTTGTCGAGCTTTCCGCGCTCCATGTCTTTTAAAATGGCTTCCCGGGTGTCGAAATCCAGCATCTGGAACGGCTTTGAATATTTAGCCGCGCAGTGCGATTGCAATGCGGCTATCGCGCGCTTATAAAAGTCGGCGCGTTCGGGGTAGTAAATTGAGATCCAATTTTCTATATAATTTATTACCCCGACATCCGTCGCCCCCGGAAATTCGTCGCGCGGGACAATCTGCTCGGCGAGCGCTATCACGCACTCTCTTTCGGATTCGGTGAACGGAGACGGCCTGGACGAACATCCCCATAGGAACAGCGCCGCCGTTCCGAGCGCTACATCCTTTATAAAATCTCTTCTGCCAAAGTTTAAAGACTCGCTCATATCGTAAAAATTTCTAAATAAAAATTTTTTCAGTTTCAAAAATTATTGCGCCGAGGCGATTTTCGAGAACCTGATTTTCAGTTTTCCGACCAGCCCCGATTCCAACGCGCCCTGGCTCCAAGCCATAGGGGACGGATTCTTCAACTCCTTCGGGGGATAGTGGATGTTCATGGTATTCGACCACGTAAGGCGCTTTTCCGGCGGCAGGGAAGCGTCGTACAAACACCTGTTCACCCATGTATTGGCGACGCTTATTTCAAGGGAGTTTTCCCCGGGCTTAAGAAGCCTTGTTATATCAAGGCGGTACGGCGGCTTCCACATAGTTCCGGCAGGCTTTCCGTTTACAGAGAAACGGGCTACTTCCGCGACGGAATCCACTTCTATATACGCCCTCGTATCCGGCGCAGCAAGCTCTTGGGGAAAATTGAAAGTTTTCTTATAAACTGCCGTTCCGGAATAATTCTTTACGCCGGGGTCTTTGTTTTCTGTCCAAGATTCAAGCTTGTCGAATTTCACAGTCTTGGGAGCGCCCATCTTCGGATTAAACTCGACCTCAAACGGAGGCTTTATTTCAAGCGGAGCCGGAACCGACGAAACCCCAAGGGAAAGCGGAGTGCCGTCCGACATAACAGCGTCGATTTTTCCCTTCACAAAAAATTCCGCAAAAAGTTTGTCCGCCTTTACGCGAAGCCTCGGGCTTAGCGCATCCGAATCGTCCCCGTATTTTTGCTTTGAATCCGCGGTTATTTCTTCCTCGGACAACGCCGACGCCACCAATTTTACATTTTTTACAACCCCGTCAAAGTTGCTTCTGTAGCGCGCCGGAATGTGCGCCGCGCGCTTGGACGGCTCCTTCGCCTGCGCCACGCGCTTGCCGTTGAGCCAAATGGATGGAATGTTGTCTTTATACACCACGGCTATGCGGCTGTCGGGCGGAACAGGGACATTTGCAAAAAGAACGCACGACAAAAAGTTTGCGCTGTGCTCGTATACGCCTATCGAATTTTTTCCAACCGAAACGCCCGCCCCGCAGTGCGATTCCCCAAGCTTGTGGTGCATGCCCTCCGGGAAAAACGCCATCGGCTGCCCCGACATGTCCATTATGCCGTCCTGCTGCGCTCTGGAAAGCCTGCGCTCCAATGCGGGGGTTACGGTAAAGGCGATTGTGAAATTTTTTGAAACTTTTGAGGTGTCCAAAGATGCTCCGCCCGCTTTCGGGAAAACCTCCTCGCCGTCGAGCGAATATTTTTCCACGCGCTTTTCGTCGCCTTTTTTATTAAAGACGACAAACACGCCCGAATATGGATTGAATTCTATTGGGACCAGCGTGCGCCCTCCCGACTCCGCAGCCACATCCAGCCCGAAACGCCTGCCTGTTTCCGGATCCCACAGCTGCGCCGACCTGCCTACGACGTTAAAGCTGCCCACGACACTCCGGGCGTTCGAGCTTGAATTGACCAGCCAATAGTAAATTTCGCCGTTGGGGGATATTCTCTTTCGCCAAAAAATTCCCGCGCTGTCCCCTGTGAGGTCGTCGTAGAACGACTGCGTCAAACCGAGCTCCGCGGCCGTTTCGCGCGCGGAATATCCGGCGTAAACGGCTCCAGCGCCGATTTTGCGGACGCTTTTTTTGCCGTCGCCGAAAAGCTCGAAATTCAGGGCGTTCCACTCCTCCCTTGCGGAATCTCCGCCCCTTAAAGTCGAATATTTTTTCAATTTTGCGCCGCAGATTTTTCCGCCGGCTAAAACGTATTCCTTCAGTTTTCTAAGAGTTTCCAGAGAGAAAAATTTGTCTTCGGACAGCGCGAGAAATTCGTACGCCATGCGCCCGGGGCTCTCAAATTTTCCGCCTTTTACCCGCAGAAAATCACGAACTCCCTCTCCGTTCATCCTGTCGATTTCGATATTTTCCAGAATGTCCACAAATCCGCCCGTCTGCGGAATCTCGTCGCCGTCGACAATCAGGATATTCGCCGCGCTTCTGCCCTTTTGCATCATATATTGCACGCGAGCAATATAGTCGAAAAACGGCTTGCCCAACTTCCACCATGTAACCTTTCGGTTGAGCGTAGTTCCCCACGGAGTCATGGCCCAGCCCGGCACGCGCTCGTCGGGTTGGTTCACATAGGAATGGAAGACCATCGTATTGTAGCCGTTTAGCAAAATAGTGTCCGTCATACCCTTCAGAGACAAAGGAGAATCCGCCCAGTTTCCCTTTTTTGCCGTGAGCGACTCGCACGTGGTTATTTCCTTGCCGTAGAAATTCGCGACGCTCGCCACGCCGCTTGAGACGCATCCGCTACTTGGCTTTGCATAATAGCCTATTTTGCGTTCGTCCTGCCATATTTCGTTTTGCGGAATATCGGCGGCGCGGTATGTAGAATAAGTATCCGACATAAAGAAAGAGCCACACGGCTCCGTCTCGTACAAGAGCCCCTTGGAGCGGACAAGCTCGCCGAACCTGCCGTAAAAATTGTCGTTGATAAGCTTTGAATATGCGGCGCGCAAATCCGACAAAAACGCTTCCGAAACTTCGGGACTGTCGACGCATTCGCCCGCAAACACGGGAACGTATTTTAACATATCGTACCCGTGCATTTGCCCAAACATTTTGTCGAACGATTCAGTCCACGTCTGAGTTCCGCATTCCCAAGAATCGGTCTCTATGTATTTGAAAACTTTTCCCGCGTTCGCCCCGGCGGCGGAAATCATTTTTGCCGGATATGAATTGAAATGACGCTCTAGGGCCTCCGCGCTGAACTTGTCCACTTCCAATCCCGCTCCCCCCTTTGTGGCGGGATGGATATGCCTATTGGTGGACGTGTATCCAAGCCGCATCACGCGCCATTTGCCGGGCGGCAGCTTTCCCTTGAACGAACCGTCTTCCGAAACCCCGCCTCGGAATATGGCAATATCCTTTGAATCGACGATTGAATCCTTGGGAACGCCAATCTGATTGCGCTTAAATCCTCCCCGCAAAAACTCGTCGAGGCCAGCCTTAGTGCGCATGCCGTCTATATAGCTTGCGTAGGCCGGATAGCCGCCTTTGGGGACAAGCTCAAAGTCGAAAATCACGGCCTCGCGCTGCATCGACACATTCTGATTGCGTTCCGCATTGGTATAGCGCATAAGCCGCCAATACTTTCCAGCCGCGGGCTTAAATTTTACCGCGCCCGAAGAGCTAGGAATATCTAGGCGCGCCACGGGTTTGTATGAGGCGTTGTCGTCCGAAACCTCTAAGAATATCGGCGAATTTGAAGACCAGTCGCAACGGACGCAGATAAAAGCCGAATCGAACTCCACCGGATTTGGAAATTCAAAGACCATCCCGTAAGACGACTTTCCCATGTCTTTTGAGCCTAACGCGAACAAAGTGTCGAAATCGCCGTCGCTTATGGACTGCAATCCGTTGGGAGCCCAAAACGACGTGTTTGCGTTTGCCGGAAGAATCTTGGCGTCTTTCAAAGCGGAGACCGGCGGTTTTTTTGTCTTCCAAGCGAGAACTGCTATGTCCCGATAAAAACCGAGATTTGCACGAGGTTTTTGCAATTTTAAAATTTTTCCGTCGGCTGCGTCTACATCTGCAATGGTCCAAACCACTTTTTTCATCGAGTCCTCAGGCTTGACCCAAGGGCCTCCGGCCTCGGACCAGCCGTCGCAATTGTGTATGCCTATTTCCATGCCGCGTTTTTGGGCGGCCTCGACGGTAAACTTGAAAGTGTCGAACCATTCGGGAGAATTGAACACTAAGTCGCCTTCATGAGGGTCTGATATATTGAATATTATCGCCGCTCCGTAGCCGTTTTGGGACATTGCCTCAAGGTCGCGCTCAATGCCTTCGCGCGTAACGTTGCCGTTTATCCAGTGCCACCATGTCTGCGGTCGCGCCTTTCCGGAAGGATTGGCAAACTCCCTATACGAAATGCCGTTTTTTTTATCCAGCGGATTATAGTTCGTATATTTGTAAAAATCGGTCCCCGCAGACAAGATTGAGCCGCACAAAAAAAGTCCGCATACGACATTTGCCTTAAAAATAGATATATTCACGCTACTCCTCCGATATGTACGTTTGAATTTCAAACATAAAATAAATTTACACGCAACTTGTCAATTCTTTACCCCTGTTAAAATTCTGGTTCCCAAAACGCAAACAATACAATATAGGCCGTTCCGCCAAATTTCATAAGGCGGAGAAATGAAACTCCCATGCGTATATAAAGGCTTGACTGACCTTCCCAAAAGGTTTGAATTTTAGGCTGGCGGTTATTGTCAAATAACTATTGAGAGAATTTTAACATTCATTGCGCACTTTTTGCAGCAGAGAGTGCGGAATGTTTGGTGCGCAAAAAAAAAGCCTCAACGGCTTGCGGGAAAATCCGTTGGGTGGAGGTTGCGCGGAAGAAATCTCTCGGATAGGGAAAAATACCGCCGGAGAAAAAATTTAACCTACAAATAGTTGATGAAAAACGAAAACAAACTGTTCGCAGAATTCAAACCTTCTACGTACGAAGAATGGTACGCCGAAGCCGTAAAGCTTCTCAAAGGCGCGCCCTTCGACAAGAAGATGTACACAAACACGCCCGAGGGCATTACGCTAAAGCCTATCTATAATAAAGAGGATATGACTTTCGACGTGTCTCTGCCCGGTTATGACGATTACGTCCGCGGCACAAAGATAGAGGGCAACAAAGGCCAACCTTGGAAAATTTCCCAGGAAATCTGCGCAACCCTGCCCGAAGACTTCAACAAGAAGATTCTGGAATACCTGAACAAGGGGCAAGACTCCGTGGAAATAGTTCTCGACGACGCCTCCGCGAACGCCGCCGACGCCGATAATTCGGGCGACCTTAAAGTCGGCAACAAAGGGCACCAGAGCATAAGCACCGCAAAGGATTTTGAAACCGCCCTCAAAGGGGTCGAAACCGACTGCGTTGAAATAAACATCCACACCGCCTCCGCCGCTGCGGACATCATGGCGGCCCTATACGCCTCGCAAAAAGGCAAAAAGCTTTCCGGCGGAATTTATTTCGACCCGATAGGCGAGCTTGCCAAGAGCGGCAAATTAAACCGCAGCATAGACTGCGCCCTCAATGAGATGTTTGCAATGGCGTCCTACAACGCCGCAAACATGCCCGATTTCGGTTCAATCGGCGTGGACACAATGTGCTATTCCGGAGCCGGCGCAAGCGCCGTTGAGGAATTGGGAGCTGCAATGGCAACGGCTGTTGCCTACCTGCGCGCTATGATAGAAAAGGGAATGGATATCAACGACGCCGCAAAGCAAGTGCGTTTCCGCTTCAGCTTGGGTTCCAATTTCTTCATGGAAATCGCAAAGCTGCGCGCCGCGCGCGTGCTCTGGGCAAAAATCGTCGATGAATTTGGCGGAGACAAAGAAGCCCAGAAAATACGCGTAAACGCCCGCACGTCCTTCTACAACAAGACCGTATTCGACCCCTACGTAAATATGTTGCGCACCGCCACGGAAACGTTCTCCGGCGCAATCGGCGGCATAGATTCTATAACGGTAGGAGCTTTCGACGAAATCATCCGCCGCCCCGACGAGTTCTCCGAAAGAATAGCGCGCAACCAGCAGATAGTAATCCAGCAGGAGTGCAACCTCACCGACGTTATCGACCCTGCGGGCGGTTCTTACTATGTGGAAAACCTCACCCGCCAAGTCGCCGCAAAGTCGTGGGAATTCTTTGTAAAGATAGAATCCGAAGGCGGAATCCTCAAGGCTTTGGAATCCGGCAGCGTCCAGGACGCAATATCAAAAACCGCGGCGGGCAGGAAAAAGCTTTACGACAGCCGCCGCAATTCGGTTGTGGGAACAAACAACTACGCCAACCTTTCGGAAAAGCCGCTTGAAAAGCCCGCTTGCGTATGCGCCGAAAACAAAAAGATCCGCTCCGCAAAAGTAGCAGCCGACCGCAAATGCGGCAGCGTCGACATAGCCGAAGCAAAAGGCGCCGACGCAATGGCAAAGCTGATAGAGGCCGCCGATGGAGGAGCAAGCATCTCGGCGCTTCAAAAGGCAATATGCAAATGCAATTCCCAGACAACCGTAAAACCCCTCGACATCCATAGGGCGGTAGAGCATTACGAAGCTCTTCGCATTGCGAGCGCCGAATATAAGAAAGCA
>CALXLN010000059.1 GCA_944389215.1 uncultured Opitutales bacterium
GGTATGACGAAAATAATCCCGGCTATAAAAATATAATTTTTGCTCCGAAACTCGGCGGCGGACTAACTTTTGCCAACGCTACGCATCTGACCCCATACGGCATGGCGTCGTCTGGATGGAGAATTTCGGACGGAGTAATGGAGTGGTCTATCACTATTCCGGCAAATGCAACCGGCACAATTGTATTCCCGACTAAGCGCACCGATACGATAAGGCTCAACGGGCATCGTGTCGAAAGCAAAAAGTTTGCTGATGCCGGCGGTTGGCCGGCATTGGAAAATATGCCTTCCGGAAAATATCAAATCTTATTAAGATACGAACAGAATTAGTTTATATATTATGAAAAAATACTCGTTCCCCATTTTGGCGGCCGCAGTTGTATCGTCTGTTTTTGCGTCAATTCAGAACCCCGATTCAAAGGACGAAAATTTCAGTTTGGACAACTTTAGAAATCCGCCTGCGGAATTTCGCCCCGTTCCTTTCTGGAGCTGGAACGAAGTAATGGAGCCGCTCGAAGTGAAGCGGCAGATTCGCGAGATGAAAAACGCCGGCTGGGGCGGGGCGTTTGTGCACAGCAGAGTCGGGCTTGTTACGGAGTATTTGGGGCCGGAATGGTTTCGCGCAGTCGATGCCACAATCGAGGAATGCCAGAAACAGGGAATGCTTGTATGGCTGTACGACGAAGACAAATGGCCCAGCGGATTTAGCGGCGGAACCGTGCCTTTGGCGAATCCCGACTACAGGATAAAGACGCTCTTTAGCCGCAATGTTTCAGAGCCCATTCCGGAGGGCGCAACGCCGCTTGGAGTCCCGGTCGGCGGAATGCAGGTTTACTCTTATACGGCTCCCCTGGGAGAAGGATGGTTCAACGGCACATCGTACGCGGATATGATGTCAAAAGAGGCAATGGAGGCTTTTAGAAAAGACGCTTACGACAGCTACCATAAGCGCTATTCAAAATACTACGGCTCTTTGATCGTGGCGGAATTTACCGACGAGCCTTGCGAAAGATATCCCTCCAAAAATCAAGCATTGAAAGGTTCGGTTGCTTACTCGAAGGATTTTGTCGAGACATTCAAAAAACGCAATTCATACGATCCTGTTCCACACCTTTACAAGTTGTTCTCCGACGTTAAGGGCGCGGAAAAATTCAGGCTGGACTATTACCGCACAATCGACGCTATGTTCGAGGATAATTTCTGGAAGTCCATAGGGCAATGGTGCGACGAACGCGGAATAGCCCTTACCGGGCACGCGATGGCGGAGACTCCTATGGTTTACACGCAGGCGTGGTCGGGAAGAATAATGCCGCGCTACCGCCACCAGGGAATTCCCGGCATAGACCATCTTTGCCGCAGAATAACCGAGGCCGCGACAGCCAAGCAGTGCGCCAGCGTCGTCAACCAATACGGGAAGCGCAGGATGCTTTCAGAGCTTTACGGCTGCACCGGCGGTTCTCTCTCATTCGAAGACCGCAAGTGGATTGCGCTGGAGCAAATCTGCCTGGGGGTAAACTTGCTTAATCCGCACTTGAGTCTCTATTCAATGAGCGGATGCAGAAAGCGCGACTATCCCCAAAATATTTTTTACCAACAGGAGTGGTGGCCGCTGAACAGATATTTGGACGACGGCCTTTCAAGGCTTTGCTATGCGCTTTCGGTCGGGAAATATGTTTCGGACGTTTTGGTAATCCACCCCTTTGAAAGCGTTCAAGCGGCTTGGTGCGCGAAAGAAAACGAGCATATGGACGCCTCTAAATCTTCGCGCGCAATAGGCGACAAAATAAGCGCTTCAACTGATTCCGTCTTGTATTCCTTGCTGAACTCGCAAACATCGTTCGATTTCGGCGACGAGCAGCTTCTGGAAGAGGACGGCTTTATTAAGGACGACAAGATAGGCATTGGAAAATCGGAGTACCGCGTGGTGGTTATTCCGCAGATGCTAACTATGAGGCCGTCGACGTTTAAAATGCTCAAGGACTTTCAGGCTGCCGGCGGAAAAATCATCCGCACCGGCGACGCAGTAAAAATGCTTGACGGGCAGGAAAGCCGCGAGCTCGAAGAATGGACCGCAAAATTGGAGCGCGTGGAGGTCGAAAAACTCGCCGAAAAAATTGACGGGTTCGTAAAATCAGCCGTTAAAATAAAAAGTTCTGCGGCTGGAGACGCCTCGAAAATTTGGACCCACGCGCGCGATTTGCCCGATGGCACGCGCTTGGTGCTCTTAATCAACACCAGCCGCCAGAAAAAATTTGAGGGCGACGTGATTCTGCGCGGAGGGTTCACAAAGGCGCAAAAATACGACTACAACACCGGCGCCGTGGAAGACGTATATGCGGAAGTCGCAAACGGCGAACTTGAAATGCCGCTGAGCCTTGATGTTGCAGACGGAATTTTGCTGCGTTTGGGCTCTGGAATTTCTCCGGTAAAGAAACCGGTTGTCGAAAGGGTATTCGCCGAGCAGGAATTGAAAAATTGGAGTTTGGAGGCGCTCGACGACAATTCTTTGACGCTCGACTATGCAGTGTATTCCTGCGGGCGGGTGGGCGAAAAAGGCACGGGCGCAATTCCAGTAATCGAGATTCAAAAATACCTCAACGAATGGAAATACGACGGCGAGCTCACCCTTACATATCCTTTTAAAGTGGCGGGGCTCGAAAAAGGGCGCAAGGTCCATCTGGTAATGGAATATCCTGAACGCTGCACAGTGAAAGTCAACGGGACGGAAGTAGAGTACGACGGCCTGCCGGCGTGGAGGGATTTCCGCTGGATGCCGATTGACATATCAAAGCACATTGTGCAGGGCGACAATAAAATCGAGCTCCATTACAAAAACTTTAAGCATGGCGATCCAACCATTGTAAAGCCCGCGTTCGACCGCTACGGCACGGAAATAGAATCCATATATTTAGTTGGAGATTTTTCAGTGTCGGCGCTGATTACCGGAGAGCGCCCTGTTCAAGGCGCGTTCAAAAGCTTCGGATTGAACATTCCAAAGGTTGAAGTGTTGAAGCGCGATTCCCTTGCCCTTTGCCCGCCGCGGGCTTTAAATAAAAACGAGGGAGACGTCGCTTTGCAAGGGCTGCCGTTCTATACTGGAAAACTGAAGTATTCGGCTTCAATTCGCGGTTTAAAGGTTCCCCACGGCGCGCGCGCGGTTGTTGAAATAGACTCGCTTGATTGCCCTGTCGCCGAGGTTGTAGTAAACGGCAAGCGCGCGGGAATCTTACAGTCGCATCCCTTGCGCGTTGATATAACCGATTGCATGGCGGGAGACATCACAAATATCGACATAATTTTGTACGCGTCTTTGCGCAATCTGCTTGGCCCACACCACAACAAGCAGGGCGAGATGGCTGCATGCGGGCCTACGGATTTCTCGTCGCGTTTTACGCATTCAGAAAATCTCCATGAAATAAAGGAAATGCTCGATAAATGGGGCCGCGGGGAATTTCAACCCAAAGACTGGAATGATGGCTATTGCGTGCATTCTTTGGGGAATATCGGCAATGTGCGGCTAAAGATGCTGACGCGCCAGTAGCTGAAAAAACAGGCGAAATGGCATATTTGGCAAGTTGCATAAAGCGTGTGTCCGGGAAATCCGGCGCATGCTTTTTTTATAAAAATCAAACAGCGGCTTTTTACAGTTTAAGTGTTTTATGCCGAATTGCGCGCCTCGGGCTTTGCAGTTTAATAAAATTGCGGGAAAAAACTTGAAATCATCCCGTATGAAAGTATTAGTGGAAAAGGAGTGAATTTATAATGGAAAAGCGGTTTTTTATAACAGCATATTTGGCTGTATTTTTTCATCTACAGGTTTTGCCGAAACATATTTTATAAAAGATAATCCCGCAACGCCTTTGAATTGGGAGGATAAAATATGGAGTACGGGATCGTATTCATCTCCGGTTGAGACAAATTATTTCCCCGGATATTATGACGAAAGCTCCGGAATTGACGCCCGCGACGCCGTTGTAATGTTCCCCGGCGGAACCTGCAACGCCAATATGGTTTTGAATGTAAACGGCGACTACACCATCTCAAAGTTCGACCATGAAAATGGGCAATATGGCGTAACGATGGATATGGCGGGGAAATTGGACGGCGGCGCGAAAGATTCATCCATAACACTAAAAGCCTCTGATTCTGCAGCTGAAACATACGATTTTATCTCCGTCGGAAGCGCAGTTGCGTACGCGGAGGGAAAGCACGAGTTGTCATATACGGCTTTTAACGGCGGAACGGTAAAATTGACGGGACTCGCAGACGGAGGAGTCGCCCAGATAAAAGTTTATTGCAATATGCCGGAGGTCTCGACCTTGTTGTCGCCGGACTCTTTGGTCTTTTCAGAAACTACCAATTTTATAAGCGAGTCGGATTTGAAGTTTATAGGCGATACATCGTCGTCCACAATTCCCGAAAATTTGCGTTCGACAGTCGAATTGAACGGAACTACGATAGTCGGCGTAAACAGCGGAACGGACGAAAATCCCGCGTGGACTTACAAGAATGTAACCGTAGGAAACTCCACAAGCTCCGTGCAGGGAACATCGCTTACTGTAAACGTCGGGGGAGATTTCACCGCAAACAGTTTGACGCAAAATGTAAAAACGGTTGTCAATCTCTCCGGGAATATGGATTTAACGGCTCCTTTGCCGGAATCCTGGAATGTGTCGAACGCGGAGGAAAATTTTGCGGTATTGAAAGTTCTTGGCAACTTTACGGTAAAGGACGGAGGCGTTTTGAACATAAATTCGGAAGCCAGCAACAATAGAAACGGCGCCATATACGTTGGCGCAGGCGGTTCATTGGTAATGGAAAGCGGCTCGAAAGTCAACTTGACCAACGCGGCTCTGCGGTCTACGGCATACGGTTCCTCGACTGCCGCCAACATCGACATTCAAAACGGCTCCGAATTATCCGCGGCGGCTTTGTGGCTGGGGGACAACACCCAAATTTCCGTTTCAGGGAAAGTTAATGTTTCGTCAAGTTCCGGAATTTATGTCTACGGCAAAAATACTGTGTTCACCGTGAAAAACGGAGCGGACATCTCCGCAAGAAACATGTCTTTGGCTTATTCCACAATGATTGTGGAATCCGACGTCGCTGCGGGCTCCATAAAAACCAGCTATATCGGCATAGACAATAACAATGCAAGGCTTCAGCTTTACGCCTCAAACGCAGTTGTAAATCCAACGACGCTAAAATCCGACAATGTATATTTTCAGGCTTTCATCGGAGACTGCTATCTGGATATATTTGCCGACCAGACTTTCGATTCATTGCGTTTTCTTGCGCAGGAGAAGCGCGACGGCATAACGTCGATAGATTTCAACGTTTACATAGGCGACGCCGTTAATTTGATTTCTCTAAATACACTTTGCAACAATACATTGATAACGCCCGAAGAAAACTATCTTGAGAGATATTTGATATTTGACAATTTCCGCAACGGAGTAATACACGTAGACTCGATCGACACCACATTGGATTTATCACTCGTAAGCAGCGCCGACGGCGATTGGGTTGATTTCAGGTTTGAGGAGGACGAGTTGAACGGGGGATACTGGCTGGCAGCAACCTATGTTCCCGAGCCTTCCGCGTGCGCTGCAATATTGGGCGCGGCGGCGATAGCGTTGGCTGTTTGTTTCAAGAGAAGGTAATATTGGAAAGAAGATATGGTTTTTCGCAGCCTCCCCGTTTGGGGGAGGCTTTTTATATTTTTTCATGCGGCAGAATTTTTTAGTTTTTCGGATTTAAATTGTGCGAGGGATATTTCCGGTTGCCGGCGCGTTTGCGCGGCAGGACAAATAGCGCCGCCTGAAAAGATTGTGGTCAGGAAAGATTAACGTAATGTTTTTTTAAGATTTCAGGAAGTGTTAGGGAAATTTTGACGGGTTGGTAAAAAAGCTCTTGGCGTCTCTATGCGAAATTCCCTGCATGTTTACATATCTGGAACGCAGCAGGGAATGGTTGCGATGTCCCATGTTAATTTGAAGCCTGGAAAGGTCTTTAAAAAGTTTTGCGTGGTGGCTGGCGTAGGTATGCCTGAGTATGTCTTGAATCCAAAGGCCCTTAAACCCGGAGGCGTCGCGTATGTTCTTCCAGCGCCTGGACCAATTCGGGGGGCAGATATAATCGTTGGGCTGCATCTTGCACGGAAAGAGCTTGGATTTTAAAGCCGGACAAATTTCAATTTGCCTTACGCCGCCGGTCTTTGAGCATACCGAGCGCACCGTAATGGAGTTTTCTGCAAAGTCTATATCCCGCCATTTCATTCTTTTTATCTCGCATGGACGCACTCCCGCGAGAACCAGTATTGCAACCGCCGGCAGACAGGCGCGGAATTTGTCTTTTTGGGCGGTGTTTAATATACATTTTGTCTGGGCTAATGAAAGCGGCTTTATTTCATTTTCTATTATTTTTTTTCTTTCCACAAGCTTGACTGCGTTTTTATCGCACCATTCTCTCCGCAGTGCGAATTCAAACAGGCCGTGAAGCATTGTGCGCGCTTTGTTGTATTGGGAGGGCGTGTGGAATGCAAGGGATATGGCGGTTTCGCAGTCCGCTGCTGACAGGTCGGAAAAATTTCTGCATGAAAATTCGGAATTGGTTTTTAATATTTTTTGCCCTAAATATTTTATGTCTTTAAAAGAATCCGGCCGCAAATGTCTTTTTGATTCCAAATACAGCATAAATCCGTTTTTCAGGGACATTTCTTTTGTTCTCAAATTGCGTTTTCCGGTTTCGATGATTCTTGAGCAGAATTCTATGTCCGAAAGGTTTGATGCAGCAGGTTTAAAGTCTAGAATGTTCTTTACCAGCCTTGCTGCGTCGAGTATGGATATTGAAGTGCTTTCCAATAAGGTTGCTGCCGATGAAACTTCGTTTGTCATGGTATTGATAATACTCATGTCAACATAAAAATCTAAAATATTTTGGAAGTATTTGAAATTAATTTTGTTATATGCCGATACATTTTACCATAAAAGCAGTTTTTAAAAAATATATAAGGAAATTATATTCTGTAATTTGTTATATATTAGAAGGTTGTAAATAAAAACAAGATTACAGTATTATCAATACCATAGCATCCTTACTTCAATTAAGTTTTAATGGAGTTTTTGGAGGCTACCAAATGGGAAATAAATCTGTAATTAATCTGATAACAAGAGGAACTGGTATTGCTCTTGTAAATCTATGCGTCTGTGCGGCGACGTTGGCAAATGATTTGCAGGGAGGCAGTTCTATCAATATAGACGGAGAGGAATATAAAGGCCAGCGCGTAGTAACCGGCGAGGATGTATATGGCGCTGGTTTGGCTTTGGTTCAAGCAAAAGCTGGGGCCTCTTTAAATGTTGTAAATTCGACTTTTGAAAACAACTACGCAAAGTCTAACAATACCGCCAACGGCACTTACGGCGTTGCGGTTTCCGCAACCGGTGCGAATGAAGTGGCAATGGACGCTGCGAAATTCAACTCCAACCAGGTTGAATCTGTCAGCCAGACTCAAGGCGTAGTTTACATAAGCGGAAGCGAAAATGTTTCCATAAAAAACTCGGAGTTTGTTTCAAATAAGGCGGGTGTCGAAGGCGGAACGTCTTATTCTGCGGGGGGAGCTTTATCCCTTTGGGGAAACAAAGCCGCGCTGGTTGAAAAAACAAATTTTGAAGGCACCCAAACCAACGGCGACGATTGGGCCGACGGCGGCGCATTGTACGCGCGCGGCGCAACTTGGGGCGGATACGAGCCGTCTTCCTTGTTGGTGAAAGATTCCAGCTTTTCCAACAATACGTTGCAGTCGGCGACATCTTCGAGAGGCGGCGCTTTGTTTTTAAAGTCCGACGGAAATTCCAACACACTGGAGGGCGAAATTGTCGACTCCGCTTTTACGGGGAATAAGTCCATTACCTTGGATGCCGAAAACGCCTACGGAGACCAAGGAGGCGGGGCAATATACAATGAAAGCTCCAAATTGAAAATTACGGCAAATAAAAACATAACAAATGTTGGAAACTCTGTCGTTGTAGGCGGCAACAGCGACGACTCTAGGGGCGGATTTCTTTATATGTACAGCGGAGACAGCGGCAACGGCGCGCCCTCGACCGAGTTTGCAGTCGCTGAAAACGCAACTTTGACGATAGGCGACGGAACCGCCGGGCAAGATTCCATTGCCTCAAACGACTCAAATTCGTCTATAACCAAAACCGGCGCCGGCACTCTTACTGTAAATTCTTCAATGGCGCACTATAAAGGAGCGCTGAAGGTTGCCGAAGGGGTCATGAATTCCAATAACGGGCTGTCGTCGGAAAATATAAATGTCGCCAGCGGGGCAACTCTAAATTCCGACAAGGGAACGTGGATCGGAATTGAGAGCCAGGCGTCGTGGTCGAACATTGAATATTATCCGACCCCCATTGCGGAAGTTTCCGCCGGCGGAAGCTTGAATTTAAGCAACGCCACATTGAAGGACAACTCATTCATCCACAACGGCTCGCTGGCTTCTGGCGTGGGCTCGAAAGGTGCTATATGGGTAAACGGCGGCTCTTTGTCCGTGTCGGATTCTTTGATATCCGGAACGGAGTCTGTAACAAATCCGGGCGACAAAGATTCTTGGAACAGCACGCCGAATGCTCAGGGCGGCGCCATTCTATTTAACGGCGCCACAAGCTCGGGAACATTTTCAAATGTTGAAATCTCTAATAATTCCGCCTCTGCGATGAGCGTTCAAGGCGGAGCGGTTGCCGCTTTCGGCGGTAACTATAAAATCGAAAACGGAACTTCGTTTGCGGGAAATAAAGCCGTGGGACTTGAAGGCGCGACATCTTCCATCAGCGGCGGCGCAATTTACGCGACCGACAGTTGGAGCGACGGCAATATAATTCTCGACATCTCCGACGCCTCATTCACAGGCAATAGCGCCGAAGGCAAAATATCGAACGCCGGCGCCATAATATACGAATCCTACAACGAAGGCTCCGGCCTGACCGTGAAAGACACTGTGTTTGCCGGCAATTCCGCCAAGGCTGAAACTCGGGCGGAAGGCGGCGCTTTGAGAATATTTACAACTTCTTCGGCTGAAAAAACAGTGTTTAACGACGTCGTATTTACGGGCAATACCGTGGAGGTTGCCTCCCCGGAAGACACCCTCAGAAACGGCGGCGGCGCAATTTACGCAAACGCTTCGGATCTCGTTTTCAATGTTTCCAAAGACGCCTCGTTTAGCGGAAATTCAGTTGCCGTCGGCGGCGAAAAATCCGACTATTACGGCGGATTCTTGAGGCTTGCCAGCTATAATGGAGAAGGCTCATCTTCAGAATTCAACGTTTCCGGCGGCGCTACCCTTACGATAGGCGACGGAACCGTCGGGCAAGATTCAATCGCGTCGACAGATTCAAATTCGTCTATAACCAAAACCGGCGCCGGCACTCTTGCCGTAAACGGCTCGATGAAGGACTTTACGGGAACTTTGAGCGTTACAGAGGGCACTATGAACGTTAACAACGGTTTGGGCGCAACTAAAACGCTTGTCGACAATTCCTCCGCGAATATATCGGGCGCAAGCCTGTCCGGACAAAACTATGTTAGCAAGGGCGAATACGGTTCAAGGCTTGCGCTGGTTGAGGCGCGCAACAATGCGCATCTTACAATTTCCGATTCGACATACTCCAATAATTCTGCGGAATATAACTTGAGCGATGTCAACGGTGTTTACGGCTCAGTGGTGTCCTCTACGGAATCGAGCACTTCCATAAAGAATACAGTTTTTGAAGGCAATACAAACTCCACAACCGCCCAGGTCCAAGGCATTGTGTACCTTAGCGGCGGAGATATGGAAATAGAGTCTTCAATCTTTAAGGGCAATGAAGGAAACGGCGGGGTAAACGCGACGGGCGCGGCAGTATCTACTTACGGCGGAGAACTTATTATATCGGGAACAACATTCGACGGCAATGTCGCAAACAGCGACGCCATGGCCCGCGGAGGCGCCTTGTACGGCGACAATTACGCTCAAAGCCAAAACGGGACAATCATAACTGTTTCCGATTCGGTGTTTATAAATAACAAAGCCGTGTCGCAAAACGACGCTTGGGGCGGCGCCGCGCAGATAAGTTTTGCAAACGCAGACAACGGTTCGCTGACTTTCAAGGACACTGTATTTGCAAACAATACTGTCGAGGCTACCGCAGCCTCCGGAAACGCTTTTGGCGGAGCGGTGGGTTCGCGCCGCGCGGATGTAACCTTTGAGGTCTCGGAGGGGAAACATATCGTAAACACGGGCAATTTGGCGATTGTAAACGGCGCGGCAAGCGACGCAAACGGCGGTTTCCTGTATATGCACAACGATACGGCTTTCCAAGAGGGCGGAAGCCGCTCTACCGCCACCTTCAACATAGCCTCCAACGCCAGCATGACGATAGGCAACGGCGCCGACGGATACGATTCCATTGCCTCCAGCGATTCAAACGCCGCAATATCAAAACTCGGCGCCGGCACTCTGACCGTAAACAGTTCCATGGAATATTTTACGGGTTCGCTGTCCGTCAACGAGGGCGTCATGAGCGTCAACAATAAACTTGGCGCAAGCGGCATCGCAATTGCCAGCGGCGCAACGCTGGGTTTGAAAATCGGAGGCGAAAATGTACTCTCCAACGCTTCTTTAACTTCCGAGAACTTTTCAAACCAGGGAACGCTCGTGCTTTCCGCAAGAGCCGGCGTTTTGTCCGGGGACTATAATATTTCAGCGGGGGGAATTTCCGATTACGGAAACGTGAAAGCCTACGGAGGCTCTGTTGTGGGCGGAGTATTTAAGGCTTCCGAAGCAAAGCCGCTGTACATAGATATTCCCGGCGATCCTGTAACTGTTGTAAACAACGGCAGAGTTGCTCTCACTGACGGATTTACACCGGACGTAAAAATCGAGATGGCCTTTAATAGCGCATCCGCAACTGTAAACAGCGTAAATACCACAACCGACAGCCTTAAGCAGGCGATAGGTTCGGATTTCAGCGCGATTGGCGCGTATGCGTTTGACGCGGTTATGGATTCCGGGGATACGGTGGTTCTCAGTTTCTTGGTCGGGGACTCTGCACTAAAAGCATCCGATTTTACGGTGTACCGCAAGTCGTCCGGGGGAACTTGGGAAAAGGCCGACAATATCGACAATATCGAATACGACGGCGAGTATCTTTCATTCATAGTTTCCCACTTCTCCGAGTACGGTTATGCGGCAGTTCCCGAACCCGCTGCGCTGGCCGCTGTTTTGGGAGCCTTGGCGCTTTGCTTCGCGGTTTCGCGCAGGCGCGCGGGAAGGTAAGGCGCGTATGCGCCCTTGTTGACTATCCGCAAATGCGCGGATGTAAGCGCGGCGTCGCGACTGTCGCCGCGCTTTTTTTAATGTAAAATTTGGGTTTTGAAAATGGAAGACAGCGGTATTTATTTTCTTTTTGAAAATCATCCGGAGTTTTGGACATTGTTGTTGTGCTCTTTTACAATAATGGTGTTTTTCCTGGTAAATTTTGCAAAGTTGTATATGCTGTGTTCGGATTCAGAATATTTGTGCGATAGAATTTCCTCCTCCGACAAGTACGACGAGCGTGCAAGGGAAAAATATATTAAAGGTTTTAAACTGAAATACGCGTTGATTGCCTCGGTTTCGGCTGCTGTTGCCGTTCTGTTTTATCTTGAGGCGCTCGGAGAATTATAAAAAAAGGGAAATCCAAATTTTGGATTTCCCCCGCGATAATAATTTGGCGGAAATTTTCCGCCGTGCGCATTGCGCGCAAGCTAGATTTTTACGCCTTCAATCGGCGCGACTTCATTGAAAGCGTCGATTAGCTTGTTCGTGATTTCCCCGGGTTTGCCGTCGCCGATTTTTCTGCCGTCCAGCTCTACCAGAGGAATGAGCTTTGCGGCGGTTCCCGTGAGGAAACATTCGTCGGCTGTCCACACGTCGAAGCGCGTGAGCGGCTTTTCTTCAAGCGGAAGATTTAGTTTCTTTGCGAGTTCTATGACTGTTCCGCGCGTCATTCCGCCGAGGGAGCCGCAGCTTATTGGCGGCGTTATAATCTTGCCTTCAAATACGATAAACACGTTGTCGCCGCTGCATTCTGCCACGTATCCTTCGCTGTTAAGAAGCAGGCATTCCTGGTAGCCCTGGTTTTGCGCCTCGATTTTTGCCAAAATATTGTTGAGGTAATTGAGGCTCTTTACCATAGGCGGAAGCGCAGCGTGCGAATTTCTGCGGGTGGGAACGGTTATGGCTTTGAGGCCGTTCTTGTAAAGTTCGTCGGGATACAGCTGGATTTGGTCGGCTATGATTATGAGCTGCGGATCGGAACAAGTTTTTGGGGAGAGCCCCAGCGCGCCCTTGCCGCGCGATATAACCAGTCTAATATAGGCGTCGGTAAGGCCGTTTACGCGGCATGCGTCGCATACGGCGTCGATTATTTCCTGTTTGCTCCAAGGCAGGTCGAGTGCTATCGCCTTTGCCGAACGAAATAGTCTGTCTATGTGTTTGGGCAGCTTGAACACATTGCCTTTGTAGAGGCGGATACCTTCAAAAATGCCGTCGCCATAGAGAAAACCGTGGTCGAAAACAGACACTTTTGCGTCGTCTTTTTCGTAATATTTTCCGTTGATATATACTTTCATTTTTTATCTTGCGTTAATTGTGTTCGTTTTGTGGCGCGGAAGCTTTTTCAAGCCAAGGCTGCTTTGTGTCGTTTCTTCGGCAGGTTGTGTCTTTGACCTCCGAAGCGAAAAGTTTCCAAAAATATTTGCACTGCAGCGGATGTTCGTCAACTTTTTTTGTGCGGCTGGGACAAGCGTTTTTTCAACTATTCTATTATTGTTATTTGCGAGTCTTCAGTTTTTTGTATTGCAGCGGAGAGGTTGTATTCGTCGCAGATTTGGCGGATTTGGGATTCGTCCAGCAGCATAAACGCGGTGGACATTGCATCTGCGATTGCGGCGCTCGCGCCAAAAGCCCAAGTGCGGTAGGGCAGAAAGTCCGGAACTTTGCCGGTGCGCGCGTCTATTATATGGGCGCCCTGCACGGCGGTTCCCGACGCCCCAACGGCGGCGTTGTTCAGGGGGATTCGAGTTTTGCCGTCTTCGTCAAGCGTTACGCTCCATTCTTGCGCGTCGTCGGGTTTGCCGTAAGCGTATATGGAGCTTGCCCCAAAAGAAATAAAGGCGCTTTCTATATCCCAAACCTCCATCAGCTTTTTTACGCAGCAGTCGACGGCGTATCCTTTGCCGATTGCGCCCAAGTCGAGCATTCCGTCCTCAATTTTTTGTATGAGGTAATTTTCGGGGTCTATTGCAAATTTGCCGCGGCGCGGAATTTTCGGGCGGTGTATGATATTGTCTTTCTTGGCATCGAGAAAAAATTCTCCCATGCAGACATCCACTGCGCCCATGCTCATTTCCGAGGCGGTAAACGCCGCCAGCAAGCATTCCATTGCGCTGCCGGTAAGTTTGCAGACCTCCCCTTTGGGGCAGGTGTTTACCATTGATACATCGCTGCCGAGCCTGTACATGCTCAGCAAGTCCTCCAACATAAAAACCTCCGAAAAGCAGTCTTCCGCCGCGCTTCGGGCATAGTTAAAATCCGCGCCGCAGATTTTAATCTCGATTTCCGTGTTCATTGCCTCTTTGCTGAAAATATCCATAAGCAGACTCTAAAAGTTTTGGCAAACACGATGGCGTTTTTTGGATTGTCTGGCAACTCTTAAAATATGTTTGCAAACGCCGTTTAATTAGATTGTAATTGCCGAGAATTTTTTAAGGTTGACGGGAATGAAGGATCTACAGGGGACATTTATCTTTGCGGTTTGCCTGCTGGCTTTTACGGTGGTCGTATTGATTTTTAAATACGGCCAAGAGCGCGCGCAGTCTAGGATTCTCAAAGCCGAAAATCTTGCCACCCAAAACATTGCTTTGAGCGTGGAGATGGAGGCCGCCCGCAAAGCGCAGGAAGCTGACCGCCTAAGCCGCATAGCCCAGCAGAGCGCGCAAAAGAACCTCGAGAACGTCCGCAAGGCGCGCGAAATGCTTGAGCGCGCCAAGAGCCAAAACTCATTGAGCCAAAAAGAACTCATCGACAAATTGAACGCGCAGCTTGAGCGCGAGGCGGACGCCCGCTTGTCGGCCCAAAAGGCGTCGGAAGAGCTTTCAAAGCAGCGCGACGAATTGCGCAAGGCGGTCGAGAACACAAAGGAGGCTCTCGAAAAATTAAGGGCGCAAAAGCCCGTTGACGATTCTGCTTCAAAAATCGCCCAAATGCAGCAGTTGTTGCGCGAGCGCGAGGCGGAAATCGAACGCCTAAAAAAACGCCAGGCGGAGCTTGAGTTTTTGCGCCAGCAGGCGTACGAAGCCCAGCGCAGAACTGAAATGGAAATATCAGCGCGCGGCGGCACAATATCTGTTCCTCGCGCGAAATTGATACTTTCGCCGAATATTCGAACCGGCGGCAAGTACTAATTTATTGTTTTGCGCTTGGAAGGTAAGGGGCGTTGTTGGCGCGGCTCAATTTTTTTTGCGGTGTGTTCCGCTTATATATTCGCCGTTTTTCCGTTTTTTGCCGATATTCTTCGGGTAAAAGCGATGGAATTTGTGTGTTTTAGCCGCTGTTATAAAAGAATTTTAATTTGAATTTAAACGATTATAGGCTTTTTGCCGAAAATCCAATTTGGATGCGCAACGCAAAAGATTCGCAATAACCGCGCGCGTGGGCTCAAGTTGTAAATAATTATAGAAAAAACTTGCAAAAATCCAAAATCAAAGAAAGACTAACCCTTGAAATTTTCCAAATAAATCCGTTAATATTAAAAATATGAAAAAAATACTGACAATCGCCGCTTTAGCGCTCTCTTTTATGTTCCTTACCGCATGCGACAGTATGGATTCACCGTCTCCTCTCGACACGCGCGCTTCGGATACATCGGGCGAACTTAATCCCGACGGCCTTCCCGGCGACGCGACTATGGGCGCGGATTCCGGCTTGCAGGACAGGGGTTTGAATTCAATCAACGGTTTTGACCCGGAAAACATCAATCCGGAAGACATAGTTTACACAATCTATTTCGGATTCGACCAGTATGCAGTTGGAAGCTCCGAGCGCGACAAGGTAAAGAGCGCAGCCGACTTTTTTGCCCAAAATCCGGATATGAAAATAGTTCTTGTTGGACATACCGACTGGTACGGCACAGAAGAATATAATATGCTGCTTTCCGACAAACGCTGCAGGGCTGTTTCCGATTACATGGGCAACATTGGCACAGATCCGTCGCGCATTGAAATAATTGCGCGCGGCGAAGCGGGGGCGACTATGGATGTTGCAAAGAATTCTCCCGAAGCCAAGAAAGACCGCAGAGTCGATATCGTAAAGGTAAAGTAATATTTCTTAAATTTAAAAAAAGCGCATTTGCCTATTTGGGAAATGCGCTTTTTTTGTAAAATTGTATGCCGCGCGCTGGGGTTGTATGGCGCGTCAAATTTTGCGCAATATATTTTGTAGTTTTCTCCTTTGCTTAAAAAAGGTTTGAGCGGCGGCTGCCTTCCTGCGGGCGGAAAATTCTCCCTATGCGGGAAGGGGCTGGGAATCTTTCTTAAAATACATAGAATGGTTTTTGCGCATTATAAAAAACTTGCAAAGGAACCGCCGAAAAGTAGAGTATCGAAATAATATGATTAGACGGGTATTTTTAGGTTTGTTTGCCGGCATAATATGCACTTCGGCTTTGTTTGCAGAGGACGCCGGTACCATAAGAAAAGACGCGGGACGTTTGAACGTACCGATTTATAGGGTTGCAATAACTTCTTCCGACGCAGACACCGCAAATCTCGCAAAGCGTGCGTTTGGAACCCACGGCAGCTTCAGGCTTTCGGCGCCGTCTCAGGCCCAGTTTATTTTCGACTTTGCCCCGTCAGGAGGAAATTCGGTAAAGCTTACCATAAAGGGCGGAACGGTTTACGAGCAGGTATTTAGCGGCTCAAACAGCGTGGAAGCCTTGATGAAAGCTTGCGACGCCGCGGTCATGAAGACAATTAGAACTCCGGGGTATTTTGCGGGAAAAATCGTGTTTTCATATTCCAAAAACGGCGGGCAGACATCCGAGATTTGCACCAGCGACATGGTGTTTAGAAACGTCCGCGCGCTTACCCGAGACGGCAACGATTCCCTAATGCCGCACTTTTCGCCCGACGGCAGCAAGATAATTTATACGGGCTATTACCGCACGGGCTTTATGGATTTGTTGCTGATTGACTTAAACACAAATACCCGCAAGGTTTTTGCGGCGTATAAAGGCAGCAACACGGGCGGTTCATTTTCGCCCGACGGCACTAGGGTAGCCACAATTCTCACGTCCACAGGCAACGCCGAAGTATGGACTGCGTCCGCAAACGGCGGAGGGTTCAAGCGCATAACAAACACCAGCGCCACCGAAAGCACGCCGAGTTTCTCTCCGGACGGCAGAACTCTGATTTTTGCGGGGGACTATCGCGGCGCTCCTCAAATTTATACGGCTCCGGCAACAGGCGGCAAACCGTCGGTCGTGCGCACAAATATAAGCGGCTATTGTTCGGAACCTGTCTGGAACAAGGTCAATCCGGATTTGATTGCTTTTACGATAGCGCAGGGGAAAGGGTTCCAAATTGCAGTTTACAATTTTAGGACAAAGCAGACTAAGGTTGTAAGCCGCGGCGCAAGCACTTCCGGGCCAAAGTGGCTAAACGACGGCAGGCACATAATTTGCACGAAGTCAAACGGCGCTAACAGGCAGCTGTATATAATCGACACTGAAACCGACAGCCAAAAACCGCTGCATACCACGTCTTTCGGATCGGCAAAAGAGCCCGATTTCGCTTACACCGCGCGCTAATTCTTCCCACGGATAAAATGAATCTTGCAACTTTAGACCTCGAAGGCGTTCTCATTCCTGAGATATGGATTTCTTTTGCCGAAGCCGCCGGCATTCCGGAATTGCGCCGCACAACCCGCGACGAGCCGGATTACGACAAGCTTATGCGCTATAGGCTCGATATTCTAGCCGACCGCGGGATAAAACTTTCCGACATATCCGCGGTCATAGACACGCTTGAGCCGCTCGAAGGAGCTCTGGATTTCATACGGTGGCTTCAATCTCGCACGCGCACGGTGATTTTATCTGATACGTTCGAACAGTTTGCCGCGCCGCTGATGGCAAAGCTTGGAAATCCTACTCTCTTCTGCCACGAGCTTGTAATCGACTCGCAAGGTTTTGTATCTGGCTACAAGCTTAGAATGCCCGACCAGAAGCGCAAAGCCGTCGAGGCGTTTAAAGGCTTAAACTTCAAGGTGATTTCGACGGGGGATTCGTATAACGACCTTTCCATGTTGCGGGCTGCCGATTGCGCGGTTTTGTATCGCCCGACCGACAAGTTTGCGGCGGAAAATTCTGACTTGCCCGTAGCGCGCGACTATGCGCAGCTGCGCGAGGCGTTTGAGCGCTTTATGGATTGATTTTATTCAAAATATTCAACGCTGCTTTTTTATCCAACAAACAAGTTTTCTTATTTATGGCATCCAAACAAAATACTGGAAGATACGCTGCCCGAGGGGTTTCAGCTGGCAAAGAGGAAGTCCATGCGGCGGTAGATAAACTCGACCAAGGGTTGTTCAAGGGGGCTTTTTGCAAGATTACCCAGGACTATTTGACCGGCTCCAAGTCGCGCTGCAACGTGATACACAGCGACGGCAGCGGGACAAAATCTATAATAGCCTATCTGCACTACAAAGAAACAGGCGACGCTTCCGTATTCCGCGGAATATCGCAAGATTCCATTGTGATGAATTTAGACGATCTTCTCTGCATAGGCGCGGCGGAACGCATATTGCTTTCAAACACTGTAAACCGCAACGCAAAGAATTTTGGCGGGGCGGCTCTGGCGGAGCTAATATCCGGATCGGAGGCGTTTCTTGAGAAGCTCCGCAAGCTTGGGGTAAAGATATATTCCGGCGGCGGCGAGACTGCCGATGTCGGCGACCTTACCGGAGCGGTAGTGGTGGACAGTTGCGCTGTTGCCGTTATGCGCCGCGACAAAGTTATAACCGGCGAAGACATAAAGCCGGGGCTCGCCATTGTAGGGCTTTCGTCCGCCGGCAAGGCGGCATACGAAGACTTCGAAAACAGCGGCATAGGCTCAAACGGTTTGACGAGCGCCCGCCACGATATGCTTTGCTCTTATTACGCCGAAACTTATCCCGAAACGTTCGACAAAAATACAGACAAGAAATTCGTCTATTGCGGTCCTTTCCGTCTGGACGACAAACTTGAAGGCTCCAATATGACAGTAGGCGAGGCTTTGCTTTCGCCCACGCGCACATATGCTCCTGTGATAATGAAGATAATAAAGAAGTATCCCGGTTTGATAAAGGGGCTTGTCCATTGCTCCGGCGGCGGGCAGACAAAGTGCCTTCGCTTCGGGAAGGGCGTCCACTTTGTCAAGGACAATCTGATGGACGTTCCGCCGATATTTAAAGCCATACAGAAAGCCAGCCGCACTTCCGACAAGGAAATGTTCGAGGTTTACAATATGGGGCACAGGATGGAAGTTTACTGCAAGAAGTCCGACGCCAAAAAGGTTGTGGAAATATCTAAATCTTTCGGAATAGACGCGCAGGTAGTGGGATATACCGAAAAATCCGCGCGCGCCGACAAGAAAAACCACGTCAGCATTTTGTACAATTCAAAAACAATAGAATACGGTCCCAGGGACTGATTTTTAGATTAAAGAGATGTTAAAAGCAGGCATAGTAGGTTTGCCGAACGTAGGCAAGAGCACGCTCTTCAACGCGCTTACAAGAAGCAGAAAAGCGGAGGCTGCAAATTATCCGTTTTGCACGATAGAACCCAACATCGGCGTCGTGGAAGTTCCTGACGAGCGCCTTGCGCCGTTGGCGAAAATCGCGAAAACCCAAAAGATAATTCCGGCTGCGATAGAATTTGTGGACATAGCCGGTCTCGTGGCAGGGGCAAGCAAGGGCGAGGGCTTGGGAAATAAGTTTCTAGCAAACATACGGGAAGTCGATGCTATTGTCCAGGTGGTCAGGTGCTTCGACAACGACGATATTCTCCATAGCGTCGGTTCCGTAGACCCTATACGCGATATCGATATAATTACAACCGAACTAGTCTTGAGCGACCTTCAAAGCTGCGAGAAACAGCTTGAAAACAACGTCCGCAAGGCGAAGGGCATGGACAAAGAGGCGATAAAAAACGTCGAGATGCTCAAGCGCATAATCGCCCACTTGAATGAGAACAAGCCCGTTACGACGCTTCCGGATGTTTCCGATGAGGATGCGGAAAGAATAAAATCTTATTTTCTCCTGACTTCAAAGCCCGTAATTTACGCCTGCAACGTAGGCGAAGACGATATTTCCAATGGCGGGAACGCATATGTGGACAGAGTTCGCGAATTTGTGCGCGCGGCGCACGGGGCGGGAACTTGCGTTATTTGCGCGCGTTTGGAAGAGGAGCTTTCATCCCTTTCTCCGGAGGAGGCTGCCGAGTACCTTGCGGAACTCGGTGTGAATGACAGCGGAGTATCTGCGCTGATTCGCGAGACGTACGACCTGCTGGGCTTGGCAAGCTACTTTACCGCCGGCGAGCCGGAAGTTCGCGCGTGGACATTTAAAAAGGGCATGACAGCCCCGCAATGCGCCGGCATAATACACACCGATTTTGAAAAGGGCTTTATAAAGGCAGAAGTGGTTTCGTACGAAGATTTGATTTCCGCCGGCAGCGTCGCCCACGCAAGAGAGGCGGGCAAATACAGGCTTGAGGGGCGCGATTATATCTTTAAAGACGGCGATGTTGCCCTGTTTAGGTTCAACGTTTAACTTATGAAGTCCAGGCTGTTGAAAAGAGCTTATCTTTTTGCGTCTTCACCAAAGTTGACGTTGGCGATTTTAGTTTATTCCACATTTTTGCTTTTCGGCGCAACTCTTATGCAGCCGCAGATAGGCATTGCCGAAATGCAGAGCAGGTATGTGGAAAGTTTTATATTTTTGGCGTCTCCGTTTTTTTGGAGCGATTCGTTTTTGTCTGCGATAAAGCTCCCTCTTTTGGGCGGGGCGTTTGTGGGAACTCTGGCGGTTATAAATTTAATAGCCTCGTGCATGCGCTATGCAAAGTTCGGATTGCAGGGATTTGGAGTTTCCATAACCCACATGGCGATAGTCTTGTTAATCGTTTCCGGCGCGCTGCAGTATTTTATGCGGGTCGAAGGGCGCATAAGCTTGCGCGAGGGCGTCCCGACAAACCTCGTTTATATTGGCAGCGGCTCAAAAACCATCGCACTGCCTTTTTCAGTGAGGCTTAAAGAATTTAAGGACGAAAAATGGGCGGGCAGCAATATCGCCAAAGAGTATTCCAGCCAAATTTATTTTGAGCGCGGAGACAACCGCGAGGAAGTTGAAGTGTCGGTAAATTCTCCGGCGTCGTTCGGAGGATGGACTTTTTATCAGATGTCGTACGGAGACGGCGGCAAGACAAGCATACTTGGGGTTGTCCGCAATCCGGCGCGGCTGCTGCCTTGGCTGTCGGTGGGCGCGACGTTCTTGGGAATGCTGGTTATATTTTTACCGCGCGCGGTTTTTAGGAGGCGCAATAATGAAAACTAGAAAACTGGTTTTGCTCATTTCTATTGCCGTTTCCATGGCGGTTTTGTCGGCACCCATTGCCATAAATTCCATATTTTGGGGCGACGATCTCTTTGACGCGGTCTTTTCTGAAAGTTTGGGGGGGCTTCCTGTGTCAAAGGCTGGGCGCGTAATGCCGATGTCGAGCGCGGCTGCCGATGTTCTAAGGTCAGTCGGCGGTAAGTCTTCCGCCAAAATCGACGGAGAAAAAATGTCGGCGACAAAATGGATTTGGAACTTGGCTGCGCATCCTGAAAAAATCGGTTCCGCCAAGATAATCCGCTCAGACAACAAAGATTGGGCAGCTCTTTTAAAAGCCGACGGCAGGTATTTTTCCTATAGCGAGATATTAAAAAATTACGAGTCTCTCTATAAGGCGGCGGTTTCGTCGGAAAAAACTCCGCGCTCAGATGCCGCCGCCAGTATTTTAAACGCAGGCGCCGAATATTCTGTTGCCGAGAACGCTCTTGCCATCTGCTTTGAAGAGTCGATGGGGGCAGCCGATTCAATCCGCGCGTGGGGCAATGCCGTAGCCGACGCCGCAAAAGAACTCGCCGACGCCGACGCAAAAAAACGCGAACCCGACAATTCCAAGCTTGTAAAAGCCAGCGACTATCTTTCAAGGCTAAGATATATAGCCGATTTTGAAAACGATTATTCAAATGCCGTTTTGCGGATAATACATTCAAGCAGCGGATTCAAGTCTGTAGCGCAAGCACTGCTCGAACGCCCGCCGAATCCGTCGTCGATGGAAACCGCCGAAGATTACGCAAAGCTGCGCGACGCAATTGCCTCTGGCGACAAGCCCGCTGCAAGAAAATGCCTCGGGGAATTAATATTGCATTTAAGGCAGTCGGGCGGGATAAATTTCTTTAAGCTGAAAGTCGAAAATTTCTTTAATCTTTCCGATCCGTTTTTGGGCGGATTTATTCTTTACACGCTAGCGGCAGCGGCATTTTCGGCTGGAATGGTCTTGCGCAAGTTTTCAGCGCCGCTAAGGGGCTCAGGGGCAGTTTTTTTATTAGTTGCGGTTGCCGTGCACATATTGGCGATAATTGCCCGAATGTACATACAAGGGCGCCCACCGGTTACTAATTTATATTCCTCGATTGTCTTTACAGGAGCTGCCGCAGCCGCGCTGGGATATGTGATGTACATAAAAAAAGCCATGCCGACTCTCGCTGTATCCGCAAGTTTCGCCGGATTCATATCTTTGCTGGTGGCTATGAATCTTCCGTACGGCGGGGATACGATGGGGCAAATGCGCGCGGTTTTAAATTCCAACTTTTGGCTTACATTGCATGTTGTAACCATAATGATTGGATACTGCGGAGTGTTTCTTGCGGGATTTTCGGCGGCCTTCAGATTGGTTGCGAATATTTTTGAGCGCAATAAAGTTGAAGAACGAACTTCTTTGGCTGCGGGCAATGTTTACGCCATTCTTTGTTTTGCGCTTTTATTTTCTTTTGCGGGCACCATGTTGGGGGGAATCTGGGCCGATATGAGCTGGGGCAGATTTTGGGGCTGGGACCCGAAAGAAAACGGTGCTCTCATGATAGTGCTTTGGTGCGCTGCGGCAATTCACGCAAGAGTTATGAGAGTTGTCGGTGATAAGACATTTCTTGCGCTTGCGGTATTTGGGAACATAATAGCCGCGTGGGCGTGGTTCGGCGTAAACCTAATGGGAGTCGGGCTGCATGCGTATGGGTTTATCGACGGCGGATGGTTTTGGTTTTTTGTTTTTGTGATATCGCAGGCTGCTGTTATACCGTTGGCCTTTATAAAGAAAAAGAAATCGGCGATATCGCTTGAAGATGGAAAAAATACCGTTATAAAATAATGCCATGAAAACGTTGAAATATCTTTTGTTTTTAATCTTTTGCCTATCAACAGTCGCATGCACCACGAGAACAGCCGAAATGAGCTATTCGTTGGGCGAACGCGGCAAATACAATACTGCGTTGAGTTTTTCGGCGGATAAGGCGCGTCTGACTTCCGCGACTCTAAGCGCGCTGTCAGAACGCGGATGGAATGTTTCTAAGCAGGGCGAGGTCATAAATGCAACTTTGTCCCGCGGAGGTGTCGACGCGAAACTTGCCATCACTGTATACGATGGCTACATAAATATAAATTCAAAGGGATCCGTCGCGGACGATCGCCCGATAGTGCCTTTGCGTTGGATAGATATGCTTAAGAAATCAATCGCGGCTGACTTGAGGCGAACAAGGTAGTTTAGGGTAGTTTGTCCGAATCTCCGCGCGCAGCTGAGAGATTTTGGGCGGATAGATTTTTTTAGGGCAATTTGCGCCGAGTCCGTTTAGAATCGGCGCAGGCACAGAAATTTATCTCGCGAAATATTGTATTTAGGCGCAAACGCAAGATTTGAAAACTTTGCCTGCCCGGGCAAATTTGCGCGTGCTTGCGGTCTCTTCAATTCCCGCAGCTTCGGCGAATTGCCGAATATTTGAAATTTTTTAGTTGCGATTGTTGGTATTGCAGCCCTTGCCGTTGTGCGGCATGCTAAAAACAAAGTTCGGGCTCCGCATGGAGCGGAAGACAATTATAAGACTTGCCGGTTTGCGGAAAATGAAAAATTTCACATAAAGATTGCGCCGTAATATTCCAATATTTTTTAGGTTGATTGCTCGGCTTGGGTAAATCACGGACGCTGGTTGGCTATCTGGTAAAATTTTTTTGAACTTGCCGCCTTGGCATTGAGAATGTCGGACTCTTTCACTTTTGCGACACATATTTGGCGCTTGCCGTATCGCGAATGGTCGTAGCATATGTAAATGTCTCCGTTTTCGTCTTGGGAGGCGTCGGGATACGACACATCGCTTCTGCCGTCTATTTCCAAGCCGCCCACCCACGTCTTTCCGTCGTCCTTGGAAATATACGCCATTATTTTCTTGCGCGGGTATGTGCGCAGATTTTCGGGCCCGCGCGGCTTTCCCGCCATCCATTGTGCGTCGTCGGCGTCGTTCTTCACCAGAAGCAGATGGCCGGATTTCAATCTGCTGATGTGGAATCTGGAGCCGCAGTGCGGAATTGCCGAGGCCTTTATTTCTCCGAACGTCTTTCCGCCGTCGTTTGAAAATGTTTCAAGGATTCCGTCATTGCCGTAGGTTATTTGCAAGGCGCTTTTCGAACCTTGCCTTGCGACTGTCCAGTCCGGTTGCGTGCGGGAAAGCAGCCAAATCGTGCCGTCGAGCTTTTCAATAAACATATGTTCGGTAAAGGGCACAAATGGTATTTTTACACGATTTACAAGCTCTAGATTTTTAGCGCCGAAATCCGAGGTATAAAGCAGGGCGCCTTCTTTTGCTGATGCGAGGTCGTTGATGTTTTCCATCTGAAATTTGCAGACGGGATAAGCCCATTTCCCATTCTTTAAAACAATGGGCTTGTTCATCATTACGCCGTCGCATAGGCGGCGCGGATTCGACCATGACGGTTTTTCGCCTTCCGGATTTCGGCACACGCTGTACCATACTCCGCCTTTTCTGTCCCATTGCCCCTGGTTGCCGGGGTCTTTGCTCCACAGCCATCCTTTGTTAATGTATTCTCCTCCCGATTGCGCCCAAAATAGCCATATGGAATCGTCGGGCGCCCTCCAAAGGCAGGGATCGAAAAGTCTTACCTCTTCCATATGCGGCGAACGCACAACCATATCCACTTTATTTTTCCATTTATTTCCGTCCCCGTAGGCCACCATGATGTAATTTCCGGGACATTCTGTTTTAGCGTTGCCATACCACGCAAGGAATACTCTTTTGCCGGATTTGCTTGCGGCTATGCTTGGAATTCCCTGGAACAGTTTCGTTCCGGCTGCAAGCTCGCCGCGCGCCTCTATCATTTCAGCCGCAGCCATTGCAGGGCTTTCTTGTGCTGACTGAAAACTCTTGCAGGAACAGAATAAGGCTGGCAATGCAAATGCTAGAAAAAAGCGGATAACGGAAAGCGCATTCATTTAAAAATTATAAACTTTAACCGCGCAGCCCATCAAGAAAATTGTTGGCTTTGCAAGCTTCGTTCGGGCTTGTTTTCAATTCGGAGCAAACGAGTCTTTGCCATGCGGGAAAAATTGCGGAAGGATTGTTTGTCTTTTTATCCTAACGCATCTGGGCATCCGGCTTTGCCTGTTGCGCTGTTTGCGGTTTTTATTGCGGCAGGGCGCCGCAATTTGCAGGCGTTTTAATATCCGTCCATAAATAGAACCATTCCGGCTCCCCATACATCCCATTCTTTGGCTATAGTTGTTCTTTTTGAAGTATCATAGAATGGCATAGGCGGATACCCGCAGGACGGAGTGTTTAAGATGTCGACGATTTCACGGACTAATTGGCTCCCCCAGAAATGGGATTCCCAAGTTGTAAGCTGGTTTTTTTTAGGTGTAAAATTTTTAAAGATTCGCATTCCGGTTCGAGTTCCTCCGCGCCCGGATGTCGTCAAGTACGAGGCGGAAAATTCTAATTTTCCGGCGATATTTTTCCAAATACTTGGAGTTGTTCCAAGCATATCCAATCTATGTATAATTGACGTGGACATTCTCGAATCCCAAATAGACTGGTGCGCAGTTGGCGGATTGCAATCGCCCATGCTCGCAAGCGCCGCGACTTTTGTCCAACCGCTATTCATGGGGATATTGCCTGCAACTTTTTGTCCTTGCGATTTCAATATCACTGATTTTGCCAAGGAGAATTTGTAATGCTTCTTTTGCAAGCCTCCCCAGACGATTGTTTGCATTGCGCCCAATTCGGGATTTTGGGATGATAAATTTTTTATTATGGGGGCTATGTCGCTTCTAATATTCTCAAAGGCAGGAGCCGGCACGGCTTTGGCGTAGGAGAACTGCTTGATTCTTTCGTTCCAGCCTTTGACAGTTGGAAATATTGGACTCCAATTATATTCAATGCGCTTGTTTTTTTTATTCTTTCTGCCTACGGCAAATTCGTCTTTTTGAATCCAATCGACTAGCGCCTTTAGGATTTCGGTCCTGCTGGATCTGTCGGTTAATTTGGGAGCGTTGTTAATGTTTGGAAGCATTGGATATGATTTATATTTTCTATTATACAAAAAAGGGTTTCGTTTGTCGCACAATGTATATTATCTCTAATTTTAAAAGCATCGGTTTGGCGGAAATTGACCATAAAAAATAGCAGATTTTTTATGCGCAGGATATTTGGGGGCTAATTCCGCAGAGATGGAATTGCCGCAAATAATAAATTTTATTTCGGCTCTTTTTTACTGAATAAAAAAACGCAGCAACGAAAACGCAATGCCTTTCAAATATTTTTTGAAATATTTTACCCAGATTGCTCTCCCAATATTTGTTGTTTATCGAATTGATATGGCTGTCTTGCTCTAGTCAGTATGTGCATTCTCCGATTTCCGCAGGCGCGAAACTGAATTGAAAATCAAAAAGTTTCTTTGCCCGATTGCAAAAATCAGAGTGAGAAAATTAAAGAGTTCCGCGCGCGGCGCGAGAAAAATATAAATCATTGGCCTTTTTCGGATACCGACAGCACATACATTCCCGCATCCGGAGACTTGCGTGAAGCTTGCAAGTGCAGATAGGAAATTCCTATCGGGGCTTTGCGCGAGATTTTGCAATCGGAGATTTTTTTGCCGCCGCCAAAAAGCTCTGCCTTGCCGGTATCGGCGTCGAATTTTAGAACTAGCTCCTGCGTTGAGCCATTGCCGAACGATTCTGGAATTTCGGCAGAAAACAGCGCGTAATTTTCGGCGAATTCATCCGATGGATTTATCCAGCGGTCGTGGAGCATAATCTTTGCCCCCTTAAATCCTGATGGAATTTTAACTTTAAGTTTAATTTCGCCTTTTCGCGCCATTGGAAAATTCCAGACCGCCCCGCGCAAGTCGCTGACGAGCGAATCGTCGGGGGTATATTTTAACAGCAGGCATTTTTTGCCGGGCGAATCGGGGTTTTCCGCCAAATTGCAGCCTTCTATTCTGTCGTAGGCGCAATGTCCCTTAATTCCTTTTTTATAGTTGAATACGCTCCAATCGTCCAAGCCGTTTGAAAAGTCGCATTCGCGGGAATTTTCAAGAAGCCAATTGACGTCAAAAAGCACGAGCCTTCGGTGCAGTTTATTTTGCCCGATTGAAGCCAAAATTTTTCCGGGCGCAACCTCGATAAATTGCGACTGGTGGACGCTCTTGTCCATCCCGGGAGTTGAAGAAAAGTCCGCAGCGTTGCGGCGCGGGTCGAGCAGTACCTCGCGAAATCCGCGCCAAGTTTTGCCGTCGTCGTCGGAAATAGCGGCGTGGATTGCGCTTCTGTTTGTAAACACGTCCTCCCAGACGCCGTTTGCTCCTTCCACTTCGGGAAGCGCGGTGCAGTTCGACCACATCAGCATAAGCCGTCCGTCAGAAAGGCGTTTTATTTTTGGCATTACGCAAGTCCCGTAGAAGTTTGTTGGGACAGGCTTGCTCCAATTCAAGCCGCCGTCGCTCGAATAAGACTGCCAAAGGTTGTCAAGCGACGTGCGCAGGATGGTCCAAAGCCTTCCGTCTTTTAGACGGACAGCAGTGGGTTCCATGGCGTCGTGGTTCCAGCGCGTTCCCTTGTGCAGGCCGCCAGCTTTGTGGTGCGGCACATTCAAACGGCTCGATTTCTTCCATGTTTTGCCGAAGTCGTCGCTTATGAGAAAAATCGCCCCAAATACGAAGTCGAAATTTTGCGAGCTTGATGTCCTCAACGTAACGGGCATCAGAATGCGCCCGTCGATTACCAGCGGTTCCGCGTTGAGTTCCATCCACCAAGGGCATATTTGCGTTTTTTCGACAAACTCTCCGTTTGTTCCGCAGTCGAAAAACCAAGCGCTTTCGCCAATATTTAAAATATTAAAATATCTTCCGCGGGACTCGTCGAAAAATACGCCGAATTCTTTCCCTTTCGGCGCTTGTATTTGGCTCCAAGTAAAACCTCCGTCGGAGGACTCGATATACATTCTATTTGAAACCTTGCTATGCGAGCCCGGCATTAAATTTTCTGCCTGCCCTCCATAATTGTAATGGCGTATTTTTCCGTCGGGAGTTTTGCAAAGTCCGAAGCCGGCATCGGCAGGTGGGATACCTACAATCGTCGGCGAATATATGTCATCCAACGACTTCGCCGCGCTCGCTGCCGCCGAACACGCGGCAAACAATAATATTCCTCCAATTCCATACATATTGATATTTATCATAATATTAAAATTATCTGCGCGACCTATGTCTGTCAATGGGTTTATCCGCGCATGCTGACATATCTGGAGCGCAGAAGTGAAAGGTAGCGATGCCCCATAGTTCATTGGGGATACTTAAGCCAAGTGGACTTGCAGTGAGTCAAAGTCCTAGCGTATTTTTCTCTGGGTAAAGGAATATGGATGTCTATGATAAATATAATCATATTGACATATATAACTACGTTTGCTCAAATTTATTTACTCCCAATTAAAAAGTAATTATCGCATAATGCGCTAAAATTTTTTTTAGATCATGCAGTGTTTTTAATCTACTGGAGAATAGACTTTTATTATAACTTTGAGAATAAATATAGATATGAAATCGTTTAAAGTATTATTAAGCTTTTTCTTGTTAACATCACAGCTTTGGGCTACGCAGATTTTCTATGTAAAAACTGCTGAGTATGGTGGAAACGATTCCAATGATGGCAGATCTTGGTCAACTGCATATGCCGATGTGCAAAAGGCAATAGATGCGGCGGCAGAGATAGCAACAGAGGCAGAACCCGCGCAAGTATGGATAGCAAAGGGTACATATACAGATGCTGGTGGATTTATTTTTACAGCGTATGTAATGAGAAACAACGTAGAAATCTACGGCGGTTTTGCTGGGACTGAAACAAAACTAGAAGAACGAGTAAGCGGAAATGAAACAATTCTTACAGCAACTGGAAATTATGTGTTTTATAACAGCTATTCGCCTTCCAACAAGCTTACAAATACAGCAAAGCTAGATTCTGTAACGATACTGAGAGGGAGAAGCGGAGGTATCTGTATCTATAACTCCTATGCTAGTCCTACGATCACGAATTGCACGATTTCTGGAAATGGCAGCGGTATCTATAACTCCTATGCTAGTCCCAGGATCACGAATTGCACGATTTCTGATAATCATTATGGCATCAAAAACTTGAACTCCTCAAGTCCGATGATCACGAATTGCACGATTTCTGGGAATGGTTACTATGGCATCTACAACTCCTCCTCCAATCCCACGATCACGCATTGTACGATTTATGGGAATGATGGCGATGGCATCTACAACTTGAGCTCCTCAAGTCCGACGATCACGAATTGCACGATTTCTGATAATGCTGGCAACGGCATCTCCAACGGTTCATCCGGTACTATGATCATAAATTGTACTATTACTGAAAATAAAGAACAAGGAATTTCCAACACTTCTTCTAGCCTAATGATCATAAATTGCATAATTTGGGGAAATACTTTACAGCAAATATACAATTCTTCTTTTTATACACCAATTGTATCATACTGTGTAATAGAAGGTGGATATTCAAGCGGCACAAACATAATTACAGAAGATCCACTGCTTGGAGAGCTTGGGAATTATGGAGGATCTGTTTATACAATTATAATAGCAAAGGGAAGTTCTGCTATTGGGAAAGGAACATCATCAGGAGCTCCAGAAGAAGATGCCAGAGGTATAATGCGTTTAAATCCGCCATGTATAGGAGCCTTTGAAGCATCTACTGAAATTCCAACAGCAGTTTCGATAGTTGCAAAAGAAGTAATTATAGTAGGTAAAGAAACCGAAGTGATAGCTTATAGCGATGGGAATCCAGATGAGTATATATTGTATAAAGACGGGGTAGAAATAGCGCGACAAGATACAAATGTCTTTAAGATAACTCCAACTGAAAGTGGATATCATAAATATTCAGTAGGTATTATTTATGATGGCAATATAATAATGTCAAAAAACATAAAAGAAGTACGGCAAATTTTAGGGAATATTATATACGTAAAAGAAGATGGCAACGATTCAAGATCGGGAGATTCTTGGGATAATGCGCTTTTAGATGTGCAAAAGGCGATAGATGCGGCAGCATCACTTGCAACAGACGTTAAACCGATACAAGTATGGATAGCAAAGGGCACATATACAAATGCTGGCGGAATATACAATTATTCTACGGAACTAAATACAACATATGCAATGAGAAACAACGTAGAAATCTACGGCGGTTTTGCCGAGACTGAAACAAAACTAGAAGAACGAGTAAGCGGAAATGAAACAATTCTTACAACAACTGGAAATTATGTGTTTTATAATTCATCAATTAATAATACAGCAAAACTAGATTCTGTGACTATAACTGGTGCGGTAAGCAGCGGCATCTCCAACTCCTTCTCAAGTCCGACGATAACGAATTGCACGATTTCTGGGAATGATTGCTGTGGCATCTACAACTCCTCTTACTCCAATCCCAGGATCACGAATTGTACGATTTCTGGGAATGGCAGCGGTATCGACAACTCCTCCTCTGATCCCAGGATCACGAATTGTACGATTTCTGGGAATGATGGCGATGGCATCAACAACTGGAGCTCCTCAAGTCCTACGATCACGAATTGTACAATTTTTGGGAATGCTGGCAATTGCATCTACAACTCCTCCTCAAGCCCGACGATCATAAATTGTATAATTTGGGGAAATGCTTCGCAGCAAATATACAATTATTCTTCTTCAACATCTATTGTATCATACTGTGTAATCAAAGGCGGATATCCAGACGGCACAAACATAATTACAGAAGATCCCCTACTTGGAGAACTTGGTAATTATGGTGGCTTTGTTGATGTAATTCCAGTTTTAAAAGGAAGTTCAGCTATCGGAGCAGGAACCACTGGAGAAAATATTCCTACAACAGATGCACGTGGAGTGAATAGAGCAAATCCGCCAACAATAGGTGCGTATGAGTATTTTGTTCAAACTTCCTTTGACGTATGGGCGCAAGACAACAACCTAACAGGCGAAAACGCAAAGCCTGAAGCTATGCCGCATTCAGATGGCATAACAAACCTTGAAAAGTTCACCTTTGGCTTGGATGCCTCAAAGGCTACAAGTTATGCGGAAAGTGGGCTATTTAAGCAGATAAGCTACGGAACAAATGTAAGCTTCCAGTATCCTGTAAATAAGGCGGCAACAGATGTGGCGGTTAAAGCGTTAGTTTCTGAAGACCTTGTTTACTGGACAGAAGCCACAGCCACAAAATCAGGCGAGTCAGGCAATATGAACATCTTTGAAGTAAAAAAGCCAATCCCAGAATCTGGCAAATTGTTCTTCAAAGTGGAGGTAAATCAGTAAGATTGCCTGAAATATTCCTCCCAAAAACAAAAGATGGTGCATGCTTATGTGCCAATTCCGTCGCCAACTTGAGGTGCCAAGTGGCGGTTGCAGTTTAGTTGCACGTCTGGTGTGCTCGGTCTTCTTTTGAACTTTAATAATCAAACAATTAAAAATAGGTGTGTTGTCTTATGAATAAGATAAGTTAATATTTCTTATATTAAGATAATTAATTAGTTATTTATTATATCATGTAATTTATGTAATTATCTCTATAATTTCTTTGACATTAAGTAGTTCACTAGAACACTCCCGTCCCTTTCAATTTTTTGCTTTTTAATAATATTATATCCTCTATTTATAAAAAATGGCTTGGAGGTTATTGAAGCATGAACAAAGATTGTTTCACTTTTTACAATGTTTTCAAGTTTATCACAAATAAGTGTACCTATTCCTTCGCCTTGATAATCTTTGTGTACAAAAATTCTATCTAAATAACCAGATTTATCAATATCACCGAATCCTACTATTAGATGATTTATTTCTGCAACATAAGAATAATGTAAACTTAAAGAATCATCCCAAACTCTTTCATCAATATCCTTTCTTGCCCAGGCATCAAGTTGTTCTTTTGTATAATCTTTTGCATTTATTGTGTGCACTGTATCATAAAAGAGTCGGGTTACGTTTTTTATATCTGTTGAATGATATTTCCTTATATTTATATTATATCTGTTTATCATTATCTATTGGCTTTATAAAGCATTTCTCTGTTATATCTTGACTCAACTTCAATGTTGTGAATTTATTTAATCTATTTTATAGAAGATGAAAAATATTTACAATCTTATACAAAGATCATCATAAAAAAAACGCTCTACGTCAAAGATTGTGGAATGGGAGAAAAAAAAGAGGGCAAAGAGAATAAAAAATGTTCTACAATGCCCAATGTGTTAATCAAGGGATATAAGATACTCAGGACGGTAAGAGTTGGTCAAGA
>CALXLN010000060.1 GCA_944389215.1 uncultured Opitutales bacterium
GGATACAAGGTTAATCCCGAAAAGGTTGAAGAAGCCCTCAAAAGCATAGACGGAGTGTCTGACGCTATTGTGTACGGCAAAAAAAATTCCGTCTTGGGAAACATACTATGCGCCGAAATAAAGCTCCTGCCCTCTCCAAGCCTGTCCGAACCGGACATACGCGCGCGCCTATCGAGAAATTTGAGCCAATTTGAAATACCCAGAATTATAAAATTTGTCGACTCTCTGCAGTTGACGGAAACGGGAAAGATTAAGCGCTTATGAACATACTGCTTACAGGGACTTCGCGCGGGCTTGGGCTTGCAATATGCAAAAAACTCTTGGAACGCGGAGATGCGGTTTTCGCGGTCAGCAGGACAAAATCCGCGGAAATCTTGGAATTGGAACGCAAATTTGGAGGAAAGCTCTTTTTCAAATCCGCAGACTTGTCAAATCCGGAAGCCGCCCGCGAAGAAATATTCGCGCGCGATTTTATTTCCGCCTACGTGCGTTTGGACGGCTTTGTAAGCAACGCGGCCTCGGCGTACGACGATATCGCCACAAACATGAAATTGGACAAAATAGAGGACATGTTCAAAACCAACGTATTTTCTCCAATGCTTCTGACTAAATACTTTTTGAGGCAGCAGCTTCTGCATTCCAACGGCGGCGCAATAGTCTACATATCCTCCATAAGCGCGCACACAGGCTACAAGGGACTTTCAATGTACGCGGCAAGCAAGGGGGCTATGGAAGCATTCTCAAAAAATATCGCCCGCGAGTGGGGAAGAAAATCCGTGCGCTCGAACGTCGTAGCGCCCGGATTCATGGCGACAGAAATGAGTTCCGGACTTTCTGAAGAGCAGCGCGCGAAAATATACGCGCGCACATCGTTAAAATCCGAGACATCCATCGAATCCGTAGCGGAAACTGTGGTTTTTTTACTGTCCGACAAAGCGAAATCTATCACGGGACAAACCGTTTGCGTCGACTCCGGAACAATTTAATAAAAAATGAATCTTTACGAGAAATTTTTTAAGCGCATATTGGATTTCACCGCCGCTGTAATACTGTTTATTTGCCTATTGCCGGTTTTTGCGGCTATTGCAATTGCCGTGCGTATAAACATGGGTTCTCCAGTAATATTCTCCCAACCCCGCCCCGGCAAAAACGAAAAAATTTTCCGCGTTATGAAATTCAGGACTATGACGTCGGAAAAGGATGAAAGAGGCAATCTTCTTCCCGACAACCGCCGCCTCACAAAGCTCGGCGCGTTCCTTAGAAAAACAAGCCTCGACGAAATCCCCCAGCTCTTGAACGTCATCAAAGGAGACATGTCTTTCATAGGCCCAAGGCCGCTTGTGGTTGAATACCTGCCTTATTATACCGAGGAGGAAAAGCTTAGGCACAGCGTGCGGCCGGGAATCACCGGGCTCGCGCAAATCAACGGCAGAAACAACATTACATGGGAGGAAAAATTTTCGTACGATATCAAATACGCAAAAAACATATCTTTGGGATTGGATGTTAAAATAGCGTTTTTGACTCTGTTAAAAGTTCTCAAACGCGCGGACGTGCAAGTCTCAAACACTGAAGAACCCCTTCATATACTCCGCGGGAAAAAATGACTTCGATTGCGGCATGCGTTTTTATTGTTGCAAAGACGCGAATCCGCCGCGCCTTTGGACTCGCAACGATTTGCCTCCTATTTTTCCATTCTGCAATTTACGCCTCAGGAGCCCCACGAACATCCGCAAACAGATACGCAAACATAATATCGGACGGAAAGGCGGAAATATCGATAATTGCAAACGCAACCCCCGAGGCAAATGCTGCCGCAGAGCTTTTGAAAGACGCTCTGGAAAAAATGTCCGAAACAGCAGAAATATCAATTTCAGGCGGAGAATACCATGGCGCGAAAAAGTTAACAATCCATATAACAAAGGATAAAAACGCCGCACCTTTGACACCGGATACACGAAATATCGACGCGGCGCTCAAATTTAAATTCAAAATATATCCCCAATCCATATATATAGAATATCCGAACGAAGATTCCGCAATAAACGCCGTGGGCCTTTTTTTAAAAAAATTTTGCGGAGTGTTCTTTTTCGCCCCCGGCCCGATAGGTTCTGAAATACCAAGGATGGAAAATTTAAAAATCCGCACCGGCAGCTTTGAAATAACCCCCTCGTACAAAGGAAGAAATCTTGGCATCTATTCAAACGAAAACTTTGCAAAACTTCTGGGGCACTCTTCCGATTTTACCGCCTCCAACCACTCCATTCCCCAAATAATAGACAAAAAAACCGCCGAAAAGCATCCGGAGTGGATGGCAAAAATAGACGGAATACTCCAGCCGCATAAAAACCACGCGCAAATAGATTTTGCCAACGGCGCTGCGAGAACGTTCATAAAGGAATGCGCAGACAAATATTTTACCGAGGCCCCAAGCTCAAACATATTTGCGCTGACACCGGCGGATTCGTCGGATTTTGACAACACCCCGTACTCAGAACGCTTCAAGCGGGGGTTTACCCCAAACGGATACAGAGACTGTTCAAACCTGGTTTTTTCATTCACAAATGACATAGCGCGATTTTTAAAAAGCAAACATCCTTCAAAGTTCGTCTATTCGTTGGCTTACCTCTATACGGAAAATCCTCCATCGTTTAAGCTGTCCGACAATATTATCGTCTATCTTTGCCAAGACAGGGGAAATTTTTTCTCCGACAAGAAAAAGGAAGAACACTTTGAACTTTTAAAAAAGTGGAGCCAGTCGGGAACTAGATTTTTTGGAATATACGATTACAATTACGGTTCGCAGTACTTTATCCCACGCAATATATCCGAACAAATCGCGCACTCAATAAAAACTTCCCACGACATCGGAGCGCGGTTTTACACCTGCGAATCCTTTCCCAATTGGGCCTACGACGCCCACAAAATATGGCTTGTTTCAAACTTGCTAATCGACGTTTCCTCCGACCCGAAAGAATTGGAAGCCGAATTTTTCGACAGATATTACAAGGAATCGTCAGAATATGTGCGAGCGTTTTTTGATATAGCCCAAAAGCAATGGAACAATAGGCGCGACCGCCCGATGTGGCTTACGCTTTTCAAACGCTGGGAACAAGCCGAGATATTCTCCGAAGAAAGCCTCCAAAGCATGGAAAAAAATCTGGAAATGGCCGAACTTAGCGCCGTGTCTCCGTTAGTTGCGGAACGCGTAAAGGAAATCAGGCTGATGTTCAACATTACAAAATCCTTTGCAAGAACATATGAGCTGCAAAAGAAACTCTGGCTTTGCGATATAGACAACACTCCAAGGGAATTGCTGCTAGACGCGGTAGACGCCGTAAAAATATCAAAAAGCAACCTCAATCTACACGTGCGTTTATACAATGAAAATACAAAATACCCCAAGGCGAGCTTCACTATCTGGAATAAGTTGGATTACATGGATCCTTCCGAAATGCTGCTTGCAAGGCTTGAAAATCCTGGAGAGAAACGCCCAATAAACATGCTCAAGGACTGCGGTTTTAAAAGCGCGTTTACGGGCGCAAACGGGCCGTGGAAATTCAGAAAGTCGGATAACGCCAACTTGAAGATTAAGAAATCTAGCGGCTTATTGAGCGTTTCCGCATGGTTGCCGGCGTACTTATACCAAGGAGCTGAAATTTCACCCGGCAAAAAATACTCCTTTAAAATAGAGACTTCGGGAAATCTTGAAATCGGGGCAGTTCTTTACATTGAACTATCCTTCTATGACAAAAGCGGAAAACTTCTTACAAAGAAACGCTTGCGCATTCCGCCGCTCGGAAATTTTGCAAACAAGCAAATGTCAATATCGCAAACCGCCCCCCGCAACTCAAAATACGCAATCGCGGCAATTTTTGCCATGAGCATGCGCGACTCGGACTTTGCGGAAATAAGAAACGCCGAACTTCTGGAAGAGCAGCCTTAGCCGAAAATTCCCATGCGGCGGCGGATTCCTGCGCTACTTTGCTACTTTTTTTTCTCGTCCTTCTTTTTTTTCTTCTAGCCTTTTCCTTTCGGCTTCCGCCTCAGCCGCCAGCTCTTTGTCAACCTTTTCAAACAAATTTTTCATTCTTTCGGAAGGATGTATTCCTGTGTTGTTTTGAAAAATTCGTCTTGCTATGCCGACAAGATGCCTGTCGAAACTGCCGTCCATTTCCGCATCTAGAAGGCGTTCGCATATTTTCATTGCAAGAACGGATGCCTCCCCTTTCTTCATTGAAAGCAAATTTGCCGTTTCCATAAGCAAACTGACGTATCCGGCGTTATCGGGAATATTGCGGTCGAAAACCGCCTGCGCGTACTCCAAAGCCCCGGTTAAATTTCCGCTTTTTAAGTCCAACTCAAAAAGTTTGTAAAGAATGGCGAAATCGGGAAGACTGCCTATGAATTTTTTCGCAAACGCCTCGGCGGACTCCCTTGAAGACGTCTTTAGAAGTTTATTCATTTGGCGGACTACAACATACTGCGAAAATTCGTCGAATTTGCCCTGCTCCAAATTTTTTACCTGCTCGTCCAGCGTTACCAAAAACGGGCGATACATTGGATCTCCCAAAAAAATGTTCTGCCAGCTTAAAACCGGGATTGAAGCATAAGCGGCCTCTCCAGCGGTTTTGCCGTCGAGAAGCGCCTCGACAAACAAATCCGGATGGTGGGTCATGGATAGGAACGGCTCGTGGACGTTGCCCACGGTGGCGCCTGCGCCAAGTCCCACAAAAGCCGGAGCCCACTTCTTCGGATTATGCATTTCGGTAGCGCTGAATGAATATATATGCCAACCAAACGCGCCGTCGGCAAAAGACATATTCTTTTCTTTGAAATATCCGTACGCTTCAAAAGTGTACCATCCAAAATAAACAGCAGGGGCGTCGAACCTGTCGGAATAATTAAAAAGCGCCCGAGCCGGACTTTCGGAAACGTCGAAATATTCCGCTTCAAGCCTTGACTTTACACTGTTGAGCCACTTGTCCCCCAAAGGAGAATACTGAGACTGGTCTATATACACGCGGCCCCTGAGTCCGTTTCGCTCGGCGTCATAGGACTTTTTCATAGCCTCGACAATTTCGCTTTTCGACGCGCCGTCCAAACGCGCCACCCTCAATATTTGCGCGGCCTTATATAGATCCCCATTTTTATAGTTCTTGAAGAGCGGATTTTTGCAGGCGAAATCGAAATTCTTCTGGGGTATGAAACATGCGGAAAGCTCCGAATCGACAGCCGCTGCGTCCGTATTTTGCATATTGTATTTTTTTCCCGTCGGAGATTTCTCCGAGCGCAACAACTGCCATGGAACCCCTTTGCACAATATCAGAAAATCAACGTTTATTTCCGACGGAATAATAATCCGGCGCCCGAAAGGGTCAGAAGACTGCGTATCGACCGCTTTTATGGCGCCTTTTTCAACGAGTTTCAGCAAAATCGGAGCTTCTACCTTTTCAAAATACGTCTTGCGGCCTACGAAACCCGATGTAGGCATGGAAAAGACAAGAATATTTTCCATTGGCACATCCCTAATCCTGCAATAATTCTGCGCGATGGACATTGAATCAGGATCGTTGTCGTTCACGACCAAATATACTTTTTCAGGATTTATCAAAGCGAGCGCATCCGCGGCTATCACGCAAAAAAAAGCAATTATCAAATTTCTCATATTTCAATGAATACAAAGGCGATTTTTAACGGAGCGCATTCCGCCAAACATCCGGAAGGCGCTAAATACAGTTTTACTATTTCCTACGACTCAGGTTCTGTCAAAACTATAATTCCCTTCCGAAAAGGGACGGCAACTGGCTAACAAAAAGCAAAACGCCGCCCATAAAACGGTGCGGCGCCTTGCGCAACATGTATGTGCGCGAATATTTATATTCCTTTATTCCGCGCGGCTTCCTGCCCACTTGTCTACGCCGATAAGCAGATTCTTATCGTCTCCGGCATATTCCAGGCCGCGGACAAATTTCAGAGTGTTGCTTTCCTCCTCAACCTGTTCTTTTACGAACCATGCGAGAAAATCGGAAGTCGCCCTGTCTTTATCCTCATCGGCAGCATCGCATATTTTCTCGATTTGCGCGGTAACTTTTTGTTCGTGCGCATAGGCTGCCTTGAATATTTCAAGTGGAGACCCGTAAGAATCGCATTCCGGCTTTTTTATTGAATCGGATTTAAACTCTGCGCCCCTTTCGATTAAATACTCGTATATTTTCATAGCGTGCTCCATTTCTTCCTTCGCCTGAAGGCGCATCCATTTGGACATGCCCTGATAAGGCGAATGCCTGAGGCTCGCGCTCATGGCAAAATAAATATGTGCAGCATAGAGTTCGTTATAGAATTGTTCGTTTAACAAATCGGATACTTTTTTCGTTATTTTCATATTCAAATCCTTTCTAGAAAATATCGGATAATATCTACGTTTTTCAAACAATTGTCTACACAATTTGCAATGCGACAATGGAATTTTCACAAAATAGACGCCTGACAAAAGCGCATATTTTCAACCAAACTCGCGCTCCGCGCGTCAAACGGCGTCATTCCCAGGAGGATGAAAACTCTTCGTCTTTAAAAAGCGCCGCTATTCCCGTTATTTGCTTTAAGCGCAAGATTTCGTCGGCGCTCATTCCCAGGTGCTTGGATATCCATGCATTGGATTTCCCTATTTCCGAAAGTTCCGCCACTATGTTGCACATTAAATCCACATCGTGCGTGCCCCTGGCTCTGTTATGCCTTATCGTCGAGGCAATGCGGTTCTCTATCGGGCGGTCTATCACAACAACGGGCAACAAGCCTTTCTCGCGCTCATATATGTCTTTGTAGATTTTTATTATTTGGTAGCGGTGAAATCCGTCGACGATTTCATATTTGTCTTCCGCCTTGATATAGTAGCAAACTATGGGCTGAGTGTAGCCGTCCTCTTTAATTGAATCATACAAAAGCTTCATCTCCGGAGGGGCAACCTTGTTAGGGTTGTATGAATTGGCCTGTATTTTTTCAACCGGCACGGCTTTCACATTGTACACCGGGCTTTTTATTTTATCCATTATAGATTCCTGTATTTTTCCATTAATTCTTTCATTCTCAGTTGCTGCTGTTTTGTCTGGGAAAAGCTCAACCCGGAGCATAAATGGTCATTTTTTAAAATGCATATGCACATTCTGCGCCAAGTAGGAGCAAGTTTTTTTTGCTCGAAACCGTTGTCCAAGAAGTCCGGAATTTTCTTATACCGCACAATCGCCTCCATATATGGAGACTTTTTACCCGTTAAGACAGCCTCCGGAGGAAGTTCCTTCAGGCTTTCGTCATCTACCGGCGACCCTCTTTTGTACCACCATAAAATAAAGCGTTTGAACTTTCTTTTATAATGATTGGAAAGCTCTTTCGGAAGCGTGGAAAGCAAGAGTTTGCAATAACTCTTCCAAGTGTGCCCCGCCGGAAGCTTTACATTTCTATATCCCAATATGCGGTTGCCGCAATATATGTTGCCGAAATTGGCGCCGCTTACCCGGTTTACAAGCTTAGCCCACGTTTCCGGCTCTATGGCGCGGTATAAATTCAACCCCTTTCTCTGGTCGTCTCCATAAGGCTGGCAAATGCGCTGGGAAGCCAATGGAACTCCAGCCTTGTAGAACATATCGTAAAGCCTATTGTATTTCCACGCCATTTTGCCGTTTCCCACCCATATGTCCCTGACAGTCCAATCGTATATAGGATAGGCATTGTATAGATTTCTGGAAATTTTAGTGGTCCAATTCTTGCCGCCCAAATTCTTCTTTGCATAATTTTTTATAGTTCGATAACGATTGAGGCTTTCGTCTGACCTGATTCCCACAAGACATGCCGTTTTTTTCCCGCCCGCATACCAATTGCCAAATTCTGGCACAAATTCCTCAAATTCCATCTGTTTCCGAAAGAACGGGAACGGATTGTTTTGCTCGGTAATCAAATTTGGAAAATCCGGATATTCGCGCACCCATTTGTCGCGATTGTTTAAATCCCAACACGTCCAAAAAGGCTGAAACACACTTACTGCGTTCCTCAACGTAAGGGGCAAACAACACCAGTAAGGTTCTATCATGTCCGCAAACGCATCAAATATTTCCCTTATGAAGTCGATAGTTATGGAATATTGCCCCTCCAAATCGATAAAAAGAACGCCTATTTTCCTCTTTATCCTTTTCTTGCGCATGTAATCCACCACAAGATTCAACAATACCGAACTATCTTTTCCGCCCGAGAAAGAAACATAAATCTTTTCAAAGTTCGCAAACACAAACTTTATTCTTTCATTGGACGCTTCATAAACGTTTTTATCCAAATATTTCTTCAAAATTTCATAGCCTCCTCTGCGCTTATGATTTTTTCGACACTCTTTAAAAGATCGCGTTTGCGCGAAAGACTGTACCGTATTATGTCTTCAAGAACAGTCGAGACCCACATATTATAAATGCGCACCGGCTTGGTCTGTCCCGTCCTATAAATCCGATACTTCGCTTGTTCCTTGTCCTTGTAATCAAAAGTGTGCGAATAATAAATCAAATTATTGGCCAACTGCAAGTTTAATCCCACGCTGCCGACTCCGTAGGTGCATATGAGAATATCTTCGTCCCTTTCAAACTCGTGCAGGTCGTCCTTGCGGGTCCCAATGTACATCAATCCGCCCAAAGCTCTATTCAAAAGAAAGGCCTCGTTTACAAATTTGACAAAAATGACAACTTTTTCCTCTCTTTTTAATATTTTGCTGACCAACTTCAGGGTCGCCTCTAACTTTGCCTTACATTTTAAGCTGTAATCTTTCTGAAACTTTTGCGCCACGCTAAAAAACGAAACATAAAACTTACCCTCCAAAAATGCGTTCTTAAAATCTGAGTACTTGCGCCTTTCTTCGGCGTCCAAATCAAACTCTCTGTTGTAGACTCTAACCGCGCATTTTGTTTTTAAATCCGAATTAAAAATATATGGGCGTATAATTTCTACCAAAGCTTCGACATTGGCCGGTTTAGACCATCTGCGCCAAGGGAAAGGATCGCGTCCGTCAAAAAAATACACTAAAAAATTATCCGCGAACTGGCGCTCGGTCATTTTCAAAATATTGGGAGAAAGGAATGTTATTTGCGAATATAAATCCAAAAGGCTTTTTGTAATGGGAGTTCCATTTAGAATAATTCGGAAGTCGAACAAATGGTAGTCGTTGAGAAGCCTCTGTGTGCGCAAGGCAGACATATTCTTTATAAATATGCTTTCGTCGATCACGCAAAAACTTCTCTGTACCCCCGCAAGTTCCCGCATTTCAAAATATTTTTCGTCGCTTTTTGATATGCTTTCGGTCGTATAAAACGATATTTTGCCGAACCCCCCCCTGCTCCATTTCCGGATTTCGTCCAGATATTTTTTAGACCCGACAAGCGAAGCCGGAGCTATCCAAATCACAATGTCCACAAACTTTAATTTTAAACGCACCAAATCGCAGGCGACTTTTGTCTTTCCGGTCCCCATTTTCATAAACAATGCGCCCGCTTTTAACTGGGAAAGTTTTTCAATCGCGCTTCTCTGGTCTGAATCTAAGCTCATCTATGCAAACCTGTCCGTAAACAGGCTCGATACGCGGAGGAATATGAAACAACAACTTCCATTTTAACCTATTTTTATCCGCTATTTCCCTTTCTAGTATTATTGAGTTTTTCTTCCCGAATTTGAAATCGTTTTTTCTTAAATAAACCGGTCTTCCATCTATCAAAAATTTTACCGAATATTCTCCGACAGACAAAACCGATAAGAACATCACCCTTACTTTCATTTCATAAAACCCCAAACTGTTAAATTTTATTTCCCAGTTTATAAATTCAAAATGGCACATAAAATTGAAATGAAATTTCGAGTTAATTCGCAAGAAACTTTCTGCCAAAAAAACAGCTGCAATAGAAAAAATGATTATCGTGTTCCCACGCAAACCGGCACTTATCAAAATAAAAATAAGCGCCCCCCTAAAAAAGCATGCAAAAAAAGGTGTAAAAAATGGGTAAAATGGAAAATCTTGTAGCCAAATTTGTAGCCAAATTTGTAGCCAAATTTTCACGGCATCCACCTGCATTTAAACGCTCTACGTCAAAGATTGTGGAATGGGAGAAAAAAAAGAGGGCAAAGAGAACGAAAAATGTTCTACAATGCCCGATGTGTTAATAAAGGGTTATAAGATTCTCAGGACAGTAAGTGTTGGTCAAGA
>CALXLN010000061.1 GCA_944389215.1 uncultured Opitutales bacterium
GCTAAGTTCGGTATTGAGCGTGGCGCCGGAGGTCTCCGTCAACGTAAACAAGAAGGGAGATGTTTCAAGATACTATAGTCTCCGCGTAGCGGGAACATTTGGCAGCGCAAAAATAAGACTTGATGACAAACGCAAGTTGCAAGAACTTTTGTCAATTTTCTCAACTATATTAAAAATGGGAGTTCCTGTAGTTAAAAGATAGTTTTGTTTGTTCCCGCATGCGCATTCCAATTATGCATGCGGGGAAATTCATATTTTGCACAAATCTCCGCCGGTATAATTAAATATGCGTCTTGGGAATACCGGTTTTAATGGCGGCATTTTTGAATCTTTGCGTTTTGCGGCGCTATTGAATGGCGGCTTTGCCGCCGCGTTGGGGAAGGCGGATTTGCCGCGTTATAAATCTCCTTTTGAAATGGAAATATGGGGGTGGCGGTAAATTTTCAAAGTCTGGAGAACCCTGTAGTAAAAATTTTCTTTTGATTTTGAATACCGCTGGACAGTCCTGTAAAGAAACTCGCTTGAATATGTTTTTTTGTAGGCGGCAGTTGAAACGTCTTCAAGGGGAATTTCTGAAAAATCTATGTAAATTCCCGCAGCGCCGGCGGGCGGGTTTCGGAGCGAAAAGGATATGGAAGAATATTTGCAGACAAGCGCGGGAAAATCGACATCCGGGGGTATCGGGAAAGCTTCGTAGATGGTTTTCGTTGAGAATTGGCCGTTTCCATAGCAGCGCGTTTTGTTTTTTTTATAAAATATGCCCGCGGCATTCAGGTATATGTCGGATTTGGTATTGTTTGCCACGCGAACCGCAATAGCGTCGCCCGACGCCTCGGCGGTTTTTGGCAGCGCCTTTGAGTTGAAAGGCCTGTATAATAAAATATAAAAAGGCATTAGAAAAAGCGCGAATATACAGAAGAAAGAAATAAAGTACCACATTTTTGAGCTCCGGGATGCGTCGTTTACCGATTTGGAATAAATGCGAAAGCCGTTTGGCGCGCGAGCTTTTTTTGAAAAATTTTTCCACAAAAAAACCCGTCCGTTCCCGGGCGGGTCTTCGATTGCAAAATGCGAATTTTTTTGCGGAATCTTTGTAAAATTTGGGATATATGCCGCGTTTAGCGGTTCTCGTAGCGCTGGCGGAGCATGTTATTGAACGCAGCAACCTTGCGCTTGCGGCGCTTGATTTCGCACGGCTTTTCAAAGTAGCGCTTCTGCCTGATGTCGCGGATTACGCCTTCGCGGTCCAGCTTCTTCTTGAGACGGCGCAGAGCCTTTTCCATAGCCTCTCCCTTGCGGAGTCTTACTTCTACTGACATTTCAATTCACCTCCTTCTGTTCTTATTTTCCTTTGCGCGCGCGTCTATGCATAGCATGCGCAAAAGAAGTACACTAAAATGTATATCGGCGGGAATCAGTCAAGTGTTTTTTCTATCTCCAGCTTAAAGAAAACCCTTTCGCCGGAAACGCCCGCGGGAGCCGCCTGGAATATTTCGGCGTCGGGCAGTGAATCGTCGAAAAGCTGTGCCTCTAGGGGGATCCACGTCGCCATGTCTGTGCTGTAGAGGGGCGTTATGCGCACGGACGAGTCCATGTATTTGTTTTTTCTGAATTTCAGAGTCGGGACGCCGCCGGCATCCGCGCAAAGCTCTATCGGCGCGGCGCGCGGCGATGAAAGCGGAACTAGGGATGTGTCTATTTCCGCCGCGGAAACTGCCTGGGCGTATCTTTGGAGGTTGGTAAGACCGTCTCCGCAGAGCGCGGCGGCGGGTGATGTATCGAGCCCGCGCAGGTTTTCCTCCGCCCAAATTTCGTAGTTGGATGGAAATTGGTATTCAAACGCGCCCGCCGAGCACGGGGATTTTCTCGGTTTTCCGCGCGCGTCGGTGCCGGGTGGAATGCAATCTGAAAAGATGGATTCTGTCCTTCCCAAACCTATGGCGGGGCTGTCGGACGGGAGCGCCATTGTGGGGACGGCGCCGCCGTTGTCGGAGAGCTCCAGAAGCTTGGGATTATTGGCGGATATGTTTTCGCCTGAATATCCTCCTTGCACTATGCTGTCGGCGACAAGGCATGAGGAGGTTTCGTCTGCGTTTATTTGGGTGGCGTATGTTCCGGTATTATTCCAGAAAATCGAATTTATTGCTTTTGATTCGGAGTAACTTTGAGCGTTGAGGCATCCGCCCCATTCTGCGGTATTTCCGGCAAATGTGCAGTTTATTGCGCGAACTTTGGCGCCGTTTGCGGAAATTGCGGAAATTCCGTCGGCGCGGTTCTTTGTGAATGTGCAGTTTGCGAATTCGGCTTCGGAATACGAAATGTACGCAGCTGCTCCGCGAATTCCAAAATTAGATTCGAAAAGGGAGTTCTGAACTTTATTTACCGAACCGCCCGTAGAGTAAAATCCTCCGCCGACTTCGCCTGTGGTGGAGTTGTCGGCGAATATGCAGTTGTTGAAATTGGAGTCGGCCTCGTGCGAGTTGTAGACGCCGGCTCCCTTGTAGCCCGTGTTGTTTTTGAATTGGCAAGACTCGTATTCCGCGGCGCTAAAATAGTTGTTGTAAACGCCGCCCCCGCCGTTGGAGATAGCTTTGTTGTTTGTAAAAGAACAATTCTCAAAGTAGGCGGACGAGTTGTTGTTGAAGACGGCGCCTCCGTTTGTGGCGGCGGAGTTGTTTTCAAAGCGGCAGTTTATAAATTTTGCGGAAGTTAGGTTGTCGTTGTAAACGGCTCCTCCCATATCGGCAAAACCCTCTGAAAATGTCACGGATTCTACAACTGCGCTGGAGTCAAGCCCGGAGTTGAAAAATATG
>CALXLN010000062.1 GCA_944389215.1 uncultured Opitutales bacterium
CAAAGACGAGCCTACGGATACAGAAACTTTAAAAATTACCGCTTGAGAGTACTTGTAGAATGCGGGGTGAATCTATGAAAGACAAATCTAAAAAATCAACCTATTCCACAACCTTTGGTGTTGACCCAAAATTTGGCGCAAAACCGCACGCACTGCGCGCCGTGCAATTGCCGCCTACTTTTATATACAAAAAAGTCCGCCACCCTCGACGGATGGCGAACTTTAAAGTGGTCGAGGTGAGTGGATTCGAACCACCGGCCTCTACGTCCCGAACGTAGCGCTCTACCAGGCTAAGCTACACCTCGATGATTAAAGCATTGAATTTATGTACTCTGCCATTCAAAACTCAAGCATTTTTTTTCGCCGCCGAAAAAGAGTTTGCCAGGCAAAATATGCCAGCCAATTAAAATCGCACTTTTGCAGAAGAAAATACTTGCGCCGAAAGCTTATATGCGGTTGAAAATAACCTATGCAAAAGCTCGCATTAATTTCCGTAAGCGATAAAACCGGCGTACTCGAATTCGCCAAAGAACTGGTGCACCATCACCACTATACAATCCTCTCCACGGGAGGTACGGCAAAACTCTTGTCCTCGAACGGAATACCCGTAACAGAAGTAAGCGATTATACCGGTTTCCCGGAAATGATGGACGGAAGGGTAAAAACCCTGCATCCAAAGATTCACGGCGGGCTTCTCTGCCTGCGCAGCAATCCATCGCATATGGAGCAGGCAAAAGAACACAATATAAGCATGATTGACCTTGTAGTGGTGAATCTGTATCCCTTTGAATCAACGGTAGCCAAACCCGACTGCACGCTTGAAGACGCAATTGAAAATATCGACATAGGCGGCCCTTCTATGCTGCGCTCAGCTGCAAAAAACCATGCCGACGTTACCGTAGTTTGCGACAACCGCGATTATCCCGCAGTTTTGGAAGCCATCAGAAAAGGCGGAGACGAACTTAAACAATTGCGCCGCAAGCTGGCACTCAAAGTTTACCAGCGCACAAGCGCCTATGACGCCGCAATCGCAACCTATTTGAACGAAAAATACAATGGCGGCGACCTTCCGGATACTTTGAATATCGGGCTGCCGATGGTTCAAAAAATGCGCTATGGCGAAAATCCGCACCAACAGGCTGCCCTATACGGAGACTTTAACAAGTACTTCAAACAGCTTCACGGCAAGGAGCTTTCCTACAACAATATAATAGATATTACCGCAGCTGCCGAACTTATCTCGGAATTTGAAAAGCCAACGCTGGCTATACTAAAACACACCAATCCCTGCGGAGTAGCCTCCTGCGACAACCTTGTTGAGGCTTGGAATCAAGCCTTTGAGACCGACAAGCAAGCGCCGTTCGGAGGAATAATAGTTGTAAACCGCAAGATGGAGGAGGATCTGGCGGAAATAATTTCCCACATTTTCTCCGAGGTCATAATCGCCCCCGACTATTCCGACAGAGCCATTGAAATTCTCACAAAGAAGAAAAATCTTCGCGTGATGATATCAACCTATAAAAATCGCCCAAAGTTGCAGATAAAATCGGTAATTGGCGGAATGCTCGCCCAAACATCCGATTCCATAGAGGAGCTTAAAGCGAATATGAAGGTGGTAACAAAGCGCCAGCCGACCGAAGAAGAATGGCGCGCGCTTCTTTTTGGATGGAAAGTTGTAAAGCACGTAAAGAGCAACGCAATAGTCTACGCCGGGTGCGAGCGCACATTGGGAATAGGCGCGGGACAAATGTCGCGCGTTGACAGTTCCAACATAGCTGTATGGAAAGCTGGCGAGGCAAAGTTGCCGCTAAAAGGCAGCGTTGTGGCCTCAGACGCATTTTTCCCGTTTGCCGACGGGTTGGTGGCCGCTGCCAACGCCGGAGCAACCGCCGCAATACAGCCTGGCGGCTCTGTGCGCGATGCGGAAGTCATCGCCGCTGCGGATGAAAATAATATGGCAATGGTATTTACTTCTATCCGCCATTTTAGGCACTAGAGGCGAATGCATGGTGGGGATATGAGCGTAACAAACCGCACAATGTCATACAAAACGCGCACGCTGATAACGTTCTTATTTGCGTTGTCGGCGGTCGTTTACATTTTGTCTGCTGGTGGCTGCGACATAGGGCAAGACGAAGTCGTAAAAGAAATAAACGAACCCCACTTTTTGAGAGGACAGGAAGAATTGCGCAGAGGAAACAGCATGGAGGCAATGAGCGCCTTTATGAAAGTTACCGAAAAGCGCAAAGATGCGCCCGAATCGCACTTTGAGCTCGGCAGAATTTATCTGGACAAGCTCAACGACCCTTTTGCCGCAATTTACCATTTTAGAAAATTTTTGGAATATAAGCCAAATTCAAAGGAATCCGACATCGTCCGCCAAATGATAGAAACGGCAAAGAAGAAAATTCTTGCCGATATGCCGGAAAGCCCGTTTGAAAACAACATAAGGCGAATGGAGCTTGAGGAGCTTCTAAAAAAGGTGCAAAACGAAAACCTTGAACTGAAGCAAAAATTGAGCGCCGCTGCCGCGACAATAGACAGATTGGAATCTACCCAGCGCGTAAGTGTTGCGCAAGCCCCGCAGAGGGCAACATCCCCTTCTGCGCAAAGCCCGGCGAGAGCGTCCGCCAGGCAGTCGTCCAATTCGACTGCGAACAACCCCATAGAAGTCAAGCGCGACACTCCGTCCACATACCTTGTAAAGACTGGCGACACCCTTAGCAGCATAAGCCGAAAGGTTTATGGGACTCCGAACAAATGGCGCGAAATCTACGGCGCAAACCGCGACAGAATGGCTACGCCGGAATCTTTAAAACCCGGACAAGTCCTGCGCATTCCCCGCTAAAACGCGACACAAATACGATTTTAAGCCGCACGGTCAAATTTAAAATCGGAAAAATTGCGAAACACTTATCCTACGTTTCCGCACAAATCCGGCGCATAGAAAATTCCCCATCAAAAAGCACCCGTTCACTGTTCCGCTCGATTCAAAAAATCTTTCCGCGAAAAAGTTCCCGCCGCAATCTGATTTGCCGCCTTTCTGAAACTTTTTGGTTCGGGTAAAAAAACGTCCTCCGTATTATTAAGCACGCAACAAGCCCATTCGCGCCGGCGCTCTTTTAATAAAAAATGAACTGCGCCGAAGCAAAAACAGAAGCATGGCAAATATAATCCGGCTGGAAAAACTTTCTTTCAATTGAAGCGTAAAACCTGGCGCTATGCCCCAGTACATTGAACTCAAATGTCCCGAGATTTTTTATCTCCTCGTCGTCGACGAAGAACGTGTCGAAACTCGCGGAACAATTACTTAGGGATGGCGTTAAATGGTAATAAAACATCCTCTTTATTAGCGGAACGTCTGCGTCGTAGTCGGCGGCGTAATACGGGCCGTCCATCATCAGGCTTATGTCTCCGTCGCCCAAGCGCGCAAACGGAGTATAATCTCCCGCCAAAGCCCGTTGTTGCGGAGTTTCCGCGGCGATACACCCTTCGGTAAGCGAAGTAAAATTTTTATTCATTGAGACGTCTTCATACGGCGGATCGTCGACCGTATCAAACTCCGTCGTAATATTTATCCGCACGCCCGCTGAAAAAATAATCTGCCTTAAATTCCAAAAAATATATACGCTCTCAGCCAAAGACAAAGGGCCTACCGATGCCGACGAAGGCTCTATATACCCAAAAGGTTTGCGCGGTAATGGAGAAATAAAATTTGCGTCATTCATGAATTTCATCAATTTCCGGTTCGGTCATCAAAAATTTAGCAACCGCAAGCTTGCCTTCGTAGCAAAAATGCAGTTCGCGAAATCCGGCTTTTTTATTTTCGCCAAGAGAGCGCGAATCCAAATCTATTCCGCTTTCGGTTTTTTCATCCTCCACGACAAGCCTGGAATATTGCGACGATTCAAGCGAAGTATCCCTGCCTGCCGACAATCCCGATATGCGCACACTTGCGGTCGCAACCTTTCCGTCCGCGCGCGTTAGAAAATCGTCGGGGCTTTTTCTTTGTCTATTTATTCTAAAAAGCTCCGCTATGTTGTCCGGATACAAATGTTTCGGCGGGCCGCATTTCACGCGGAGGGTAGATTTCATTATGTCTTCCGAAACGGACACCACGGGAATTTTTATTGATTCCCAGCCAGAATCTGCGTTTAGCAATAAAATCTTTTTGCCTATGAAGTCAGACGCGCGGCGCTCCAACATAGTTATATCAGCCTCGTATTGCATATCGCATGCTGATTCATAAATAGCTTGCGCCAATCCCTGAGGTCTAGGCTCAGATTCCCTTTGTGTAGTCCACACCGAATACGTGCCTGTAACTGCATTTGTCGCCACCGTGCGGATGGATACTGTCTTGCGGATATACGATCCATTCTCTCCCGTATATTCAAACGTTCCCTTAATCAAATCTGTTTCCGCGGCAAACCCCATTGATGACATTATCGTGCCCTCTTCAAGCTCCCTGCTAAGGCGGCTTTCCCTTGATGAACTCAACAAATTCAAATCCTCGTAATCGGCAAGATCTGGAAGTTTGTCTTTCCACCAATCCAAGCTGTTTATTTGAATGGTTCTACATTTTATTTCGTGTATTTGGCAAGATTGCTTTAAGCCGGCAAGTTCCACACTCATTACAAGCGCATTTTTTGCGGCGCCGGAAGAATTTGGCGGATAAACATCGTCCTCGACAGTCAGCCATGAAAACTCGTTTTGGGTGTGAACGCGCTCGTATTTTATCGACACCGATTCCACTTTAAGGTCGGGACGCGAAGCCACCGAAACGCTCTTTACAAAATTTGCGCCTGCGTCGACTTCGGCAACTGGAAGATTCGCTCTGGACAAGACGTTGAGTTTAGGATTTCCGGAAACCGAGTAGTCAAAGAATACGGCGCAATTCGGAGTCCATTTCAAAACGCGCAAGAGAGCCTCCGCGCATGACAAGTCCTTTGCCTCGTCCAGAATCATTTCAGCAGACACATCTATCGTTCCGACTTGCAGAGCAGCGCCGCATGATATGGCATACTCCAATATGTCGCGCACCTGCTGGGCTACACCTATTTTCTCGCCCGCAGAATTTTGCCCCAATACGACTTTGCTGCGCATTACCGGCGACAGAACAACCTCGCCCGATAAAGTTTCGGCGCTATTCCACAACTGCTGGTAGACTATTTGCTCCAACTCTCCCCATGGGCTTTCCGCCACAATTTCCACTCCGTGCGACAACGCCGACAATGTTCTCGGAGATTTGGAAACAAACCCGCAGAACCTTCTGACTCCGTCCGACCAAAATTCCGCAGAATCCCCCGCAGAAACCGCAAATGCTCCGTTTTCGGCATCGAAAACTTCAAGAACGAGTTTGTCCGGGCGCGAATTTCCGCGTTCCAAAACAGCCTTTGAAATCCTCGCGTTGTCTAAAACCGAGCCGTTTAACTTAAAAACCGCCGACGCATTCATATATCAGATTTTAAACTTTTAAGCTGAGAAATCGTTTCGTCTATTTTGAGTTCGATTTCCCTTATAGTATTTTCCAAATCGTCGAGTTGAGACTGCATCTCGTCGAGAGCCTCTTTTAGCTGCCTTTCCAAATCCGAATTGTCCGACATTATATTTCCTCCATTGAAGTTGCGACGAATTCGTAGCGAGTGTTTGTTACGAGCCCGTCTATTTGAGTTTTTACTTTAGACGGAAACGCCGATTTTAGGCGCAGCGTCTTTTTTGAAAGCGTACCATCCGGCACGGTGAAATCGATTTTGCCGTCGGAATGTTCCGATATTTCGGCGGGATGTTTTAACGCGAACATCTGCGCGTCGCTATCGCTCGAATGCGACCGCTCTATTTCAAACTGCGCAAGAATTTTTGTATTTCCTCGGTCGAACACTCTAGCCAAGCGCGACGATAACGCGTATTCAGTTTGGATTTGCCGCTGCGTTTCTATCGAAAAATTTTTTGGGATTTCGCCGTTCGGATTTAAAACCAAAGAGTCCAGTGTTATTTTCATAGCAAAACAGATTGAGCCTTAAACTTTATTGCAACGCATTCTTTAGAAAGGCGTTCCCACGGAGAAACTGCCGACAGAGAAATTTTTCCGTAGCCGCTTTCTATTGGCGGCACCCAATTGTGGAGCGCGCGGGAAATTATTTCTGCGGTTGTGGACAGCGTTGGGACATGCGAAGCTATTTCGTTCTGCCTGCGCACTTCCACGGATATTTCCACCTCCGAAAATGTCGGACCCGCGGCAAATTTTGAAGCCGCCTTTGGCAGCGGGGAAATTATTTCAATTTGAAGCCCGCGCGCCTTTTCAGAACGTTCGGGATTTCCCAAACCTTCCGCATATATGCTGGCATACTTCAAGTCCGATATAGACATCAAGTATTCCACCATGCTTTTTTGAAGCCTGTCTAAAGTTCCCATTATAGCCCCTCCGTTGTGGCTCGCGTGATTTTGCGCGGGGAAGATTTTGAATAAACCGAACGCTTTGCCGAGGCTGTCCGGACTGCAAGCGCCGGGCGCGATACGGGAAGCTGCCCCGCGGCTATTCTTAAAAGCGTTTCGCGTGCAAGATCCGCGTGTTTTGATTGCGCCGCGCTCATTTCAATAGACGGCACTCTCAAATGCAAAGCCTCCACCGCAAGACGCAAAGCGCAATCGCGCAGCTCGTACGGAATACGCGAGTGGTCCGCGTCCAAAGCGTTTAAGCCGGAAGCCGCTATTTCAGCGCGTATGCGCGCCACGACGCTGTCTAGAACATCTTGGGAAATATTTCTTTTAAGGTTTCGCAAAGATTCGGCTTTTAACGTTTCAAGTTGCGGCTTGTTGAGCGCATATTCCAAATCCTCCGACGTAAGTTTTATCCAATCCATAGTCCAAAAGGCAAAGTTGCGCCGCGCGGAAATCCATCCGCGCGGCGCGTTTTATTATGCCGACACTCCTTCCTTTACAGTTATTTTTCTCACCCCGAGTTCGCTTGTAGCAACGATGCTCGAATAGTGTTCAACAGTTAAGTCGGTATACTTGGCATGCTCGTCGCAATAGACGCGGAATGCCGTGCCCTCGTCCATAGGCGTGTAGAAGCGCTTTAGGTTAGAAGCCTCGTCCTTGGATATGGCGTTTTGCGCAAAGAACGCATAGACGCTTTTGCCGAGTATCTGAGTCTTTTCCGACGGAGAACTCTGGTAGCGCGAAGACAAGACTTTGCATCCTTCAAGGAGGAATTTCGCCGCAATCTCGCTTTGCGCCGCAGCGGCGGCTTTAAACGCAACCGCGCTGTTCTGGGATTCCAGGCACGTCATCCTCAAATCCCACGCCGACTCTCCAAACAGCAGCCTGTTCGGGCGAACTCCGCTTTCGTCTCCGGCAGACATCAACATTGCGCGTATGTCCGCGTCGGGATTTGCGTCTCCGGACCATGCGGTTTCGGAATCGTCGGATTTTGCAATCGTGTCGAGCGCAGTTACGGCGCGGCGAAGCTCGTTGCGCAGCAATCTTTGCATCAACATCTGGACGTATCTTTCCTGCCAATCGTCCCCGGCGACCTCGTCATGGTCCACTCGAATCGTTAGCCCTTTATTGATTGTTTTTTCGTTGATAGACTCGCCGTCATAGCGCACGCGCTTAAACTCCGCACCAATAGCGCGAACGTCGTCGCTTTCGGAATAGAACGCCTGGGCGTTTTTGCTGCGTTTAAACTCAAAACGCCTTCCAACCGGAATCGGGGGAGCGATAAAGTCGAGAATCTCGGCTATATTGTCCGGATCGCTCCATCCGACTGTGAATGCCGTCAAGGCCTCCGAATAATTCCCTGCGGTGAATTTACTTTCGTTTGCGGTAATGATTTTTTCTGTTTCCATAGTCTAGTTTTTACGAATTGCAATCCATGAGATTTTTGTTGTACCCGCCGTTCCGTTCGCATCCAACGTAAACGTTACGTTTCCTTCCGAAGCCTGTGCGCCGACATTTTTTTCGGAACCGCCGGCGGCGGAAATCGACGCAAACACAATGTCGGAAGACTTTACATCCGGGGCAGCGGCAGCCTCGCTACTGGAAGACCCTTCCCATACGTGAACCCCGCAGGCGCAGATTTGCCAAGCTCTCTCTCCAAACCCTTGCGGATCGACTTCCACGACTCCGCCCGAAGATGCGCTGCATAAAGCCACGCCCACCTTTCTGCATCCGTCGGAAGCAACAGTGGAGACTTTCCCGCCGGCGGCGGTATAGAGCGAATCTCCCATATTTACGGAACTTGCGGCGACGCAAATAAAGGTGCTCTCTGCCGACCCAGGCAAATATACGCCTACGGTTTCACCCTTTGCGCCCTCATCGCCGCACACTCCTATCGGAGCGTCTTCAGCTGAGGCTATTAAGACGAGATTGTCCGCCGAACCGGCCTTTACAAGCAGGTTTGGCGACTCAATATTTTCTCCGGCAACCATAGTTACGGAACCAGCGTGTGTCCCCTCGGCTATGTTGCAGAACGCGCGCTTGCGGCAAGCTCCAAAAGCCACCCCGAACGCGCCCATTATTTTATTTTTTATTTTTTTCATGATTTTGTTTTGTTTTATTTTCCTTTGCGTTTTACGCGTTAAGAAATTGTCCTTTTTAGCACGGCGAAACATTTAGTGTACGGTTCCCCCGTTCTCAT
>CALXLN010000063.1 GCA_944389215.1 uncultured Opitutales bacterium
CTCTTTGCCTCTCTCTTTTTCTAATCTTTTTGCTTCTTCTCTAAACCCGTATTTTTTCATCATCCCACTGATTTTGAGGTAGAGCAAGTCTGGTCTGCGAACGGCCGGATGTGGTTCTATCTGCCGGACGTGGTTTCCGCTGCCGGCGGTGGATTGCACTTCGCCGGGGGGCGGTATTTATAGTCTTAAATTTCTGCAAAAACTCCGCGCTGGAACGTCTTTCCAGCATGTTTCACTTGTTTTAACAGGAGCATGCAAGAGTTTGGCGCAACCGGCATATTTGTTTCGAGGATGCGCGCGAACGCAGTTTTATGCTTCTTATGAACCGATATCTTGGCATGCGAATTGGCGTTTTTTTATTTTACATACAATATAACGGATTTACAGGCAGCGCATTCGATTTGAAGGGAAGTTTCAAAATTTTTGATGAAAGTTTAGCGTTATCGCAAGTAATTATACAAAGCATTTCGGGCAAAATATGGCGTTTTTAGCAAACATATGTATGTTTGCGCCGCGGAGTGTTCCCAAAATTTAAGGTTTAACCTGGATTGTACGCTTTTCTAATGTGTCGGAGTTTGGCTGCCGGTTGAAAAAACTTGATAATATCCGGCAAATATTGTGTTATCGGAGCGAATGAAAATATTAAACTATAACGATAAAAATTTCTGGAAGAATATAGAGTCGGCATGCCGTCCCGCTGCAAAGTCCGGAGAAATTCCGGCGATAGTCTCGGATGTTATCGCAAACGTCAGAGAGCGCGGAGACGCGGCTCTTGAGGCGCTTACTTTAAAATTTGACGGCGCAAAAATAAAGGCAAAGGATTTGCGCGTAACTGGCGAAGAAATAAAAGCCGCCGTTAAACGGGTTCCGCCATGCGACAAAAAAATGATGCGCCAGGCAATTGCGTGCGTAAGAGACTACCATCTCCATACAAAGCCTAAAAATTGGCGCGCTAAAAATCCGCACGGCGCGGTTGTAGGCGAAAATTTTTATCCTATCCGTCGTGTGGGGCTATACATTCCCGGCGGGAACGCCCCGTTGGTGTCCACTGTAATCATGACGGCAACTTTGGCGAAAATTGCAGGATGTCCGGAAATATGCGTCTGTACTCCGCCGCGCAAGGATGGAACTGTTAACGATTATATTTTGTGCGTTCTTTCTATGCTCGGCATAAGTGAAATATACAAAGTCGGGGGCGCGCAAGCTATAGCCGCCATGGGGGTAGGCACCAAGACCGTGCCGGCGGTTGAAAAACTTTTCGGTCCGGGCAACGCCTTTGTAATAGAGGCAAAGCGCCAACTGTTCGGTGAAGTGGGGTGCGATCTTCTCCCGGGGCCAAGCGAGGTGCTTATTGTCGCCGACGCTTCGGCGAATCCCAAATATGTGGCTGCGGATTTGCTTTCGCAAGCTGAACACGGCAGCGGCAAGGAAAAGATTTTTTTAGTGTCGACATCTTTAAAACTCGTTGAGAATGTCCGCAAAAAAATAGCCGAAATGGCGCCTTCTCTCACGAGGTCGGAAAAACTTCTGAAAATTATTTCGGACGGATGCTATGTCGCGGTTGTTCCGAACCTTGAAGCTGCTGTAGAAACGGCAAATTATATAGCGCCGGAGCATATGGAGCTTCATGTAAAAGACGCAGAAAAGCTTGCCTCAAAAATAACGACAGCCGGCGCAATACTTGTCGGCGAAGACACTCCCACGGTGTTGGGCGACTTTACCGCGGGCCCTAGCCACACGCTTCCGACCGGCAGAACCGGACGGTTTTCCGGAGGCCTCCAGCTGGTGGATTTCATGCGCAGGAGTTCTTATGTTAAATACGATAAAAAAGCTCTTTCTAGGGCGAAAGACGTAGTGGCGGCTTTTTCAGCCATGGAAACATTGGATGCGCACGGAAACAGCCTGCTTGCGCGCTTAGAAAGATAGGATGCCGTATTATGGACGCGCCCGACATTGGCGACCGCGACACTCTTGGAAAACTTTTGCGCACCAACAAGCGTTTGGCGCGCGAGCTTTCGCGCATAGATACGGTTTTTAACGCCATACAGTCCGCGATAATCGTTACCGACAAGTTGGGCGCGATTCAGTTTGCCAACAATTACGCAGCGCGCGTTCTTGGGTTGGGAGATTCCATCCAGTCCATTTTTAAAGTACTGCCTGGAATAGAAACGGTGTTCGCCGAGATGGACGATTCCGAGGCGCTTATACGGAAAGAGTTTGAAATATCGTATCCCGAATACAGACTGCTTGCGGCGCAGATTATACCGTTTGATTTCGGCGGCGGCAGAAACACGTTTGCGGTTATTTTAAACGACATAACGCAGGAAAAGCGCTCCACCGAGGAAAAAATCGAGAGCGAAAAACTTGCGTCGGTAATAAACCTGGCATCCGGCATCGCCCACGAATTAGGAAATCCGCTGAATTCAATCAATATACATTTGCAGCTTGTAAAGCGCAAGCTTGCGAAGTTAAAGGAGGCTGGAAAACTGGACGCAGAACTGCTTTCGGCCGCGGAGGATTCTGTTTCGATATGTTCTTCGGAGGTTTCGCGTCTGGACGGGATAATAGAGAATTTTTTGAAGGCTATGCGCCCCATGCGCGCGGATTTGCGCGAGTGCGACCCATTGAAGCCGCTCGCCGAGACTTTAAAAGTTTTAAACGGAGAGCTTCTGAATATGGACATAACCGTTTTGGTCAATACCGATACCGCGCTTCCTGCGGTTTACGGTGACGAAAATCTGTTGAAGCAGCTTTATTTCAACATACTGAAAAATGCGATAGAGGCAATGAGCAAGGGCGGAAGCCTGACGATTTCGGCTACTAGCGACGATGACTTTGTGAAAATAGCTTTCTCCGACACGGGGTGCGGCATGGATGAAGACGGCATCTCAAATCTTTTTCAACCGCACTATACGACAAAACCGGACGGACACGGCTTGGGAATGACGATAATCCAGGCTATAATTCGCGCGCACGACGGAAAAATAGACGTAAAAAGCGCTCAAGGCAAGGGAACCACCATTACGGTTTCGATTCCAAGAAAACAAAGGCATGTGAGAATGCTGGACTATTAAAATTTATCGTATTGTGCTCAGAGATTCTTCTCTTTCCGAGTCAAAGCTGTTGTCATAGTACATGTTCGGCAATTTTACCGCGGCGTCTGAACGGGCGTCGTTAAACATGAAGAAAGACAGCTTGTAGGATGCGTTTGAAATTCTTGAAATAGGCGAAAACGTAAAAGCCGAGGCTGTCATTCGTTTGATTTTCGCTTCGTTCGAGGTTCTGAATCCTGGGTCGTTTTTCTTCAAGTAGGCAATTGTTTGAGCGGCGGTTCCTATGTACGACGGATACAAGTTGTCCTCCAAAAATACCGGGCGGGCGTAGTTGCTGAGAGGCGAATTCTCGGAATTTACAGACCATAACCCAAGCGGAGTCATGTAAAAGTCCTCCCATTCCTCCAAAGTGCGTTTTGCGTAAAGGATAAATTTTCTTTCTCCCGTGAAATAATGCAAATCGCAGAATGCGCGCGCGGTCAATGCGTATTCAAAAGATGACGACTGGGAGGATTTTGAATTGTCCATAATTGCCGGCATCTCTCCGAACGGCCTCTGCAATGCGGCTAGTGCCTCAGCGCATTTCTTTGCAGATTCAATGTATTTTTTGTCGCCCGTAAGCGCATAGGTCCGGGACAATACTCCTATTGCCAGGGCATTGTGGCGCACCGTGGGCAGGTTGTTTATTTTAATAAAACCTTCGGGGGATTGCTTGGCTATTAAAGAATCCGCGAATTTTGAAACTTTTTCTATTATTTGAGGATCTCTTTTTACCAGATAGTATTCCGACAGGCTTTGCATTATGAGAAGTTTTTCCGAAGATGGAATTTTCGGATTTTTCAACCTTTGCAACATTGTTTCAACTGCAAATTCCGCGGCGCGCTTCGCGGCGATTTGCCGTATGTCGGTGGTGTATATGCGCATTGCAAGTCTTGCATTTTCCGTAATCACAGCGGCGGGGGCGCTTATGTTCTGGGGATTGAAAAAGAATGTCAACAACGCCACGCTCTCCGCGTTCAGGAAGCTCATGCGGGGAATGTAGGGGGATTCTATCGTTACGGATTTAAAATCCTGCGGGTTATATATGAGCCGGACGGAGTTCCTTGCCGATTCCAGTATTTTGTCTTTGTTCCTGTAATACTCGTTGGCCGCAGCGGCTATAATAGTGGCTATAGAAGGGTGGGACGGGCTGTCTTTGGGAACAAATTCGGAGTCCAGATATATCGGGCGCATCCGCGGCGACAATATACCTGTTTTTAGCGATAACCGGCTGTCTGCATTTGAGGACAAAAGATTTTCCAAAACGGCGTAATCGGCGGGCCAAAGATTGCGGTCCAGCTTTGCAGTCAAGTAATAATTTTCGAGAATCCGCCTTGTTTTGGGGGATTTTTTTAAATAGGGAAGAATTTCGGAATGCCATTCGGCGTCTTCTGATTTTTCAGTTTCAAATAAAATCAGGCGAGATGTTTTGCGGGCTTCGGAAAGCAGTTGTGTTCCCCATTCGCGGGGTTCAGTTGTCTTGGGGAAACGCTCGCCGATTTGGGGCGCGTCTTGTCCGCCGGAACCGAGAAAATATTTAAAAACAGCAAGCAGCGCAAATATCGCGCTGAGGGCCGCAAATATTATTTCCAAATGTTTCCGCAATTTTTCCACCGCCGTAATAGACATTATTCGGCGTTAAAAGTGCCGTTATTTTTGTCTTGGCATAAAAAAATTCACCGCGCAGGAAAGCGCGCACAGTGCGGCGGTGTCGCACTTCATTACGTTTCCACCGAGTGTGGCGGGTTTGAATCCGGCGAGTTCCGCGGCGTCGTATTCCGACTCTGTCAAGTCGCCTTCGGGGCCTATGAGTATGCAAATTTTGCGTGGAGGATTTGAAGATTTTGCCGATTCCGACAGCAATTCCAATATCGGCTTGGCGTTTGCCCGCAAACTTGCCGTTATTAGAAGGTCGAAATTGCAGGAGCTTGAAAGAAATTTTTTCAGAGGCTGCGGGACGCCGATCTCAAAACTTGAGAAGTTTGCCGACTGCTTTACCGCCTCGACTATGTGTACGCGCCATTTTTTGACTTTGTTTTCGGCATCGTTTTTGTTGTCGAAGCGCAACAGAGTTCGTTCGGACAATATTGGGATTATTCCGGCTGCCCCAATTTCTACGCTTTGGCGGATGATTTCCTCAAAGGCTTTTGATTTTGGAAGGCATTGGGCTATATATATTTGTTTATCGGGTGCTTTGATTTCCAGCTTTGAAATTATTTCGAGGATTGCGCGTTTGGGGGAGGCTGCGGAAATTTTGCATGAGAAAATGTTGCCGTCCAAGTCGAACGCCTCCACTGTGTCGCCGGCGGCCGCGCGAAGCGATCCGCACAAGTGCCGGCTTTCGTCGGCTGAGAGTTCCAATGTTCCGCCGCGTTCCTTTAAGGAATTTCGGTTGGGTTCGGAAGAAAAGTCGCAATACGCTCTAAAACCTGCCATAGAAATCAGCTTGCACTTTTTATCATATTTGTAAAAATTTTTTTTATGCAAAATGGAATTTTTGAAAACCTGAAAGGCAAGACCGTAATCCTTGGCGTGTCCAGTTCCATCGCCGTGTACAAATCTGCCGATTTGGCGTCCAAGCTGGTTAAGTCAGGAGCTAGCGTCAGGGTAATAATGACCCGGAACGCTTGCAAGCTCATGTCTCCGCGAATATTTCAGACGCTTTCAAAAAACAAGGTATACACTTCGATGTGGGAAGATGTGGAGGATTGGCATCCCGAGCACATATCTCTGGCCGAGTCTGCCGATTTGCTTTTGGTCGCGCCCGCTACGGCGAATATAATAGGGTGTTTTGCCGCGGGAATTGCCCATGACATGCTGACAACCGTGTTTTTGGCGACGGCTGCTCCCGTGCTCGTGGCTCCCGCCATGAATTGCAATATGTACGGCAATGCGTTTGTTCGCAGAAATATCGATGCACTTAAAAAAGCGGGCGTTTATTTTGTAGATCCCGAAGAAGGCGCTTTGGCGTGCGGGGCGGAAGGCAAGGGAAGGCTCGCGGACGTCGAAAGAATATTGGCGCGCGCAAACGCAGTTTTGGGGGAGGCTCGATGAGGGAGTTTCTGGAAACAATAGAGGAGCAATTGCTGCGCTTGTCCGCGGAGGGCAACGATACCGTGGCGTTGGACGACGAGTCCGTGGAAATATTGAAGCGCATGGCATCGTCTATCGGAAACTCCGGCGACCGCGCCGGGCGGATGTCCCGCCGGGCTCATGAAAAAAAAGAGGAGAATTTTGTGGACGACGTCGAGGAGGTAAAATTTTTGTCCAACGCGGATTTGTCTGAATCTATTATGAATCAAAACAAAGAAAAGGGCGCACAGGCAGGAAGGGTTGTGGTAAAGCGCAGTTTCGAGGGAATCGCGCCAATTCCAAATCCTACTCCGTTTACTCTTCCTGACGGAGACAAGGTTGTTCGTTGGAACGCCTTGCGCGATATCGTATTGGGCGATAAAGTGTGCGCGCAGCATCTTAAGCCCGGCAAGAAAATAGTCTTCGGAATCGGGAATTTGGACGCAAAAATTTTCTTTTGCGGCGAGGCGCCGGGCGCGGACGAAGAAATTCAAGGCGAGCCGTTTGTCGGCAAGGCCGGACAGCTTCTGACTAAAATTATTTCGGCAATGGGACTATCGCGTTCCGACGTTTATATAGGCAACATAATGAATTGGCGCCCTGAAGTTCCCAAGGGAAACAGACCCCCGACGGAGGAGGAAATGCGCTATTGCCTGCCGTATTTAAAGGCACAGATAGAGATTGTAAACCCTCAAATAGTAGTGGCTTTAGGCATGACTGCCGTGAACGGGCTTTTGGGCCCGGATCCCGCGCGGAGAATGGGGAAAATCCGCGGGCATTGGCATTCATTTGAAGGCAGGGATTTAATGATAACCTACCATCCGTCTTTCTTGTTGCAATACGCTTCCGCGGCTATGAAGCGCCTTGTCTGGGAGGACATGATGGCAGTTATGGAGCGCGCCGGAATGGCGGTTTCGGAAAAGCAGCGCGGGTATTTCCTGAAATCAAAATAAACAATTGTTAAAGAAAAGTGTTGCCATTGACATATCGTCGGATTTGATTTTTCTAACCCAATTTTTTATCGAGAATTTATCATGAAAGTAATCAGAGCAAAGAGCGCGGGATTCTGCTTTGGAGTGGAGAGAGCCATAGACATAGCAACCACCTGCACTGAGGGCGGAAAATGCAGGGTTTACACCGACGGCCCGCTTATCCATAACCGCCAAATGATGGAGCGCCTGACAAACAAGGGTATTTTGGAAATTGGCGACTATAAAAGCGAAGGGCAAATTGATTCCGAAATCGACCAAAAGACGAAGGATAATTCGGTGCTGGTTTTTCGCGCCCACGGAGTTTCGCCCGAACGCAGGGAATATTTGCGTAGTTTGGGAATGCGCTACAAAGACGCGACTTGCCCGGACGTCGGAAAAATCGCCGGCATAATAAAAATGCACGCCAACAAAGGCTATACTACCGTGATAGTCGGAGACCCCGACCATCCCGAGGTCATAGGGCTTTTGGGGTACGCTGGAACCAAAGGGTATGTAGTTAAAACCCGGGAGGATATCGACGCGCTTCCGGAAATAACCGGCGACATATGCATGGTTTCGCAGTCAACCATGTTTACCGACGACTATAGGGAGATTTCGGACTATTTTAAAAAGCGCTTTCCCGATACCAAGGTGATAGACACTATTTGCGGAGCGACAAAAGAGCGCCAGAAAGACGTTAAAACTCTCGCCGAAAAAGGGGCGCAGGCGATTGTTGTGATAGGCGGGAAGCACTCCGCAAACACTGTAAAGCTTGCGATAATGGCAAACCGAACCGGGTTGCCGTGTTTTCATATCGAAACAATAAACGAACTCAATCTCGACGAAATAAAAAAATACGAAGTCGTAGGAGTAACGGCAGGAGCGTCCACTCCCGATTTTCTAATAGACGAAGTTTGCTCGCGTTTGGAGAGCCTTTAATTTTTTATCAACCCCATTATCCTAAAAAATTATGTCAAAAACTAATATACTTTGTAAACTGCTAGCCATAGCCATTGTTTTGGGCGTGGCAGCTTGCGAAAAACAGGAAAAAGAATCCGCGGAAGAACAGGCGGCGCCCGTAAAAAAGATAGAAAAAACAGCCGTTGAAGAGCCCAAGCCGGTTGTTGAAAAAAAGCCAGTTGAGCCTCCGGCTCCGGTTCAGGACAGCCACTTCCTCTCAATCGACATAAATTCTGATAATCTAAAAGCCGGCGGTTTGGTTACCGGATATGTGGACTTAAACGTCCCGTTTGAAAATCCGTTCGACTCCAAGGACATCATGGTAGAAATGTACGTGAACGGCGAGTCTAATGGAGTCAGCGAAAACGCTCCGTTTTTCTTTGAAAAAGGCGACTCGGAAAAATCCACTTGGAAATTGATGTATAGGCTGCCGAAAGCCGGAAAATATAAATACACAATAAACGTTCGCGCGAAAAATAAAAATTATTTTTCTCTTGAATACGATTTAACCGTCGCGGAAGGCGAGCCGTCCAAAATATTTAAACTGGACAAGAAAAATTTCTCCCATTTCGAAAACAAGGCAGGGGATAAGATGCGCGCCATAGGCGGAAATTTTCCGATACAATTGGACCTCAATTCGCAGAAGGCTCTTTTGGAGCGTCTTTCAAAGGCTGGCGGCAACGTGATAAGAATATGCATCGAAGCCCCGTGTACTGCCTTTGTGGCTGAAGATTCCGATTCCGCCAAGGCGGGATGGATAAACGTGGCTGTATTTAATAAAGTCGAGGAGCTTATGGACGCCGCAAACGGGCTTGGAATAAAGACGATTTTGTGCTTCGCAAGCCCATTGTCGTTTTCTGAATCCGCTTACCAGCTCTCGTATTTTGCCAAGAGCGGGCTTGCGCCGTCTCCGGCAGACTTCTTTAAAAAGCTGCAAGCCCAGCAAAAATTCAACACTCTTTTGCATTATTGCGCGCTGCGCTTCGGGTGCAGGGACGATTTGCTGATGTGGCAAATAATAGACGGCATAGACGATTTCGACATAGATGGCCTCGACAACCGCATGATGTGGCTTTCAAACGCAAATGTAACTTTGCGCGATTCAGACACCGAAGGGCATCCCATAATGCTTTCGGCGGGGACTTCCAGCGAGCTTGAATTCATATGGTCGGGAGATTCTTGCGATGTTTTGGCTTTTAATATCTTCGACGTTAGGGACTTTGCATTGTCGGTTCATTCCCACAACAAATTCTTCTCCAAGAAATACAAAAAGCCTGTTGGAGTTTCCAAATTCGGCAACACCGCAGACGCTTTGGTCTTGCCGGAGCCGTCTTTTATTCTTATGCACAACACGTTTTGGGCGGGATTGTTCACGCCTTCTCCGCTGGTTCCGCTGTCCAACCTCGGCGAACGCAACAAAGCTGCTGTCGACGCGGAATTTAACGCAATTAAAAACGTGTCGGCGTTTGAAAAGGCGTTCAATCTTGCTTCGGCGGATTTGGAACTTCTCAATTTGCACGATAAAATAATTCTTCCCGCGCCCAAGGCCGAGGGCAACAGCGTAATAGTGCAGCCCGCTTTCGGGGATACGATTGTGTCTAGAGAGTCTTCAAACGACACTGCCGAGCTCATTCTCGAGTCCGACGGCACGGTAGTAAAAAATACCTTGCCCAGAATTTTTCAGAAGGACGCGATAATAGCTTTTGAAGTCAACGGCATTTCAAACGACAAAGGCGTGCTTTCTTTGGAAATAGTGAGCATTCCCCGGGAAGACAAGTTCGTTATTCAACTGACGCTCACCGATGATTCTCACAAGAAAAAAAAAATTTCCGCCGAAGGCATTA
>CALXLN010000064.1 GCA_944389215.1 uncultured Opitutales bacterium
CGGTCGTGTCGAATAATATTGTTCCGCGCGTGTCGTCTTTTCTGCCGAAGCTTATGCTATATTGGTCGCTGCCGTTCATACTTGTGGCTACTATATTGCCTTTTATTGTACCGCTTACCATGCCGTATGATCCGCAGAGAACCTCTATTCCTTCGGCTATATTTAATTTGCTTCCTACTCCCCAAATATTAAGGGATGAGGTGTTTGTGAGTTTTGAATTTATGTTTATAGTAGTATTCGAGGCGGAAATTTGTCCGCTTGACGTCCAACCTCCATTGATGTTTAAAACTCCCTCGTTCGCCAAGAAGAGTGTTTTTGAACCTTGGTTGACTGCCGCGTTAAATGTCCAAATTCCATTCCCAAGATTTCTTTCACTTGGATTTTCTATAGAAATAGTGCCTTCACCGTTGAATACGACTTCGCTAAAGTCTTTTGTGCCGTAAAATATTTCTTTGGGGTCGCTGTCGCTGGCGTTGCCTAGAAATGTGAGTGTCTTGCCCGCGGCTATGTTTATTGTGGCTTTCTCCGTTGTGGCAACATTGATTACATTTACCCAGGCGTTTTCGTTTACGTTGAGTTCAAGTCCGGTTGAGTCAAAGCTCAATGTGGGAAGCGGGGTATCGCTGGAAAGCCCGGGAACGGTGGAGTCGCTCCAAGTGCTTGCGGAAGTTCAATCGCCGCTTTGCGATACGGCGCCAAAGGCGCTTGCGCCCAACGCAAAAGAAATAAAAATTGGAAGACTTTTCATATATTGCATCTGAATAACTAAAAAATTCTTATATTAAATGAAAACACTTTTACAACAAAATAAATACATTTTTTAAAACATATTGCACAATAAACTTTTCTGATGTAGTTTGGGCGCGGGGAGGTCGGGCTGAAAACCGTTTATGCGTTCATTAAAATATTTATATGTTTCGGGAAAGAATTTGAATATTTACCTGTTAAAAAGACCTTAATTTTGGACTTGGCGGTAGTTTTAATTTGGGCATGGTTTAATATATCTATAAGAATTGCGCGGTTAGCCTATAATCCCCCCGTGTGTAAAACATCCGGGGTTTTAATATATGCAGATTTGAATGGAATTAAAGGGCTTTTTATTGGTTGCGCCTATAATTGGATTTCACGTGGAATGGTGTGCGATAAAAATTATAATCATACAAAAAGATTGATTAAAAATATTCCGCCCCGCCATTGCAGCCAAACGATTTATTTAACCTTATTGCCGTAGGATTCTTATGCGTGCGCGGTTAATCGTCCAATGAATAAAATATGTCTCCTCCGACGCTTCTTATGTAGGTTTTGTAGCGTTCCCATAGGGGAATATCGGTGGGGGCTTTTGAGAATTTCTTTTTATTTGAAACATATAATTTTAACGATGTGTCAGTCGGCAGGCCCGTTTTGGCGAGTTCAACATTGTATAAATTGTGCCGATACTCGTCTTTCTTAAAACGATTGGATGGAAAATACCCCTCCTTGCCTGTCTTTATAAAGGAAAATTGGTATTCCTGCTCCAAAGATACTGTCGCCGTTCCGTCTTCATCCGTTTCGACAAGCAATTCCTTTGTGCTGAAATGCGGCGCCCAAACCGTAATTAAAAGCATTGCGGATTTTATGGGCTCTTTTGTCTCGGAATCAACTACTCTAATCTTTGAATCCGCAATTTTATCATAATCTTCGTAAAATATTATGCGGGTATTTCGTTTTGCGAAATATGATTTTATTTCCGAGGCGATTTTCTGGCTTTCAGCATCGGAGGGGAACCGCTTAAAATATTCTGTGCGCGCTTTATAGGCCGATTTTTCTTTTTCTTTTTTTAAATTTATTCTGGTTTCCAGAAAATCTCCTTTGTCTACGCTTTCATTTGTGCGCCACAGCGAATAACCCTCTTTGCCCGCTAAAACGTAAATAACCCTGCCGCGTTCGCTTATGGGGGTTAAACCGTTAGAATCGCTCTTATATAAACCATGGGTATTAAACGGGTTCAACATATCGCAATCGGCAGCGTAAATAAAAGCGCCCTCTATGGGAAGCCCCGTTTGAGCGTCGTTTACCGATACAACACGGCTTTTCCCGAGGCAACCGGATAAAATTGCCGCTGCAAATACTGGAAAAAATCTGATATGGAACATGGCAACGGAAAATGAATTTCCAATATGGATATTATTATCTTTTATGCGTAGAATGATGCAAGTCAATAGTGGATTGCATATCAGCAAGTTGGCAAGAAGGGCAGGCGAAAATTTTATTCTAAAATATTGAAATGCGCATATGGGAACACTGAATGCGCTGTGCTCTAAGCGCGTTTGCGGCGAATGCGCAATAAATAAAAATGAAAAGGATGCGCAACAAATAAACTGCGGAGTTTTAAGATATTGAGTATTTTTGCGCATAGGTTTTGTTTCCCAAAACCGAGCGCGCCTCCCGAAAGGCCGGCAGGCGCGCTGAACATTTAAATAAAATGGGTTTAAATAAGAAAATACCTATAAAAGGAATTATTTTCTAAATCTTCTCTTAGCCAAAGCCAAAGCGCATGCGAGCGAGCCGAAAACAAGGGCGCATTCGGCAGGTTCAGGAACTGAAGTTACGTTTACCCAATAGCCGCCGTCGCCTGCTTCAACAAGGTAGGCGTAATCCAAATATGTATCGTCTGAGGATACCATGAAGCCTTCCGTCGTGCGCAAAAAGCCCTCTTCGTCAACTT
>CALXLN010000065.1 GCA_944389215.1 uncultured Opitutales bacterium
ACGGACCGCAAGCTCCAGAGCTGGATTTCACAGCTGCGTTTGAAAACGTCAGAAACTTGATGAAAAAATACGGCATAGACAAGCCCGTATGGGTCACAGAAACGGGTTCCAATACGGCGCCACTTCAACCTGCGACCGTAAATGGAATTCCCCTTGCGCTAAAAAAGCTAGGCATCGGCAACCAAAGCGAAATTGCCGTTTTTGAAGACCGCGGCGAAAATTATTTTACCGACTACATGCACGACTACACGGATTACGTCTTTCCAGGCGTAAAAAGTTTTGTCCGAATAAAGCTTTCCGACATCGGCAATCTGAATCCGAAAGAAGTCAAGGCTATCTTGCTTCCCGCAAACGGAACTTTCCCGCGCAAATACATAAACGCCCTGCGCGATTATGTGGCAAACGGGGGGACTATTGTCAGCCCCGCCCATGTGCCCTTCATAAACGAATTCGTGCCGAATGCGGAAAACATATACTCCTTGAAATACAGAGGCACCGACGCCGCCGAAAAATTCAGGATAGGAATCGTGCGAAAAGACGAGTCGCTTCCCAAGAAATTCATATCCGGATACGAGGCGGGAGAGGAATTTCCAGGATTCGCTCCGACCGGAGTGTATTCTCCCTATTACCTTACGGCGGAAAAGCTCGGCCCCCAAGACAAGTTTATACCCATATTCTACGCCGTGCATAAAGGTAAAAAATATCCTCTTGGCGGAATCTACAAATTGGGAGGGGATATGAAAGGCAACGTAATAATTTTCCCGGGGCCCGTAAATTCCGGAGGCTCCGAACATTACCAAGCCAAGTTGCTGCCGCGCTATATGATAACCATATTATCCTGCGGAGTGGAAAAAATATTTACATATAGTTACCGTTCAAACGCCAGAGAGGGAGACGCCGAAGGCTATTTCGGATTGACGCGGCATAACCTCTCAAAAAAACCCGCGTGGTACGCCTACAATAACGCGGTAAAAATGCTGGGCGAAAAATCCGTTCCCGTAATGAAGCGCGACAATGAAATATGCCTTGCCAACTGGGTGCGCGACGACGGCAAAAACGTCTTCGCAATATGGAGCCTGAACGAATACAAACAAAGCCAAGTCGACGTTTCTGTGGACGGAAAGATTTTAGAGATGAAAAACCACGTCGGAGGAAATATGGCAATTCCCCGCGGAGATAATTTCACAATGAATCTTACTTCCGCAATAACATTTATTGTCGGTCCGGAAAACGTATACTACAAGCGCAAATAAATAGCCTGTCTTTATCGGATGTGAAACCACGCCGATAAAGACAATATGGCGAATCTAATTTTATTGAGGCACGGACAAAGCCTGTGGAATCTCGAAAACAAATTCACGGGCTGGACTGATGTAGACTTGTCTGAAAATGGGGTAAAAGAGGCGCGAGTTGCAGGAAAGCTCCTTGCAAAGAATGGAATATCCTGGGATGTTGCCTATACATCATTGCTGAAACGGGCAATAAGGACGCTTCATCTAGCCGCCGCGGGAACAGACTGCCTCTACGTCCCGGAAATCCGCTCGTGGCGGCTAAATGAAAGGCATTACGGGGCACTGCAAGGTTTGGACAAATCCGAAACCGTAAAAAAATACGGCGAAGAACAAGTCCGCATATGGAGGCGCAGCTACGATATTCCGCCGCCGATGCTTAAACCTTCAGATGCGCGCTCTCCGCTATTTGAAAAAAAATACCGCAATATGGACCCTAGGGTTCTTCCCATGGGGGAATCACTGAAAACAACTTGCGAGCGCGTGCTTCCGTTTTGGAACGACGCCATTGCGCCCGTTTTGCTCGAAGGCAAAAACGTGTTAATTTCAGCCCACGGAAACAGCTTGAGGGCTCTTGTAAAATATATAAAGCAAATTTCCGATGCCGATATACCAAACCTTGAAATTCCCACGGGAATTCCCCAAATATTTGAAATGCGCAATGACTTGAGCGTCGCCCGCGATTATTATATCAACTAAAATCGGCTCCACTCAACATTTAGCAATCCATAGTCCGAACGACAACGGCGGCAGCTTTAAGACTCCGTGGGCAAATGAGCAGGAATCCACTTTTAAGCCGGCCATGTCAAAATTGTCGATGTCGGCGATATGCTTAAATTCTCCGGAGTCTTCGCCGCCAACGGGGAATTCGGCGTAATTTTCCGTTGGGTTGAAAGCCGCAAAAACGCGCGGAGCGCAAAGCGAGGAGTCCGCATTGAAAAGAACCGCCGCGGCAGTTGACATATCGCCCGCAAAAAATTTAAAGAAACCATCCGAGACGGGATGTTCCGGGCGCAAGGCCTTTGCAGAATCCGACTTTCTAAACTCTACAAATCTTCTCATCCAATTGCAAAGCCCCGGAAAGCGTCCGCCTCTGGCGTAATCCAGCGCATTTGCGGCTCCATCCTTATAGGTATTATTCTTGCCGTATTTAGTCCGCAGCAAATCAAACCCTTCGGCGAGCATAGGTATTCCGTGCGCCGTCAAAACAAGCGCATAAGCAATTTTGTAGCGCGATACGTCCGCAAAAGACGGCATATAATGCGAAGTTGTAATCCTGTCAAAAAGGCACATATCGTCGTGGCTTTCGAGGTAATTTACCGACTGCGCCGGAAAACGGGAGGTTCCGCCCATGCTCCCGCGCATAAAATATTTAAAGCCGTCGAAATTTCCCCCGCCCTTTGCGTAGGAGAGCATAAATTCCCTAAATCCGTCGTTCCACGACGCAAATCCAGTTTCGCGCAGAGCCGACGCAATATGCCCCCTGAAACTCCAAGGCTCGGCAATCAAAATCACGTCGGGATTTTCCTTTTTTAGTTCGCGCTCTATTTCCCTCAGTACGCCCAAACCCAAAAGTTCTGCCAAATCGAAGCGGAATCCGTCCACACCGTAAACGGACATAAAGTGTTTTAAGGAATCTATTATCATGCGGCGCGCCATTGGGACATTTGCCCTAAAATCGTTTCCGCATCCGCTAAAATTTTCTAGATTGCCGTTGCGGTCGGTCTCAAAATAATATTCCTTGTCCACCCGGATCAGATAGTTTGGCTCGCCAACATGGTTGTAAACGACATCCAAAATAACCGCGATTCCTGCATCGTGAAATGCGTCAACGAGAGCCGAAAAATCCGCGTATTGCGAGCACTCTTTTGGATTTGAAGAATACGAACTCGCGGGCGCAAACCAGTTCACCGGCATGTATCCCCACTCGTAATCGTCGTATTTCTCCGCCGTAAATTCCTGAATCGGCTGAAGCTCCACGCAATTTGCGCCAGTAAGCCGCAGATAGCAGTCGGGAGATTTAAGCCACTTTGCCAAGCCCTCGAAACGCATTCGCTCGTCGCGGGAAAGCGGCGCGGGAGCTTTCGCCAAAACGTCGCGCAAATGCGCCTCCACCACGACCAAATCGTGCCACGACGGAGGTTTGAAATTTCGGCGCTTGCGAGGGCGCTCGTATTCGACTATTGAACATCCCGATGAAGACTCCATCGCCAAAGCGTAAGGATCTGCAATGTTCTTGCCAGAATCGAAATCTGTTCCCGGAGTGGAGTTTTTGCCGTCGATGCGCCATACGTAAAACATGCCGCGTACATCCTTCTCTGCCGACGCAGTCCAAACCGCGCCGTCCGCAGAGTACGCGCGAATAGATTCGGTAAAATTTTTGCCGTCTCCGCTCAAAAGAACCTTTGCAGAGGATGCGCGAGGGGCAAATATCGAAAACTTAGTTGCGCCGTCCTCCAAGCTGCATCCCAATTTTGCGCTAGAATAAATTTGAAACAATAGCTGCGCGACTTCGACGTCAACAGAACATCCCAATTCTGGCGCGCTTATTTTCAAATTGTCGCAAAGGCCGCAAACATCCTCAAATTTGACGGATAAAATATGGGCTCCTGTGCGGTCCAAATTCAGGCGCAAGTTTGCGAAGCCATGCTTGTCGTGCTCTATATTTGGAGCATCCGGACGCGGTTCCAACCAATGCCCGTCCCCTGCGGCGAATTTGAAATGCGCCGTTCTTTTTGCAAGCCCTAAATCCGAAAGTTTTACACTTATTTCGCGCGAGCCGTCTTCGGCGGCTTTCATCTTCCAACGCTGGTCTCCAATCGCCTTCTCCCATCCGTTAAAAGAGCCGCACAGATAATAATCCAAATCTCCGCATTTCGGACAGTTTGGAAAGTTATCTTCCTCCAGCGAAAAATGCACTGCGCCGCAATCTATATAATAGGAGCTATACTTTGCGAACAAGGATTTCGGAGGCCGCGTAATTGAAAATGTCGGAATCCTTTCGGCGCCCGAAACATTCAAGTCGCATACATCCGGTAAATCCCTATTGAAAACAACAAGTATCTCCGACGCCGAATGCCACCATGCCTTTAAAATTTTCATAAAATCAATTGCTTTGAAAGCGGATTTTTTTCACGCTCCCCGGCCGCTTTTCACCCCTTGAATTAGAGCTTCCGCCCCCAACCTTTATAGTAGAAGTTTTCTGGGAGCCGGACGAAACCAACGCGCCCGAATGGCGCTGCGAAGACATAAAGTCCGACGTTTCAAAGGACCGTTTTTCTTCCGTTTCCCCTTCCCCTAAATCTTCGTTCTTTTCCGAATCGTATGGATCCAGTGAAAATTTTATTTGGACGGTCGCGTTTTCCTCTTCGCGCTTTTGCGCGGCTTTTGCGGCGGCCATATTTTTTTCCGCCGTTTGCTCCAATAAATCTATATTTATCTGCGGAATTTGCTCCCCGGAATCGTCTTCATCTACAGTTCCGCCGCTTGCCGACTGCGGCGAAACTCTGTGCCGCCAGAACATAAGGCGCGACAAAATAGATTCCCGGGGTTCGGAGTCGTATAGTTGCCCGCGCCTAAAATCCTCTGCAAGATTCTCCGCGGAATTATCGTCGCCGCTGGCAGCGTTTGAAACCGGTTTGCCTCCCATGGACCCCGCCCCCATTTCAATGCCAACCGGATTTGAGTCGTCAAATCTAAAGACTATTTCGTCCTTGCCAACAAAACCAAGTTTTTCCCGTATTATTCTTTCGGCAAATTTTTCATCGTGCAAAAGGCGGTAAAAATACTGTGTCTTATATTCGCGCTCGGCTTTGAGGTTTTCGAGATGGTCAGACAACTTTTTGCGAACCATTTCGCGCTCGGCGTTTTCTTCGCGCATAGCCAGCCAATTGACGTACGCTATCGCCGCAAATGCGACAATGGCAATCGACATAATAAGCATAATCAACCTGTAAATTCCGCGAATTCCCATTTTTCTTCCAAATAATATCGCACTGGCGCACAACTCTGTAAAGAAAGAAAATCTACCGGGCGATTTTTAATCAAAGGCAAAAAAATAGTCTCGCATATCGGCAGAGAGGCTTTAAATATTGCGCCTTATGAATCAAATGCCAAGACGGGACTTTTTTAAGACGGCGGCCGCTGCCGCCACGGCTGCTGCATTGCCAAAATACTCCATGGCAAACCTCGCGTCTGACCAGCGTTTGAAAATAGCGGTAGTAGGCTGCGGCAGAAGCGGATTCAACGCGGCAAAAACCCTAATGGAAATTGACGACCAAATATCGATAGTCGCGCTCGCCGACGCATTTGAAGACTGCGCGCTGGCTCTGTACAAAAGGCTCTCGGATATTTCCTCCGCCCGCGGAGAATTCGCTTCCGGCAAATACAAAGTCTGCCGCGACACTATTTTTACGGGGCTGGACTGCTGCAAACAGGCGTTGGAAACCCAACCCGACATTATCGTGCTGGCAACTCCGCCCGTTTTCCGCCCGCAGGAAGTTAAAGCCGCAGTTGATGCAAATGTCCATATCTTTATGGAAAAACCCGTGTGCGTCGACCCCGTGCAGGCGAGGCAAATGTATGCCCTCGCCCAAGAGTCGCAGGCAAAAAAGCTCACTGTAATAAGCGGCGTCCAGCGCCGCTACCACGCAGGATACCGCGAGGCCGTAAAACGCCTTCAAGACGGCCAAATAGGAGAGATTTTGGGCGCACAATGCTTTTGGATGCTGCCGCACTTCGACGGAATGGATTTGAAGACTCCGCCAGACGCCGACCCCGAACAGCTGGAATACCAGCTGAGAAACTGGGGCTTGTTTACATGGACGTGCGGAGACCATATCGTAGAGCAGCAAGTCCACAATCTTGATGTAATAAATTGGGCGTTCGGGCGCGAACCGGAATTTGTAAACGGCATTGGAGGCAGGGCGCTTTCGCTGCCTATGCCGCAATACGGCAATAGATTTTCGCATTTTTCAATCGACTTCGATTTCGGCAACGACGTCCATTTGCAAAGCGTTTGCAGGCAGGAGCCGTCGACCTCGCACTTCGTGCTGGAGAGAATTTTTGGAACAAAAGGCGTTTTTGAGACAAATCTGTTCTCGGGGCAGCAAATTAGGGGCGAAAACAACTGGGTCGCAGGAGAATCGCCCGACCCGGCGCTAGAGATGCATCGAACTCTTCTAAAATCTGTACGCAACGGCGAAGCTGTAAACACAATGAAGGCAATGACAGATTCTTCAATGCTGGCAATCGCCGGCAGGCTGAGCGCCTATTCAGGACTCCGGTTTAAATACAAATGGGCAAAATTGCGCTCAAAAGAATCGCTTTTGAACGAAAAGTTGGAATTCGGCAAAAAAACAATCGCCCCCCTGCCCGTTCCGGGAGAATACAAACTTGTGTAATATTTCGATATGGCAAAAAACGGCAGACTGCTTTGGACGCAAAAAATCGTGGAAGGAACGACTAGCAAACGGCTCGCCAATGGCGGGGTCGTTTGGAAGTCGGAATCCGTGAAAGCAAAAACTTCAAAGTGGATGCTGAAAAAAAACGCAGCCAAAGACAGCTCATTAACCGGCGGACAAATGCGCGGGATAGTGCTTGGAATAGACCCAAGCCTGCGCGGAACGGGGCTTGCCGTAATAGAATCCATGCCCGACGGCACTCTGCGGTATCTTGAAAGCCTCACGGTCTCAAACCACAAATCCCTCTCCATGCCGGAATGCCTTGCAAATATTTTCAAACAGACCGCCGCAATAATAGAGCGCACCCACCCAATATGCGCGGCAATAGAGCAAAGCGTGTATGTTCAAAATTTTAAGACTGCAATGATACTTGGGTCGTCCAGGGGGGCGGCAATTGCGGCAGCCTCGCTGGCGGGTCTTGAAGTTTTTGAATATCCTCCGCTCAGAATAAAACAGGCGGTTATCGGATACGGCAGGGCAAGCAAAGAACAGGTTTCGCGCTCTGTAAGCGATCTCGTAAGCGGGGCCGGAATTCTGCCAAACGACGAATCGGACGCCGCAGGGGCGGCAATCGCCCACATATACACCCACAAAATAAAAACCGTTTAAAACCACATATTATGAAAAAAGCAATAATAGCAATGGCGGCAGGAATGGGAAGCAGATTTGGCGGCCTAAAGCAAGCCGCAAAATTCGGCAATCCACCCAAGACAATGTTGGATTTTTCCCTTGAGGACGCCTTAAAGGCGGGTTTCGAAAAAATCGTATTCGTGATAAGAAAAGACATAGAACAAGTCTTCAGAGAAAGCGTATCCGCAAAATACGAAAATCTTACAGACGTCCATTACGTATTTCAAGAAAGCTGCGGAGCTAAATTGCCGCAAGGCAGAACCAAGCCTTGGGGCACGGGACACGCGGTTCTAGCCTGCGCGGACATTGTATCGGAACCGTTTCTGGCTATAAACGCAGACGATTTTTACGGAGACAAAGTATATCTCCAATCCGCGGAATTTCTCGACGCCCGCACTCCCAATACATACGCTCTGGCGGGTTACAGGCTGAAAAACACTCTTTCAAAAAACGGCGGAGTTTCGCGCGGAATTTGCTCGGCCGACGCAAATTTAAACCTTGTGGATGTGCGCGAATTCACGGGGCTTAAACTGGATGTCTCATCCGGGAAAATACATTCCAACGAGGGTGATGTTTTTACGGGAGATGAATTTACCTCGCTTAATTTTTGGTCGTTTAGCGCCGATTTTATGGAATTGTTGGGGCGTTACTTCGACGATTTTATCGCAAAGAACTACCAAAGCACAAAAGCCGAATTCTACCTTCCCGCCGCCGTGGACAAAGCGGTAAAGGAAAAATCGGCCTCCGCGAAAATTCTCCCCACGGATGAAATCTGGCAGGGGGTAACCTACCGCGAAGACACAGCAATAGTCGAAGAATTTTTTAAACGCCGCGCACTAATTTAAACAACATACCCCAAGATATAATGAATAAAGCAATTCCATCGGTACTCTCTCTTTTGGCGCTGACGATAATTTTGGTCATTGCCCTAAAAAGCAGCATAGACACGCAAGATCCGCTGCCGCCGATAAAATCGGAACCTGCGGCACAACATAATCAGGCATCCAAGAGCGGCAATTCTTCGGAGAAATCCGTTCAAATCTCGGAAATTCCACAAACGTCGAAATTGGGGGCAAGAATATATACAAGCCTTCAAAATCCCAATATGCAATGGTGGTTTAACCTGCCCCCCAATTCAACCCCGCATATCGCCCCAATAAAAAAACTTTTCATCGGACAAACATTTTCAATATTTTCATTTATCGACAAGGCGCAAGTCAAGGACGGCAAATTCTCGGTAACATATTCCATCGATGTCGTAACCCCTGACAACGCGCGCGAAACCCTACTGAAGCCGACTCTGTTTGAAGGCGACAAAAAAAGCCGCGATATTATTCTCGCCTGCCCCGACGTCATAACCGCAAGCGCAACCAAAGACTACAAAGAAGGGCGCTATTTCTTTGAAATATCCGCCAAAGACAACATCTCAGGAGAGGAGGCAAAAGGCTCGACATACGCAGACTTTGTCAAGTGGAGCCCGCCCAATCCGTTTGTTGGCGAAAAACTTGTTTACGACTACATAAGAGGCTTCTATCTCCAGCCGTCCGCCGAACACCTCTACTCTATTTTCTTCTCCAAAGACTTAAACTTAGAGCAGAAAGGGGCGCCAAACTCGCTAAACTACACTTTAATCGGATTCCTGAAAGCCGCGTTTAAAAACTGCAATTTTTTAATGGATGAAATAAGAAAGAATTTCAAAAACTACGACAATCTTGAACGTTCAAAGATAATATTCCTAATGGCGATATGCAACGCCGACGCAATTGACGAAACCCTATTGACAGAAAAAGAGCGCGACTACCAAAAGCGCATACGCGAAGCCAGTTTTCCCGATCCTTACAAAAGTTGGGACAGAGTTCTCGGAGCCGCGCAAATGGACATGCTTTTCGGCGAATTTATGGCCGACGGAACATATACCCCAATACACCGCGTGATGGACTTGCTCTCTTACGCCTCCGAAGCCGAGTTTGCCGAAAAAGCGATAGCCGAAAAGAAAAAGCCCGAAGCCGCAGCCGACAGGGAAAAATTTATGCTTGGAATCCTCAACCGCACAGCCATATATTCGCTTTTGCGCCGCGCCCATCAAGATCCGCTCATAGCCGATTATTGCATCTGGGCCATTATGAACAACGGCGTCCCCGCAAACGGGCTATCCGAATTTAAGCCGTTTTTCATAAAAGGCGCTGAAACTTCTTCCAATGCGCAGCCGACAAAATCCTCCACCAAAGCAGGCGAACCCGCAAACGGAGGGAATCCGCAATCTAAATAGATTTTCTGGGCCGCCGAATACCGCGCCGCAGTAAAAGCAGCAAACGACTTTTCTTCAAGCGCCATCACAGGCGTTTTACATCATTGGGAAAAATGCATTCATGCGTCTTAAGATGAAATGGAAAATATCGCGGAAAATATTTTTAAAGACAAGAGGCCTTTGTTTCCAAAGCTCGTTAAATTTGGATTCAAAAGCAAAAAAGGAAAATATGTTTTTAGCACGGATATACCGGACTCCGGTTTTCTGATGAGAATAGAAATAGACGATTCCGGAAAAATCTCTGCCGAAATCATAGACCGGACTTTCAACGAACCGTATTTTTTGCATCTTGTTGAAAATGCGAAGGGAGATTTTGTCGGTAAAGTAAGGCAATTCTATAAAAAAACGCTGTTTGAAATCGCGGACAACTGCTTTTACACAGAAATATTCAAATGCGCCCAAACAAAATTGCTGATTGAATATGTCCGCAAAACCTACGGAGACAGTCCGGAATTTTTATGGGAAAAATCCCCGCGCAACGCAATATTGCGCAGAAAGGATTCTGGGAAATGGTACGGAGCTTTACTTACAGTATCGAAACGAAAACTGGGAATAGAATCAGATGAAATGGCGGAGATTTTAAATTTCAGGATATCCGCCGTCGAACTTGAAGGCATTATAGACGGAAAAATGTATTTTCCCGCCTATCACATGAACAAAAAACATTGGTGCAGCGCCGTTCTCGACGGCTCCATTCCGATTCAAGAAATTTGTCAAAGAATAGATTGCAGCTATCGCGCAACCCCATACAAAAAGCCAAAGCCGCAATATATGCAAAAAATTTGAGGATGCCCCAAAAAAGAAAAAAACTTCCCAGATGCGGGAAGTTTTTTCTTTTTTAAGTTAAGTCTATTTATTCGATTTTTGGCAGGTGAGTTTTTCGGGAGGCATATAACTATGGGTGCGGCCTTGCGTAAATAAAATCGTCTTTGGGCATTTTGCATTGTTATACAAAACGGCCTCGCCGGACGGAGGACAAGTGTAGTCGCCAAGCCCCACATCGATAAAAAGCTCGCATTTTACGCGCTTTACCTGGTTTGTTGTGTCGTAATACCCCAAAGCCTTCGTATATTTTGGAAGCCATCCGCTAAGCCTGCCTTTATTCACGCCGTTTAAGTCGCACATCCAGGGCACGACGGCGTAGCAATATGTAACGTCGCGGTCCAACGCGGCCGCCGAAATGCACTGGAAAGCGCCCATGCTGCCGCCCGACACTGTAAGGTTCTTTCCGTCCCATTGGGGTTGAAGCTTTATAAATTCCAAAGAACGGATTGCCCTAAGAATCATATGGTTGAAATATGTGGTTTCCGGATCGGAATTCTCCTTTTCGTTCCAGCCAAACGCCTTAAGTTCGCCTTTTTTCAAATCTTCATAATATTCTTTTGGTCGGCCGTTGTCTATGCTGTGCGGATTTACGCGCAGCACCAAACTTTTTCCGTCGCCAAGTTCCGGTCCGACAGAATACACTCCATAACCGGAAAATATCACAGAAGCCGGCAGTGATTTTTCAAGCGCGCCCTTAGGATACGATAAAAACGCGCGCACGGGCTTGCCGACGCAATCTATCCAAACTTCATAAGATTCGTAATTTTCATTGTAAGGTTTTACTTTGACCATCTTTGCCTTTACGGGAACTTTCGCCAATCTGGCCTTCTGTTTCTTCCAAAATGCGTCAAAATCCTTGGGCTCCTTGGCGGAGGATTTTATTTTATCGAAATCGGCGCAGGCTCCGCCCTCGTATGTCTGAGAGTCTTTCAACTTTTTTCCGTCATCGTCAACCGCGGTAATTTGCAGGTGCACAAATCCGGGTTTGCCTATGCCCGCCTCGTAGACAAATGGCTTTTCCGCAGACGACACAGCTTCACCCGAAGCCGTTATGCCGTCGTCCGAGCGGAAATTCCAAACAAGTTTTTTGCCGCCGACGGGCTTGCCGTCTTCCATAAGACTGACGGAAAACACTATTGGCTCCCCTACTTTATAATCTATGGGAGATTTGTCCGTTGTTCCTTTAAAGTATAAGTTTGCCGCCGACAAAATTGCTGCCGCAAAAAATATCGACGCCCCGAAATATAGTTTTTTAATCATAGCAATTTGAAAAATTACGGCCGGCGCGGCCGAAAAACAATAATTAGAGAAATTCAAAACCTAAAAATCGCAATAAAAAAATAAAGAACGCAAAAAAACGCAGTTTTATTCTTGATTGGCGCGTAAATTTATGCTTTTTTAACCCTCTATATTACTACAAACAAGTATGAGTGATAATAATTTCAGGAAAGGCCCTCACAGCGCCAAAAATAAGCCAATCTCCGCGGAGAAAAACGAGGTTATCGACGGAGCGATACCGTCGGCGGACGAACGTAAAACCGTCATTTTAGACGAAGACTTGGAAGGTGTCGAATTTGAGGACAGAGTTTGGTTATATTGGATTCGCAACAAGAATTTCATATTGGGGACAGTCGCTGCCGCTTTCATAATAGTGCTTGGCGTACAGGGATGGAAGCTTTATACCGCCAATAAAAATGCGAAACTGGCAAGCGCCTACGAGGCCGCGCTAACGCCGGCGCAACTAGAAGAATTTGCCAAAAATAATTCCGGCACGAAATTAGCCGGAGTTGCATTAATCCAAAACGCAGACGCAGCATACGCCGAAGGCAAATATCCTGAGGCCAAAAAACTCTATTCGCAAGCCCAGCAGAACCTTTCAAAAACAGTTCTGCTTGGCCGCGCTAAACTGGGCGAAGCGGTATGCATTTACATATCTGGCGACAAAGCCAAAGGTGAAGCCGCATTGAAAGCCGTATTCGACGACGAAACGCTGGCGCAATCATATAAAGCGCAAGCTGGATATTTATTGGGCTTGGCACAAAAGCAAGCTGGAAAAACAGCAGAAGCAAAAGAAACCTTAAAAAAGGTGTCGGAAACTAAAGGCGACGGAGTATTTGCCCAAATCGCCCAAGAGGCTCTTTTGCAAATGGAATAAATTTTTTATTATATCGGTTTGTAAGGTTTGTCAAACGGACGCACGGCATGGGAAACAAAGCCGTGCGTCTTTTTTTACCGCCGCTTCCGTCAAACTCGGCATAAGAAAACGGTTAAAATTATTAAATTCGACTTGACAATAACTGAACAATCCGCATTCTTTATGGCTTTAAAAATTGACCAGTGGTGTAATGGTAGCACAAAGGTTTCTGGCACCTTTTGTTGGGGTTCGAGTCCCTACTGGTCAACCATTCGCAATATAGGAACTGATCGGGTCAACACCAAAGGTTGTGGAATAGGTTGATTTTTTAGATTTGCCTTTCATAGATTCACCCCGCATTCTACAAGTACTCTCGGGTCAACACCAAAGAGAGTGGATTTTAATGAAAGACGCCGCATAGAACCAAGACCCTCAATCTGTAATTTTCGGGGTCAACACCAAAGGTTGTGGAATAGGTTGATTTTTTGGGTCAACACCAAAGGTTGTGGAATAGGTTGATTTTTTAGATTTGTCTTTCATAGTTTTACCCCGCATTCTACAAGCACTCTCAAGCGGTAATTTTCAAAGTTTCTGTATCCGTAGGCTCTGCGTTGTATCAACTTCATCTTGCGGTGGAAGCCTTCCGTTATTCCGTTGTTTTTCGTAAACCTCCACATTCTTATTATCGGCGCAAACCACTTGCTTATCGTTTCCGCAAGCTTCCCAAACTCTGTCGGCGCTTCGTATTTCATTATCTTCATCATTTCCTTTAACTTCTTTATGTTGTCCCTGCATTGCTTTCCCGTCTGACTCTTTTTATTCAATAGCCCGCATAATCGCTCCTTAAATTCGTACGCAAGCTCTATTGCCGGATTTCCCCTAAAAAAGCTTTTAAGCCGCTCCATCTCTTGCGCTTTTAGCCTCTCTCT
>CALXLN010000066.1 GCA_944389215.1 uncultured Opitutales bacterium
CTTTCTTCAGGCGGTTTTTCATGTCTTTAAGAAGTTTGCCGTGCGATTTGCCATAGGCTAAATTTTTTGTCTCGTCGGGATCTGAAGCCGTATCGTACAAGAAATGCGCGCCTTGGGGCTTCCACCAGTATGCGCATTCCAATGCCGGCGAATCGGATTCTACGGCTGCCCGCCTAAAAGCGCGCCAACCTGCCTGTCCAAAAGCGTAGTTTGAAACTATTAACGGCTGCCTGTAAGCGAAAAAGTTTCTAATGTAGCGCACATTGCCCGAACTTACCGCGCGGCTGAAATAAGTGCTTTCGTCAAAACGCGCCGCAACCAGAAAAACCTCATCGCTCTTTCCGGAAATATCCATTCCCAAAAACGGCTTTCCGCACATTTGCTCAGGAATTTTTATTCCCGCCAAATTTAGGATTGTCGGAGCCAAATCCGTAAAATCCACGGTGCGTTCGGAAATTTTTCCCGTCCGTCCAAAAGGATTCAAATGCTTTAACTTCTCAGGAATATAAACTATTAGAGGAACTTGCGTGCCGTCCTTGTTAAGGTTGCGCTTTTGCCGGGGAAGAATGCCCCCGTGGTCGGAATAATAAAATATTATGGTATTGTCCACCACTTCCCGTGGCTCTCTCATCAAATCGGAAATTATCTCTCCCACCCTTCTGTCCATCGCCTTTATGCAGTCGTAATACACGGCTATGTCGCTTTTTATTTCGGGCAGAGGGGGAAGATACCCCGGTATATCCACACGCTCCGGATCGTTTTCAGGAATCGGGGGAATTATATTGCGGGCGCGGTTTCTTGCAATTTTTTCGTCGAAAAGATTGCTTTCATGCGTCGTCTCTATGTTAAAAACGGCCAAAAACGGCGTATCCTTGGAAGGCCTGTTTTTAAAGTGCGCGGTACGCCTGCATTCATCCCAAATAGACGCGTCGTTCATCCTTATATTGTAGTCTGTTTTCGCGGCGTTCGTGCAGTAATATCCGGCCTCTTTGAAATAAACAGGATAAGGTTTGAACTTTGGCGGGACCGGATAGCGCGAACGCATATTGTGAGTTCCGAGAGTCGCCGCGTTTACGCCGGTGAGTATGGTCGACCTGGCAACCGCGCAAACAGGGGCGTTGGCATAGGCGTTCATAAACACAAGCCCAGATTCGGCAAGCTTGCTTAAATTCGGCGCCGAGCACGATTTGTCGCCGTACATGGGCATATATCTTGCGGAATTGTCCTCGCTGACAATCCACAGAATGTTCGGCTTGCCGGCAGATATGCAAGACAAGCCGCAAAGGCAACACCAGATAAAAAACGCAATCTTCGACAACTTCGTTTTTGTTTATTGTTTAAAATCTATGCGGACCGCGCAAGAGCGCTTGAATGCGGGCAATTTTACCTTTACGGACCTTTCAGCCTCGAAGATCCGGCCTCCCCAAAGGTCGTAGACCCTAACGCGCGCTATTTCACGCCCTTTTGAGCAATCGGAAAAATCCAACGCCGCCGAATCTATATTGCGGGGTTTCTGCCCGCGTTCAAATTCGCTTCTCCAATCGTTTTTGGAATCCCGCGCAAACGCCAACAGAGACGTTTTTCCGCATAGTGCGTAAACGCGCAAACCGTCCGCATCAGCCCTGAAGGGTTTGAAATTTTGCGCAGGAATGTCGATATCCTTGATAAGTTCCGAAAACTGCTTCATGTGTCGCCAATGCCCGTGCGTGTAGATGTAATCGTTCCAATGCCACATTTCTCCGGGTCCGGCGGCTCCGCAGAAAAACGGAGTATAAAAGAAATCGTGAAAGATTATTCCGTCGCCATCGGAATCGTAGAAGCGCCATTTGCCAGTGTGGTTTGGCTGCACGGCGCCGGTCTCGGCTAGCAGCAAGGGGCGGTCTCCGAGAATCGACTCCATCTGGGCAACGGCGTCCGCCGCTCCGATATCCGCAGGCGCCTGGCATTCCTTATACTGCGCGCCTTCGTCGAGATACCTGTGAACGGCGGCTATTGCGTTTGCCGTATCGGCGTAAAAAAGCTTGTAGGATTTTTTAGACCAATCTGAATCAAAACTTCCGTAGCTGTTCACTACAAGCTGCTTTTTGCAAACCTCGGAAATTCTTGCAAACATATATTCCTGCCACTTTTTTACGGTCTCGGGATTAGCCTTGACCGTATTTTGCTCGTTCCAAAGCTCCCACGCAAAAACTATTGGATCGTCGCCGTATCTGTCGAAAAGAACTTTGAAGCGGTTGAAATACAAATCCCTTCCCTTTTGCGACGAAAAGAAATCGTCCATATTCTTAAATTCTCCGTCGTAAACCGGGCGAACAAAAGCGGGAGAAACAGGGCCGCCCCCTTTTAGATTTCTAAAGTGCTCAAGACATATTTTTATGCGAATTCCATACTTTCGGGCAAGCGAAACGTATCTGTCTATCCGGGCAATCTTAACGGGATTGTATACACCCGGCTTTTCGTCCTCTATCTCGTAAAAAGCGTTGGAAACCCATAGGCGCGCGTAATTGCCTCCGTTCGCCGCCATATTTTTCATATGCGCCTCAACCATCTCGAAACACTTATCCTCGGAAACCCTTGCCTCAGCTCCCGGAAAACACAAATTGTATCCTATCGGCACATAGCAAGAACCGTCCGAAAGTTCAAAGTAGCGCGGATTTTCTTGCGAAACTTTTACAAACCCGCCATCGCCTCCAGAAGCGCAAAGCGGAATAAAAAGACATGCTGCTGCTAAATGTTTTAATAATAAACTCTTCATTTATATATGCTATAAAAAAGCCCCACATGGTCAAGCTGCAAAAACTCAAATTCCAACAGGCATTGCGCGCGCCGCTAATAATATAAATTGTCTTAAAAATCCGGAGAGAGAAAACCGATAAAACACTTTCGCCCAAGTACGGGCTAAAATACGTCGGTGAATTGGCCGTTTATTAAGGCAAGCCAGAACAAGAGCCTGCCCGAAAGAATTTCATTATTGCTTAAAAACTCTCAGAAGCCTTAACCGCAAAACTGTAGCGCCTCAAATTCCCATCTGCAGCCGAATCGCGCTTCGGAACCTTGAATAAGACAATTTAGAGCCCGACACTGCAATGTATAAGCTCTGGCAATTATTGCATGCGCGCGAAAATTAAATGCGCCTAGACAGAAATTTTTTCGTCTCTTGACAGTTTTTCCCTCACCGCGTGAACAATGTATTCGTCTATGGTTTTTATGTTAAGCCTCTCCATGTGTTTCATTAATTTTCTGAAATCCGGCAGAGACAAATGCAGCTCTATGGAATCCGACATTAGGCGCGACACAAGCGCTGCGGCATATCCTGGCAATTCTCCGCGCGTGCGCCAACCTTCTATGGTTTTTGGAGATACGCAACATTTATCGGCGACTTCTTTCCTCGTAAGTCCCGCTTTTTTTCGCCATTCTTCTAGTTCGCTGTATCTCATTTAAATTTTAATTTAGTACTCTTTCTATTTGCTCTTTAAACAATATCAAACATTTTCATTTCCTTAAAATAAGGTATTATTATCTTGAAAATACCTTATTTTAAGGGTTTATTTAAAATTATGAATCAAATAAGCATATTCATTAATAAACGAAAAATTCCTAAAAATATTTTCGGAATTTTTAACGGGAAACAAAATAAATCCCACGTTAATATGGAAAGATTCATAATAGACGCAGTATCTGAAAAAATGCGTTCCGGGAAAAAATCCAAAAACAAGGCTTCTTCCGACAGTATTCTACCGTCGGACAACTCGTTTGTTCAGAAAGAAGTGCTCATATCGTTGCACATTCCATACGACATACTGAATGAGATATGCAAAATTGCCGAGGAGTTAAAGTGCGAACCGGAAAGATACATAATAAAAATTTTGAGAGACGAAACAAAAGGCAAGCATATAGGTTTTTGCGGGGGAGAAAGAAAACAACTAAGATAAATATTCCATTCTTAGGAATCCGGTAATTTTAATATTACCCTTGCAGTTTCGCCTCATTGAAACATTCAACAGCACAGTCGCGCCGCCCTAAAAAATTACAATGTTGCAAATGTATTCCACACACTTGTCCCATTCCAAGCCCGCAAACTAAAATAATTTATTTGAATTAAATTCCTGACAGCCTTGCAAAACAGCTCTTACCCGCCGGACGCCTCTCCATGAACAAACGCGGAACGGGAACCGAACAACCGCTGAAATAATTTGAATATGCTGCAATTTCATCACAAAACGCATTAACCGGCTGTTCCCAAAATTAAACAACGCTACTTCATTTCCACATTCGGAGGAAACGCCGCAGTCGACGCTAGAATTTGATTTTTTTGATTCACTACATTTTAAATTCCACTATTGTGGCAAAAAATAATTTTATAAAAACAATCCGGATACAAGTGTTCAACAAACAGCTTGGCGCGCAGCACGGCAATATCTTTATGGGCAGCGACTCGCAGGAAAAACATCCCTTGAAGCCTTTTTTTCCGAAAGGCGCGCGATTGCTTATGCTGGGAACTTTTCCGCCAAAGAAAAATAGGTGGTCCATGGATTTTTTCTATCCGAATTTTCAAAACGACATGTGGAGAATTTTCGGAATTATATATTTTTCAGACCCGCTGCATTTCACAATAGCTGGGAAAAAATCCTTCGACAAAAATAAATTGGAAACTTTTCTCTCTGCGAGAAAAATAGCCCTTTACGATGTCGCAATATCGGTCGTGCGCCTCAAGGACAACGCAAGCGACGCCTTTCTAGAAATAAAAGAAACTTTAAATTTACCAACCGCGCTAAAAAAACTTCCAGAATGCTCCGCCGTTGCTGCAACCGGGAAAAAAGCATGCCAAACGCTCGCAGAAACTCTAAACGTTCCCGAACCTAAAATCGGTGAATGCGCGCGCGTGGAAATCGCTGGAAGAAAAATAAACTTTTACAGAATGGCGTCAACATCGCGCGCATATCCGCTGCCCATTGCTCAAAAGGCTCTGATATACGCCAGCATGATGCGAAAAGAAAATCTGCTTTGATAAAATTTAGCGGCGCGTTCGCAGTATGCCTGCGCAATTATAAACGCATATTTCAAAAAATTTTCTTTATATAAGCGCATATATATATTGTAAAAGCCTTATAAAATAAATTTGTGAATTTATCTAAAAAATGAAAATTATAGTTTTTCTAACAATTTGCATTTTCTTCACCTTTCAAACACACGCCAACGAATACTCAGGGAACCCAATTATACCTGATAATTTCGCCGATCCCGCGCTGCTGATTGACGGCGGGGTATTTTACATATACTCCACCTCTAACTGCGGCACCGTTTGGTATTCAAAAGATTTCAGGAACTGGAAGCACCGCGTTTTAAACTGGCCTACTTGCACAAATAAAAAATGCCAATGGGCGCCCTGCATCAGAAAGGTTGGGAACTTCTACTATTTGTATTACTCGCTAGACAGCCAAATATACGCCGCCAAATCTGCGTCGCCATTCGGACCTTTTGAAAATATGCTGCCCAACGACGCCCCTTTCATAAAAGACAAGCAGTATTTTTCCCCAACAATCCACTCGATTGACGCAGACTTGTTTATTGATGACGACGGCCGCGCATACCTTTACTGGGGCTCTGGTTGGAACTTTAAAAATGGGCTATGCGCGGCTGCGGAATTAAATCCCGACATGTGCTCATTAAAAACCGCCCCTAAGAATATAACCCCCGAAGGTTATTTTGAAGGGCCACATATGCTAAAGCGCAACGGGAAATATTATTTAATGTACTCAGACGGCGTATACACTGACAACACCTACTGTCTTAAGTACTCAGTTTCCGACTCTCCTCTCGGCCCATTTGTATACGGGAAAAACAATCCGATTCTCATAACCGACAAATCGAAAAACATCTACGGGCCCGGACACCACTATACCGCAAAGATTGGCGACAAATACTATATAATATACCATAAGCTTGAATATCCTAGGATAAACGAAAAGCGCGACGGAACCTACCGCCAAATTTGCATAGACGAACTTGTATTCGACAGCGAAGGAAACATCGAAAAAGTAGTTCCGACCCACCGCGGCGTGAAATTGGATTTTGTTGCGTCTAATAAAAACGGGCAAGAGAAACGAATAATTCCGATAAAAACGGAGTCTTCCAAATGCGCGCAGTTTACGCCAAACGCCTATGAAGCTTCAAAGGCATTTGATGAAAATTTCGGCACTCTCTGGGAACCCGCCGATGGGAAAGATGCATGGATTGCCGCGGATTTGGGAGAAATAAAGGAAATATCGGCTATCGAACCGTTTTTTGCTTCGACGCGAGACGGCGTAAAATATATCATAGAGTATTCGTCCGACACTCCCCAAAACGGTTCGGTTAGCTCCGTAAAAAATTGGGAGACCTACTGCAGCTTAGACAATTCCGACGCAAAAGAGTGGCCGCAACGTACCGAAAAGCGCGTGAAAGCCCGCTTTGTGCGCTTAAAATTTACCGGAGGAGAAACTTCAAGATGGGGTCTTTGGGAACTCAAAATTTTTGAGGAAATAAAATAAACGCGCCTAATACGACTGTCTGCAAAGCAGCACAACACACTATAACTCCGCAAAAATTTTTCGGCCTTCTTTTTTTGCCCTCGCACTCGTTTGGGTAAATTTCCTCCGCAAAAAAATCTAACCGGAGTTCCGCATTAGGCGTACATTAGGTGCCGCGCTCTGATAAATTTTCTTCCCTGAAATATGCGGATTTTGCGAGCCCGCAAAACACCGCAAAAAAGAAAGGAAATCTTTTCGGCTGGAATCCGCCTGCACTCTGTCGCTTATGATAAGCTTTTTTAAAAACGCTAAAGTTTATCCCAGCGCGAAATATTTTTCATTGAGCAAGCAAAAGCCGCAAAGAAAAGCTTGCGCAAAGCAAGGCCGCTTAAACGGTTTTTCCAACGACGCGGTTTGATTCCAAGCGCTCCAATCTAACTCTCTTTAACGTGTTGCGAAGCCCGTCTTGCGGAATATAAACCAATGTCTGTATGTAATTGTCCGTGTACGACAAATACTCTCCGCTTGCCAGACGGTTCTCCAATAAAACTTCTCTTTCCTTTCCCAACTGCGATTTCCAAAACCTGCGTTCAACATCCGCCGCGGCAAGGCGCAAATCGTCCGCGCGCGCCTTGCGGACCGCCTCCGGCGGAGTCTCGCCCGCCATGGCGGCAGCCAAAGTTTTAGGGCGCGGCGAAAACGTAAATACATGCAAGTGCGTTAGGGGACTTTCTAAAAATGCCGTTCGCGTGGCGGCGTAATCGGCGTCGCTCTCGCCGGGGTGCCCGCATATTATGTCGGCACCTATGGATATGTCCGGCAAACGGTTCCGAATCCTCTCCGCAAGCGCCATGAACTCTGAAACATTGTATCCGCGCCGCATTGCGCGCAACACATTGTCGCTTAAACTTTGGGCTGAAATATGCAAATAAGGCGCCAGAATATGGGAACTATCGCCCATTCTCTCAACGATTGCGTCGGCGTCGAAATGCGGAGGCTCTATGCTGCCTATCCGCAAACGCAAAAGCCCCGGTATCGCATTGAGGCTGTCCGCGAGCTCAACCAAACCTCCCTCCGGCGCGGAAAACTTTGATATGTTTATGCCCGTTAAAATTATCTCGCGCACTCCGCGGCTAACCAAATTGCGCGCATCGGACAATATCTCGCTGAAATTGCGGCTGCGCGGCAAGCCGCGAGCTCGCGGAATTATGCAGTACGAACACGCGTTGTCGCAGCCGTCTTGTATTTTTAAATTTGCCCTATCCGCTATATCGGCGCCGCCAGACAAAAGCGATTCTCCGAGACCAACCGCCCGGTCTAAAAATATCTTTGCAGGAGATTTTTTGGTTGCGGGATTTTTCTCCAATATGTCTATTAAAGCGGATTTGGACGCGTTTCCTACCACCCATTTGACACCTTCAATTTCGGAAAGCTCCGAAGCCGAAGTCTGCGCGTAACATCCTGTAACGGCTATCAAACCGCCGGGATTTTCCCGCATAAAAGCCCTAAGCGCGCGCCGCGTCTTAGTCTCGGCGAGCCGCGTCAGGGCGCATGAATTCACCACGCAAACGTCTGCGCGCTCGCCGCGGCCTGCAATTTTCCAGCCGCGCGCGCGCGCCGCGTCGGCAATAGCCATCGACTCGTACTGGTTAACCCTGCACCCAAGCGTGCAAATTGACATTTTGCGCCCCATTTGCGGTCTCAGCTCGAGAAATCTACTTTCCCAAAAGCCCCAGTATTTTGCGAGCAAGAGAATCGAAAATATCCCGCGATGAATCGGAAATCGCATCCGTATGCAGAGACTTGTCCAGCGGAATCTCGGCAAGCACCGGAACCCCCAACTGCGCCGCAACCCCGGCGGCGTACCCTTCGCCGAATATGTATTCTTTTGAACCGTCCGGCATCGGGAAGTACGCCATATTGTCGACTACGCCCAATACTTTGACGGCGCTTTTTTCAAATACCATTGCCCCGCGCGCCGCGGTAGTGGCGGCAAGTGAATTGGATGTTGTAACAACAATCGCTCCGTCCAGAGGCACCAACTGCACAACGCTCAACACGGCGTCCCCGGTTCCCGGAGGCAAGTCCAAAACCATTACATCCAAATTGCCCCATACCATTTCTTCGGCAAACTGCTTTATCGCGCTGGTAACCATGGGGCCGCGCCAAAGCAGCGGCTGGTCGTCGCCAACCAACATTCCCATAGACATAACTTTTATGCCACCTATCTCCGGAGGCACTATTTTTTCTTCTTCATTAACGGTTGGAAATACATGCTCGTTAAACAAGATTGAAGCGCTAGGCCCGTGGATGTCGCAATCCATCAACCCTACGCGCGCCTCTCCGCCTTTGGAGAAAATTTTTGCGAACGCGCGCGCCAAATTCACCGCCACGGTGCTTTTGCCTACGCCGCCCTTTCCCGACGCCACAGCTATCTTTAATCCCGCTCCCGCAAGAGTTTCCTTTTTGGGCTTCGGAGCGGGTATATTTTTGGACGGATCCTCCGACAATAAAACGACGTTGAAACTGCAACCGCCAAACGCCGCCTCCAAAGCGGCTTTCGCGCGCGCAACAACGCCCTTTGCAACTTCAGAATCGCCGCCGGTAAATATGCGGATCTCCGCGGAGTTTCCGTCCGCCTTAACATACTTCACCATGCCAAAAGACACGATGCTCTTTTGATACGGCGGATAATTTACGGTCTCCAAGACCTCCAGAATCTTTTCTTTGTCCATAACAGACCAATTTCTATTTTGAAAGCGCAAGTTTTACGATTTGCTCGGTGGTTGCGTCCTCGCCAAGTTTTGCGGCAGAGGCGCGCACGGCTTTGTCGGCGTCCTGTATCTTCATGCCCAACGCGACTAAGGCAGCCACGGCGTCTCCCGCAGGACTTGCCGCAAACGCGCCCGGCTGCGCTCCGGAAGACACCGCAGAAGCAGTTCCTGATAGCGTTCCCTTCAATTCAAGAACCAACCGTTCCGCCGTCTTTTTGCCAATGCCCGGACACTTCGACAGCATCGCGACGTCTCCCGACGCCACGGCGTCCCTCAAGGTTGACACAGACATCCTGCTCATCATATTGAGCGCGGTTTTTGGCCCTATTCCTGTAACCTTCTCGACCAATATCTTGAAAAAATCCCTGTCGGCGGCCGTCGCAAATCCGTAAAGCGACTGGGAATCCTCGCGATAAACGTCCAGAGTGTAAAGCATTACCTCCGAGCCATTTTTCGGAAGGCGCTCGGCTGTAGTTACCGGTATTTCGACCTCGTAAAACAACCCTCCCGCGGTCTCGACGATAGCAAGCACGGGAGTGCTTCTAACAAGTTTGCCTTTTATAGCCGCTATCATTTTATCTGGCTAAAGTTCAGAACATCCTCCATACCATAGAGGCCAGGCGCCGCGGATACCGCCCATTTTGCGGCTCGAAGCGCGCCAAACGCGAAAATTTTTCTGTCGGCAGCCTTGTGCGCAAGCTCAAGGCGCTCGCCGTCGGCGGCGAAAATTACAGTGTGGTCGCCCACAACGCTGCCGCCGCGCAGGGCGTGGACGCCTATTTCGCCCGCGGGACGCCCGCCAACCTGACCGTGCCTGCCGTAGCACACGGATTCCTCCCCTACGCCTCTGGCTTCGCAGACTATCTGTTTTAGCTTTTCGGCCGTACCGCTCGGAGCGTCCTTCTTATGGCGGTGGTGCATCTCTACTATTTCTACATCGTACGATTCGCCTAAAATTTTCGCGGCTACCGACGTAAGATAATTGAGAAGATTTACGCCCACGGAATAATTGCCCGCCCATACTATTGCAATTTTTTCGGCGTTCTTCAATATGCGCGCACGCTGTTCGGGCGTGTGTCCCGTTGTGCCTATGACCAGCGGCTTGCCGTACCTGCCGCACAAATCAGCCAAGACGGGAGTCGCTTCTCTAAACGAGAAGTCGATTGCCACATCGCATCCGGATATGAAATCCGCGGGATTGTCGCCCGCGTCGCACGCTCCGAAAATCTCGCATCCGCTCTCAGCCGCGGCGGAGGATATCGCAACCCCCATGCGCCCTTTGCAGCCGTTTAACAGTATCTTAGTTGCCATTATATAAGCTCCAGTTTTTTCATTTCAGACTTTAAAATTTCGAGATTTTGCGGCTGCATTCCGCACAGCGGCAGCCTCACGAAATCCGAAGGAATACGCCCGCACAACTTTAGCGCCGCCTTTGCGGGAACGGGATTTGGCTCTATAAAAAGCGCTTTGAAAAATCCGGAAAGCCGCGCATTTTCAGCCTCAGCTTCAGCAATCTTGCCATCTTCTATCATCTTGACAAAATCCACCATTACCTCCGGAATAATATTGGACGCCACGCTCACGACACCTTTTGCCCCTGCGCGCATGAAGTCTAGCGTCAAGCCATCGTCGCCGCTCATTATGTCAATCTTTCCGCCGGCGCGCCCGAACAAATCGCGGACTTTCTCAACTTTTCCGCCTGCCTCCTTCATCACGCAGAAATTCGCATATCTGTCGCGCAGGCGCAGGGCGGTATCGTTGGATATTTCAATTCCGCACCTTCCGGGAATCGAATAGAGCATTATGGGTTTGTGGGTGCACTTGGCAATCTCGCTCATATGCAGAAATACGCCCTCTTGCGACGGCTTATTGTAATAAGGCGCTACGACCAAAAAACCGTCGGCGCCCGCCTCGTCAGCCTCGCGCGTAAGATTTACGGCCTCGCGCGTGCAGTTGGCGCCGGTGCCCGCTATTACGGGAACCCTGCCCGCCGCAAATTCTATCGTTTTCTTTATTACTACTATGTGCTCCACGGGATCGAGCGTAGGCGATTCACCCGTAGTGCCGACCGAAACAAGGCCGCTCACGCCGCCTTTTATCTGAGCCTCAACCAAGTTCTCCAAAGCATCGTAGTCGACGCCCAATTCCGTCATAGGCGTAACAAGCGCCGTCCAAACTCCTGAAAATTTTTGCATAACATTCTCCATTTAAATAAAGCCCAACCTATCCTTGCAACTCTTTTTTATTTCCCCTAACAAGTAAAACCGCATGCAAATCTCCCGATCCTGCCTGATACACCCGCAACCCATCCAGAGATAAACTCCGCCCATTCCCCGCGGCAAATGCGCCGCGCAGGCTTCTTTGCCCAAAGCCCGGCGCATGGGTTTCAAAACAAAGAAAACGCCGCGCGCGCCCAATCTCCGCCCAACCCGTAAAACTGGTGGGGCACCCGCACGTGGCAAACTCCGCTGCGGCGGTTCTTTCAAACCGCGCGCAAAAGCGCAAACGGGAAAAATTTTCCGCCCAGGCAAACGCAAAATCCGGCTTTTAAAAAACCCGTTCATTCTCCCGCAGAGAAACTTCTTTCTATCGTTTTCCAAACAGCTCCGGCATTTGGGAAAGACGCATGCACGCGCTCGAAAACAATTTTAACCGTTTGCATTATTTCCTCGGCGGAAATTCTGCCGTCGAAGCCCGCGCAATTTATGAAGTACAAGTCCATCGGCACGGCGGAATCCCCGCCGCCCGGCAGAAGATAGTCGGCGTTTATCTTGTAGGCTCCGTTGCTTTTGTAAAACTTTATCCTTCTCAGGGTATTAGGGTCCAAGGGATTAGGCTTTTCGACTTCAAGCAAAATTCCCTTGCAGTTTGCGTAGCGGGCGGTTATCAGGCGCAAAGCCTCGGAACCCAACCCGCAGCCGTGCATGGAAGAAGCTATGGCGAAGTGGTCCAACAGCGCAACGGATGTATCTCCGGCAATGTACGCGCAAAAATAACCCGCCATGCCGCCGTCTTTTTCAAGTATGCAGCACTCGTAGTTTTCGTCGCGGCGCAGAGAATCGAACGCCTCGCGGGTTTTCATTTCCTCGGCGGGAAACTGTAGAAGCATATCGGCGTACATTTTGTCGAAGTCCGAATCGGAGGCTTTTGCTATTTTCATATATTTTTCTCTAGCCATATTTCCCGGAGTATGCAATCGTTTCTTTACAGAACACTCTTTTTGATTCAATATCGGTATGTTTAACAGTTTGGATTAGAAAAATGAACATAAAAAATTCGATAAAAGAGACAATCGGCGCAACGCCGCTCGTGCGCGCGACAAGGACAAACGACACCGCCGCAGACATTTTGCTGAAACTGGAAAGCTTCAATCCGTCCGGCAGCGTAAAAGACCGCGCTGCGCTCTATATGCTGGAAGACGCAAAGGCGCGCGGACTACTAAAAAAGGGCGGAACTATAATAGAGCCCACAAGCGGAAACACCGGAATAGGGCTTGCAATGCTCGCGGCGGCGGAAGGGATTAGGGCTATATTTGTCATGCCTGATACAATGAGCGTAGAACGCATTAAATCCTTCAAAGCGTACGGGGCGGAAGTGGTGCTTACGCCCGGAGAAAAAGGAATGCGCGGCTCGCTGGAAAAAGCCGAAGAGCTGAAATCGCAAATTCAGGGGGCGTTCATACCCGGACAATTTTCCAATCCTGCAAACGCGCGGTCTCATATGGAAACCACAGCAAGGGAAATTTGGCGCGACACCGACGCAAGAATCGATTTCTTTGTGGCGGGCGTCGGCACCGGAGGCACGCTGTGCGGCGTCGGCGGAGAACTTAAGCGCCTGAATCCCCACATCAAGATAGTCGCCGTGGAACCCGCAGAATCTCCCCTGCTCTCCGGCGGCAAAGCCGCCCCGCACAAATTGCAAGGAATAGGCGCAAACTTCGTCCCTGAACTTTACAATCCCGAAATAGCCGACGAAATCATAACAATAACGGCGGAGGAAGCCGGAGAAAATGCGCGCGCACTCGCCAGAAAAGACGGAATTTTCTGCGGAATATCTTCCGGCGCCGCAATGGCGGCGGCGCGCAAGCTTGGCGCGCGTCCAGAAAACGCCGGCAAAACAATAGTGGCACTGCTGCCCGACTCCGGGTCTCGCTATCTTTCAACGTGGCTTTTTGAAGAATAATGAAGATAACTTTTTTGGGAACGGGAACATCGCAGGGTGTGCCCGTAATCGGCGGCGACGCCAGCGGAATAGACTTGGACAATCCGAAAAATTGGCGGACGCGCTCGAGCGTGCATGTCGAGTGTTGCGGCGCGCACATACAAATAGACGCCGGCCCCGAGTTTAGAATACAATGCCTGAAGAATAAAATAAGCTGGATAGACTTTTTCATACTCACCCATGGGCACGCCGACCACATCGCCGGAATGGACGATTTGCGCAGGTTCTGCGACCGCCTTCCCGGAAACAGGCTTCCCGTATATTCAAACGAATACGGCCTGGAGCGCATACGCGCGATGTTTCCGTACGCGCTTAAAGAAAAACCCGCAGAGCGCGGCTATCCATGTTTCGACATAAAAAAGATGCCCGACGTTTTGGAATTGCCGAACGGTTTAAAAATAACGTCCGTCGCGCTTCCGCACGGGCCTGTCGAAACGCTGGGGCTTGCCATTGAAGGCGGCGGGAAAAAATTTGCCTACTACACCGACTGCAAGCGACTTACGGCGGAGGCGTTCAATCTTGCCAAAGACGCGGACATCTTGGCGTTGGACTGCCTGCGCATATCGCCGCACCCTTCGCACATGAGCCTTTCCGAAGCCCTAGAAACCGCGCGCAAAGTCGGCGCGGGCGCGACCTACTTCACACATCTCACCTCGCACATAGACTACGGAAAACTTGAGCCGAAGATGCCGCCGAAATGCGATATAGCCTATGACGGTTTGTCGGTAGAAATTTAATTGCAAGATTTCCCGATTGCTGCAATGCTGGAGTACAATAAAAAAAGGAACACAAATGAAATCCAAACCATACGCCCCTCCGCCACCCCCGCTGAAATCCGCAGATGAAGACCGCAATCTCTGCGCCCCGCAAAAGACTCCGCGCGCCGCAATAGTATTGTCGGGCTGCGGAGTGTTTGACGGCTCAGAGATCCACGAGGCCGTAATAGCGCTGCTCAACCTTCAAAAGCGCGGAGTGGAAACGGAATTCTTTGCGCCGGACACGGAACAAGCCGACGTTGTCAACCATCTCGACTCGATAGCCATGCAGCCCAGGCGCAATGCGCTTGTTGAATCGGCAAGAATCGCGCGCGGGCATATCCGCCCGCTTGCAAAATACGACGCCGGGGAATTCGACCTGCTTTTGTTTGTCGGCGGATTCGGCGCGGCAAAAACGCTCTGCACTTTCGCCGCCGACGGCGCCGACTGCAAGGTAAACAAACATGTTGAAAGCGCAATAGTGGCAACGCTCGCAAAAAAGAAGGCGCTTGCGTTTATGTGCATAGCGCCCGTTCTGGCGGCAAAAGTCATAGGCAACGGAGTTCGCCTGACAATTGGGAACGACCCCTCAACCGCTAAAGCGCTGGAGGCTATGGGCGCAAAACACGTCGACTGCCCGGCAAACTCTTTTGTCGAAGACTCGTCAAAAAGAGTCTATTCCACCCCGGCCTATATGCTGGCGAAATCCACCCCCGACATAGACGCCGGAGTCGGAGCAATGTTGGACGCAATATTAAAAAATGTTTAGCGCAAACCGAAAACCGCGCGGCACGACGCCGTTATTTTGCGCGGCCGCGGCAATCGCCGCCGCGGCGCTCTTTTTTTGCGCGCGGGCGGATGCCGCCAAGCGCGACACCCGAATGCTGCCCGGAACGGTGTCGAACTTCGAGCTCCCCAATTTCAATGAAAACAGCGGAGCCAAGGAATGGGAGCTTTTCGGCGACAAAGCAACCTATATTTCCGACGAGCACATAGACATAGACAATATGAAGCTCAACCTTTTCGAAGGCGCGCAAAAGCCGGAATTGAAAGCTGTAATGACAAGCCCCAACGCGCAGGTAAACGCCGTTGCAAAGACGGTAACCAGCATGGATAAGATTTTTGTAAAGGGCGACGCATTCGACTTGAGCGGCAAAAAGTGGAAGTGGAACGGCGACAAAAAATTTATAGAAATATTTTCCAACGTAAAAATTGCCTTAAACTCCCGTGGAGTCCCCGACATAGACTCGGCAATTGGAAGCCGCGCCAAAGCAGACCCCCAAGAAAGCAGCCTCTCTAACGGAACCCAAAATAATAATCCGGACAGCTCTGCTACGGGAAAAAACGCGGCAGAAAAGAAAAACGCCGATAGTTCCGTAACCGATATTTTCTCGGACTACGCAAGCCTAGACCACGGCGGAAAGGCAAATAAATTCAATGTCAAAAAGAATGTCCGCGTAAGCAACGCAGACATGAAGCTCGAATGCGACGAACTTGAAGTGGATTCAAAGAAATCCGGCGCGGAAAAGATAGGCGAAATTCGCGCGCGCGGCAACGTTAGAATGTCGACAAACCTGCGGCGGGCGGCGGCAGGCGAGCTTCGCTTATTCCCCGCGGAAGCAAAAGCGGTTTTAACGCTTTCTCCGGAAATAGAGGATATACCGAGCAAGTCAAAGATATACGGCGGCAAAATTATACTCAACCGCAATGACAAATCAATAGTGTCCCTCCCATCCGAAGACGGGAAAATCAGGCCAAAAACCATTCTCCATAACCCGCAAGACGAAAAGATGCGGCAGATAACCGTTCTCGCGGACGACATAAGGATGAAAAACGCCGAAGACGGCAAGAGCCTTTTTGAATTTAAAGGGCATGTAAAGGTTGAATCCGACGATTTTGAAGCGCGGTGCGACGTTATGACAGCAGAAGCCGACTCCAAGGCAGACGGGAAAGCGCAAATCTCAAAGATAGAGGGTTTCGGCAACGTAAAGGTCGTAACCGCAAGCGGAACCGCCCAATCCAAGAAACTTGAGATTATTCCCGCCAAGTCGGAAATTTTACTCCACGACAACGTAAAGCTGACCGACTCCAAGCGCGGATTCAATCTCAAGAGCAATACCCTTATTTTTGCAAGCGGACGCGACGAAGGCGTTGCGCTCGCGGACAACGGAAACAAAAACTCTTTCGTAATAACGGAGATTGCCGAGACCCCCACCGTGGGACAATTAGACGGAAAAAAAAGCGCCGCCGGCAGAAACAAAGCGGCAACCACAGTTGTAAAAAGCCGCTCGCTTTCATTCTCGCGCGACAGCGACGGAATAGCGGACCTGCATTTTCTCAAGGACGTGTCAATCAAATCCGCAGACATAGACGCGTCGTGCCAAAAGATGGATGTAATAGCCAAAACCGAAGGAAGCAGAACCAACATTTACAAGATTACAGCGTCCAAGGATGTAGTCGTAAAGCAGAAGGAAAATACCGCAACCGCGCAGCTAGCCAATATTTATCCGCGCGTAGGCGACGAAGATGCAAATGCTTCAAGCGGGAAAGACAACCAGTCCGGCAAACCAAAAATACACCGATTTGTGGAGCTTTTAACGGACGAGCAAAACTCTCCCGAAATCCTGCCTGCCATAATCCTGCCACCGTTGGGCAATATAGGCTTTAGCGACGAATATTCCGCAGGCAAAGTAAAACCTTCCCCAACGGTTATAACAAGCCGCAAGCAGTGGCTTACATCTTCTTCCGACGCCGACAAGTATTACTTCAAAGGCGATGTAAAAGTAACCGGCACCGATATGAACGCCTCTTGCGACGACATAGAAGTAACTATAAAGCCTGTCGCAAATCTTGCTGCAAAGAGCGCAGGCTCAAGCGGAGAGCGCGCCATTACGCACATAGCAATGACAGGCAATGTAAGGCTTGCGCAGGGGTTAAAAGACGCAGCATGCGGGCGCGCCGACATACACGCGCTCGAAGAAATGGTCGTTCTTTCAAATTCGCCCGTGGTTAGAAACCGCGAAGACAACACCCGCGCCACAGGATTTAGAATAATCTACAACCGCGGCAAACAGACCGCCACGATAGAGGGCGAAGCTCCCTCAGCGGAACAAAACGCCGAAGACGAGGACAAAGACGAATCCGCTCGCCCGACGGTCGTGCTGCCGCCGATAGGTTCATTCGACAAGAAGTAAAATTCATAAAACATCATGAAAGAGTTCCTTGATACAGCCATAAAAACGGCAAAACTTGCCGGCGACCGCCTGCGCGAAATATCGGAGCGCCGCGTCAATTCCGACGCGGGCAACGATGTAAAATTGCAGGAAGACGTCGAGAGCGAAATGTTTATAAGGCGGCAGCTGGCCTCCACTGGATTGCCCGTAATAGGCGAAGAGCAAGGCGGAGACCCCGCAATACTGGAATCGAATGAACCATACTGGATAGTCGACCCTATAGACGGCACGTACAATTATTTGCGCTCAATCCCCGGAGTGTGCGTGAGCATAGCCCTAATGCGCGGATGGAGTCCAATAGCGGGCGCAATTTACGATTTCACCAGAGGCGAACTTTACGCCGGAGGCAAAGGATTTCCGCTTACTTTAAACGGCGCGGAAATAACCCCGGCATGGGCTTCCGACATCCGGCAAGCGGTTCTGATGACGGGCTTCCCAAGCGCCACAAACTATTCCGATGAAAACCTCTCGAAATTTGTGCTCGCGGCGCAAAAGTTCAAGAAGGTTAGAATGTGCGGCAGCGCGGCGTTGGCTATGGCGTGGGTCGCGGCGGGACGCGCCGACAGCTATAAAGAGTCGCGACTTTACCTGTGGGATATAGCGGCCGGGCTTTCTCTTATGGAATCGGCAAAAGGCGCCTACGATGTCAAGCCGCTGAAAGTCGAAGGAAAGCCGTTTTGCGTGGAAATTCGCGCGGCTAGAAGTAAAGATTTCTTTGTGGATTAACGCGTGCTCCTTGCCGTAAACACGCAATATTCTAGGAAAAATATACCATGAAAAACGATAAATTTAAAGCTCACTTGATTCGCAGAATCGGATGGGGCGATATCGACGAAAAATATATATTGCAGCTGGTGCAGACCGCGCGCGCAGAGGACATAGAGGGCGCGGGGCTGAAAATTTTGCCTAAAACCGCCGCCGACATTACAACCCGCACGCTTACGCCAAATGTAAAATCTTCCGTAATGCTTTGCGCGCGCAGGGATATGACAGTCTGCGGAATGAGACTTGTGCCGTTGATATTGGAAGTCTACAAATCGGCGTCTGATGGGGGAGAATGCGTGTTCATGCCGCTTGTAAAAGACGGCGAAAACGTAACGCGCGGAACTGATCTTGGAGAGATACGCGGGTCGGCACACATAATATTGCAAGCCGAACGCATAATGCTGAATTTTCTGCAGAGATTGTCGGGAATTGCCACTTGCACGCGGGAATACGTTGCCGCACTGGGAAATTCTCCCACTAAATTGCTGGATACGCGTAAAACGACTCCTGGACTCAGGGTATTGGAAAAATACGCCTTTGCGTGCGGAGGAGGATATAACCACCGCATAGGGCTGTTCGACCGAGTCATGCTCAAGGACAACCATTTAGCGGCCGCCGGAGCAGTTGACGGAGATATGCTTGCCGAAGCCGTCCGCGTTGCAAAGCGCAAAAATCCCGATGTCGCAATCGAGGTAGAAGTCGACAGAATTTCGCAGATACAACCCGTTTTAGACGCCGAAGCCGACGTAATAATGCTGGACAATTTCAGCCTTGAAGATTTGCCTAAGGCGCTAGGAATAATCGGCGACAAGGCTTGGACGGAGGTCTCCGGCGGAGTAACGCTTGCGACTCTTCCGCAAATAGGGAAAGCCGCCCCGGACTTTGTATCAAGCGCTGCTCCGATACATTCGAGCAGCTGGATAGACATAGGCCTGGACGCCATATAAAGCTTTTGCGTAAGAATCTCAATTTCGTCGTTCGGCTACCATAGAAAATACTGCATATTGTTTAATGTGCCGCACTGCGGCAACTGCCGCCGGCCTTTGCTGTAAGATTGGCTAATATTTTCCGCGCGAACCCTTGTCAGCGGCAAGCGTTAAAAATTACATCCACTCCGCATGGCGCCGCAATAATCTTGCGCCCCGCCCTGCGCAAAAGCGGCAAAAACCGTTTATGCATTCCATCGCGTGGGAAAATTACGGAACATCTACTTGGAACAATGTAGTGGCTACGTCTTTGATTGAAAACAATAAGCTCACATTGAAAGATTAGACTCTTGAAGGTAAGCATTCTAAAAAATATCCGGCGTTAGCATTCCGCTTTATATCTAAAACAACGTTTGTACTGTCTAGAAATGATTTTCCGGTCCCATAGGGAAGCCAAACAATTTAAGCTACGCTATAAAACTGTGCAAAAGCATATCCGAACGGCAGACAAGCTCTTTGCCGATTTTTAGTTTTCGCCGCGCGGATTGCACAAGCAGCGCATTCCGGAAATACAAAAAAGAGAATTGCGCTTCTAGCCGCACAATAGTTACTTTTCCATCTAGAGGTTCTATAAAGCATCTGAAGTTTCCGCAAAAAAAGCGCTTTTGCTTTTTATCTGCCATGCCGCAAAAAAACGGCGCCGCCAGAAGCCGCGCCGTTTTTTGTCTGTTAATTTTTCTTATTCAGTCGCAAACTTGAACCGCACAAACACCTGCTTGCCTTCAAACTGCGGAATCTCCACCGCGTAAATACGCGCAGCGGAAGTTATCTCAACAAGAGAAGGCGTCGCGGATACATCAGTCCAAGTCTTCATATCGGTGCTATACTGCACGCCGACTATGGCGTCTGTTACATATATCGCAACCGGATATTTAACAACCGTCGTTCCGGAAAGCGTCTTTGTTATGGAAACTCCGTTCTGCAAGGATGTCCCGCCGTTTGCAGCAAAAATGTATTTTTCAACATTTGTTACAACCGAACCGGACGCAATCTGGTCTCCCGAATCTGCCGCCAAACCGTTGGCTTCCGCCCATGTAGAATAAGTTTCACCCACGTTGAGTTTTATCTCGTCTGACGATGCGGAAACAACATTCGTTATCTCTCCGGAGTTATCCGTCTGAACTACGGACACCACGCAACGGTAAAGTTTGTCCGAATCGAGATACGACGACTGTTTCGTGTAGGATACCGACGTTGCGCCCGATATGTCTTCCCAACCGTCGGAGTTGCCGTTTGAAGCCAATGTCGATACCGGCGCCGAAGTGTTTTTCTCCTGCCACTGGTAAGTCGCGTCCTTTGCGGAAGTCAAAACGCTCATCGTAACCGGCGTGCCGGACTTCACAAGCGTTGTCGGAGCATCGGATTTTACTTTCACGGTTACAACCGCCAAGCCAGAATAGACATGCGATATTCCATTGTCCGCCTTGCAGTAGTACCCCACTCCGTTATCGGTAATATCAAGAGTGTAAACGGTCATAGTCGGCCCGGTGAAATTGCTTAATTTGTACTCTTGTCCATTGCGGTATTCGTACCATTCATAAGTAATGTCGGGCTGCCCCTGAACTTCAAACGATATTGTAACATTGTCGCCTTCATAGACAGTCTGGGACTTTACATCCTCAACAACCTGAAGCGGCCACTGGACAACCAATTGCGCGCTGGCGACATTTTCCGCCGAAGTTTCAGGAGCTACAAACGGAGTTCCAGGATTGGAAACCACGCACGCATAAGTATCGCCGTTCTGCTCGTATTGGACATTCTTGACTTCAAGCAACTCCGACTCGGCACCATCGACAAGAGTCCAAGTGGATTCACCCGCCCTCTTAACATACCATTTGTATGCCAAGGGGCCTTCTCCAGTGGCATTTGCAGTAAAGTAAGCCGCCTGGCCTACATTTACAGCCTGCACAAGAACCACTCCGCCCTCAGCCGGGAATCTAGCCTTTGCGTAAACCACTATAGACATCGACCCAGTCGTTATAGACATCGCGCCGTTGCTTACAACGCAGCGGTAGACCGAGTTATGATCGTCAAAATCAAGCAAGTTTACCGTAAGCGAATTTCCGTCTATAATATACTTTGCGGGATCTCCTATCAGTTCCCAAGTGCTTGTCTCGAAGTCGTAGCGCTGCCATTGGTATGTCGTATCGGCGGTAACATTGGATACGTCAAACGTTATGGTAACGTTTGAACCTTCGTAAGCGTATGTATAAGTCGGAACATTGGAAACGTTAATGGGATCTACAACAGTAAGAACAGCCTCTCCATATCCGAACACCTCTCCGCGGTCGGATACTTCGCACCTGAATTTGTCGCCGCTCATTGATTTTGAAACGCTGGCTATTGTATAAGTCGAAGCCGTAGCGCCGGCAATGTCGTCGTAGGAATCCGTCGCCGAATTGTACTTCTGCCACTGGTACGACAATTCATTTCCGTTGGCGGATATGCTGAAGATTGCGGCAGACCCTTCGACTGCAAAGACATCTTCGCAGCTCTCTATAGACGGAACTACATAAATCTTTGTTATAATTTCGTCGGAAGTAGCAGAAGCTCCGCCGCCGCTTACAACGCACCGGAACGACGCATTATTGTATTGCGCCTGGGTTACATCTTTCAAAGTGAGCTTATTGTTTTCAATCAGCACCGAAGACGTAGCCACTACATTGTTCCAAGTAGACGTGCCGTAATTGAACATTTGCCATAGATAATTGGCGCCTTCCGGAGCGTTCTGGACATCGATAAGTATTACGACATCCTCTCCGACATAACCTTCAACGAATTCCGGGCTGTCAATTATAATATTTTCAACAACCGTAAGAGTCGTTTGAGAAGATCCGAACACTACACCCCTGTCGGACACTGTGCATTTGTAAATGTATCCGTTCATAGACGATGTCAAATTATCGACTGTGTAAGTGGCGGAAGTTGCAGACGGAATGTCTTCCCATTCCGAACCGCCGTCCTTAGACACCTGCCAAACATACGTCAGGCTTGTTCCGGTTGCCTCAACGAAAATGCTCGCACTGCCTCCGACAACTCCGGACACCTCTGCAGGATACGAAAGCGTCGGCTTTGGATAGACAACCACATTCATACCCGAAGTCGTTACCGTGTTGGCATCGCCCTCTACAGTGCACGAGAACACTGCATTCAGATCGTCGAGCGTAGCGGAATTGATAGTAAGCGAAGACCCTGAAATTGTATAACGCGGATTTGAAGTTACATCCACCCAAGTGTGCGTAGAATAATCAAAACGCTTCCAAATATACTTTGTAGTATCTGTGGCATTGGCGACGTCGAACTTCAGCACAATGGATTCTCCCTCTACACCTTCAACATATTCGGGCACATTGGAAACGTCAATTCCCTTGAATACATTGAGAGTCATTTCGGCTGAATCAAAGAATACGTTTGCCGAATATACCAGGCATCTGAACTTCTGCCCGTTCATATCCTCCGCAACATTCGCGATAGCGTACACGGAAGAAGTGGCCCCTTCAATATCCTTATAGAAGCCGTCTTCGTATTTTTGCCACTGGTAGGACAGATTTTGTCCCGCAGCCTCGACAAACAGTTCCGCCGTTCCGCCGATAACCGCATTCACCGAAGTCGGGGCGTCTATAATTTCATTCTTGGCCAGAACATGCAGCACTGCGCCGTTTGTCGCCCCGGCGTATATATTGGAACCGTCCTCCGAAATAGACGTGAATTTGCAGCGGAAGATTGCATTATGCAAAGATTCATCAGCAACAAACCTCAGCACATTATCTTCAGAACCGGCCAATCCGGTAAAGTCGGTCCATGTGGCGCCCATATCATAGGATATCTGCCACTGATAGGACATATTGCCTTCCGTGCTGGCTTCGCAAACAAACTCTACAATCTCGCCGCTCACCTGTGTTTGCGGTTGCGGCTGAACATCTGCCACTACCGCCGCGCCAACGGACATCTTTGCAGCATTCGAGAATGCAACCCCGCCGGTATTCATAATATAGCAGCGGTACATATTTCCGTCCATACCATACGTCGATTGTACGGAATATGTCTTGGAATTTGCTCCGGAAATATCACTCCAACTATTGCCTCCGTCGGTTGACACCTGCCATTGAACGGTTTCTCTGCCGCAAACGTAGTCAACCGTAAACGACGCACCGGATCCCTCTATAATTTCGATGCCATCCGGATGCTTGGTTATTACAGGCTGTTTCAAGACCTCCAATTTAACAGGCTCGGAATACACGACATTCCACACGCAATCGGCAAATATGGATTCCTTAACAAAGTAGTTATAATACTTTATGCGGTACATGTTGCCGTTGAGATCCGGAGTTACCTCGTTAAACGACAGCGCATCTGAATTTTCTCCGCTCAAATCCGACCATGTCGTTCCGCCGTCCGTCGATACCTGCCAAACGCTTGCGCGGGACAGCGTTATGTCGGTGGAAGGCGCTTCCGCTTTAGTTCCGTTTACGTAATATGTGTAAATGGTCTTTTGGAATTCATCGGACAATACCGGAACAGTAGCCGCCGCTTCAAAGACGACATTTCCGTAATACCCGGAAGAAACAGACACGGGCTGTTTGAGTATTTCAATCGGCGGCGTTGTTATAAGAGCCATATATTTAGTAACTATGCCTGTCGCGCCAGCGAATGAAGTCGAACTTAAGACACAGTTGGCATCTTCGTCGGTAACGCTGTCTTTTATATAGGTCTTATCAGTTGCGCCGTTTATTTGCGATTCGGTGTAAGTAAACGAATTGTCTGTATTGCGCAATGGCTCACCGCTTTCCGGATCTACTGTAATCTTGCAAGCAGACCAAGAATAGGTCATATTATCAGGACCAATGTTTGTATTGACAAACGTGGCGGGGCTGTTCGTTTGATCGAGGGAATCGTATTTGGAGGCAAATACCACCGTGTCCGTTGTGGCGTAATTAGCCATTCCCGTAATCAAAGTCATAGTGATGGGAGCTCCATTGACTGAATTCGAAGTGCCTTCTATGCGCGCGCCATAGAAGATTTGGCTTGTGCCGTAGCTTATTACGTCTTCCGCACTCAAGCTTATCTTGCATGTTGTGCTTGTCGTCGGAGCAAATTCCATATACTTGTTGCCAATCTGGCAGAAGTAGACCAAGCTTGCGCCAAACGGAGCCGAAACCTTGAATGTCATTTCAACAGAGCTGCCGCGCGCAACCGTGAACGACTTCAGCGGTTCTACTATCTGCATTGAACTGTATATGTTAAGCTTGTATTCTTTAGACGTCGCTTTACTGTCCGCTCCGTTGGAAACAACGCAGCGATAAATCGCCGAAGACGTTACGGAATACAACGTCAATTTTGAAGTTCCTTCCTGCGTGGAAATTGAATTCCAAGTCTTGCCTCCGTTTGTGGAAGACTGCCATTCAAATACGAGATTCGACGTGTCGGACGGCGACGAAATAGTCGGCTCAATATACACGGTTGAACCATAAACCGCATTTATCTCATATGCCGAGTCGTCTTCCTGGTTTATCGTTATCGAAACGGGATTTATAACGGTCAGATGAGCCGCAAGCGACACCAAATCCACCTTGTCGGCAATCGAAGTCGCCACGCACCTGTACTGCGTGCCGCTATCGCCTTCAAGCGCCGTAATTTCGTATGTGCTCGATGTTGCGCCTTCAATATTGATCCAGTCCGAAGCGTTCGGCAGCAGCTTCTGCCATTGGTATTCTACATCTCCCGACACAACCACCATGAAAGAAACCTTGTTTCCTGCGTCGACGACCTGAGATTCGGGTTGGAACACTATTTTAGCGGCAGTGTCAACTGCAATCTGGCCTGACAGCGACTTTACCAAGTAATCAGGTGTAGACATTACGCAGCGATACTTATAGCCGTTATAGGAAGCGGGAACATCTTCAATACGCAATGTTTGGGATGTCGCCCCCGATACGTCAATCCAACTCAAGCCGTTGTCGGACGAAACCTGCCATTGATAAGACAAAACTCCCGCGTAATTTTCAACCGAGAATTCCGCCGTTCCCAACCGCGTATCAGGATCCAATTCTACATTGCAAACCTCGGGAACAACCGCAATGGACTCGCCAACCGTCAAAGCTACTTTGTCGGTGTAAACTACCTGGGCGCGGTTTGAAATTTTGCAGCGATAGAGAATGCCGCTTTTTTCTTCGCGCTGTTCCAGCAATTCTAAAGTGGAATTAGTCTCGGAGTCTATATCGACCCATTCGTTTGTCTCATAGCTGAACAATTGCCATTGATACGCAGTGGGCTCGCTAGGATCAGATTCGCATACGACTTCAAATACTATGTCGGCACCGCCGGGAACTGTCGTATCTTGCGGAGCAGACTTAATTACCAAAGCATCGATTACTTCCAACTTGAACGAATCGGACTGTATTTGTCCGTTATTGGTGGTTATCAAGCAACGATAGCTTGTGCCGCTGGAGGCCTTGGTAAGGTTAGAAAGCTGCAAAGTCGAGGCGTTTGCGCCGCCGATATTCGACCAAGCGCTTCCGTCAGGCGAAGACTGCCACTGGTATATTGCCGTGGGAACTTCAGCCACAGACAGTGTAAAGTCGCCGCCCACATACCCCTTGGGCATTGAAGTGAGAACTTCCGAAGGTTCTGCCACGACAACATTTGACGTCGACGAAACAACTCCCATGCCGGCGTTGCTTACATAGCAGCGGTAGAGCCCGTTCGACGAGAGCTCGGAATCCAGAACCAAAACAGAGTCGTAGCAGCCTACAGATTCCCATTTTCCTGTTGATTCGTTATACTTCTGCCAATCGTAGGTTAAGTTTTTGCCTTCGGCCTCCACCGACAATGTTATGCTGTCGGCGCCTACATATGTCAAAATATCCGACTGCGGGCCGGCTTCAATTTCCACCGACGATTTCACGACCAAATTCGCGCTTGCCGAGAATACCTCCGAAGCCTCGTTGTACACGCGGCAGCGGAACATAGTATTTATATCGGTATACAAAGCTGTCGGAAGCGAGAGCTTGGATGTAGCCATTCCCACATAGCGGGAATCGGAAACTTTCAGCCATTCTCCGGACGAATAATCAAAATACTGCCATTCATAGCCGACCGCGCCTTCCGCAACAACTTCAAACTCGGCGGAATCTCCGGCCAATACTTCCTGAGTGGCGGGCTGCTTTGTTATCGAGATAACCGGACTTACGAACAATTCCACAACATTTGAAGACGACTTGCTACCCATTGTGGTCGTTGAATCGCATCTATATTTATAGCCGTCCATAGACACCGCCAAATCGGACAGAACCAATTCGGTGGAAGTCTGTCCTTGCAATGCTTCCCAATTATTTCCTCCGTCTTTTGAAACCATCCACTGTAGAGTTTGGTACTGGCTCATTGCGTTTGTTACGGAGAAGGTCGCCGAACTTCCTTCAAGAGCATTTATTTTTTCGGGCGAGACAACCGGCACCGGGAATACGCCCAACTGCATCTTCGGAGACGTTACCGTGAAATATCCGTTAGATACCTCGCAATAATACACCGAATTCATCAAGTTAGCGGAAACGTTTGTTAGCGTGAGCGTGCCTTCCTCCGCGGCGAGTATTTGCCATGATATTCCGTTATCGTAGCTTACATACCACGTATAAACTTTATTCTCGCCGCCCACATCCACAGAGAATGTGGCCATATCGCCTTCAAACACCATTTGCGAACCGGACGATGAATTAAACGTCAACGAAGTGTGCACCGAAAGAGTTACGGGATTAGAAATCGCCGAACCACCTTTATTGGAAGCTATTACCCTATAAGAAACAGCGTTCATTTCCATTGTCGGAACAAACGTATGCGTCGAAGAATTTGAATTCGGAATGTCGTACCATACCGAAGATGTCAATGTAGTTTCGGCAAACTCATTTTTGCCGGCGCCGCATTTCGGGCACACCCAGTCGTCCGGCAAGTCGTTCCACTTTATGGAATTACCCATATCGTCATACACATAATCGCATGTAGTTCCAGAATTGGAATCGGTTATATGCTTGCAAATGTGGGCGGTGTATTCTTCGGGTTCTTCAGTCCTTTGATACTGCCAGAGATATGTAATCGGCTCCTGGCCTTCCACGCCGACCGAAAGAGTGGTCTCAATCCCTTCGCCTACATGTATTACGCCGGTTGTCGTGCTTCCGTAATCAATTTGGCGCGTTATGACAACGGATTTGTAAATCCAAAGAATTGCCGGATCCGAATAGAACGGAATGCCCATGTAGTTGTATGCCACGCATCTGAATTGGGCGTTTAAGTATTCGTCCGTAGCAGTAAATGTAAGCGTTTCCGACTTATGGCTGCCGTCGGACGCCACAAAGTCAATCCATTCCCAGCCGTTAAACGAGTACTGCCATTTAAACGTTACTCCAGATTCGGGGCAGTAAGTCTTCACGGAGAATGTTACTTCTTCCCCTGTATATGCCTCGAATTTCTGCGGCTGCTCAATGAATGTTACGCCCTTTGAAACAGCCAGTGAAACTTGGTTTGTATTGAGGACTCCGCCGGGATACGAAATCTCGCAGTAATACAACCATCCTTTCATATCATACTCCGCGCTGACCGTGTATGTTGGGGAATTTGAATTCGGTATGCTTATCCACGAAACTCCGCCGTCCGGGCTGTAATACCAAGTATACGTCAATTTTCCTCCGTTTACAACCACGTTGAATGAAGCATTGTCGCCTTCAATAACCGAAACGTCAACAGGCTGTTGAACTATTATCGGAGTGGGGCTTACAGTTAATGTGGCAACTCTGGAAGACACAGTCATCATGGATTCCGGAACGAGAGGATCGCTGGCGTTGGAAACCTCGCACATATACTTGTAGCCGTTGTAGCTGAACGGTATGTCGGTAAGCGTCAACGAGGAAGACGTCGCCCCGCTAATCGGCTGCATGTTTGCATCTGAGCCGTCCATCGAGACGTACCACTGGTACGTTATCGGATTGGAGTTTTCAACCGACGCAATAACATTAAATGTGGCGGAACCATACAACCCTACACTCGCATCTGCGGGATTGTTTTCGTCCAAAATAATGGGAGCTCTTATATATAAATAGGCTACATTTGAATTTGTTGTGCCGTAACTATTTTTAATGACGCAACGGTATTGGGCGCCGTCTATTTTTTCGGAAGTTTCAGTATACGACGGCTCGTTTGCACCCGATATGTCCGTAAAGCTCTGTCCGTTGGTAAGCGAACGCTGCCACTGGTAGGTCATAGGCTCGGAACCTACAGCTTCAACGGAGAAGACCACTTCTTCCGAGGAGCCCTCCGAAATATAAACATTTTTGGGCTGAGTTACTATATTGGGCTTTGTATATATATATAATGTGGCAGATTTCGACGATTTATTCGCACCGGAGTGCACAACCTGGTTGTTTTCATCGTACACGGCGGACTGTTTGAAATTGAAAACGCAAGACGCTCCGTTAAACACTAAAGGATCATATCCAGTCGAGCCCAAAGTTCCCACCGGATAAGTTATTGTAACGACATTGTCTTCCGTACTAGCATCAACCGTAGAGAAAGAATACTCCGTATTTCCGGAATACGCCAGCATCTGGAAGTTGTAAACAAGAGGAGTATCTTTGTAACATATTACTTTTGCGGTAAACGTAAAATATCCGTCGAGAGAAGTCTCGCAATCCTCTGGTTCTTGGAGAACATAAAGAGTGAAATAGGCATACAACGGCGCGCTATCCGAGAACGTCGGAGTGCCGACCGCATTAAGCACAGCGCAGCGATAGAGCGTCTTGCCGTCGCGGGTATCCAGATTGTAGGCTGTTGTGAAGGTATAGTAATACACCCTGCCTTCTTCCGAATCAAAATATCCCTTTTGGCCTTCGGTTACATCTGACCAACTGGCGCCTCCGTCTTTTGACACCTGCCAATAGGCGTCGATGGAAGTTCCGTTTTCAACAAGGCAAGTAAATGTGGCGTCGGTAGAACTTATGACAAGTTGCTCCTGCGGATTTGCCAAAATTACCGCGGGAACACCCACCACTACAGTTGCGGCGTTTGAAACAACCGGAGTTGTTGTGAGAGGATTTGAAACTTCGCACCTAAAGAATTTACCTGAATATGTGGTATCGGCGACAAACTCGTATTGAGCAGAAGTGGCGCCCTCTATCTTTGTCCATACGACGCCGTCTTCGGAAAAATACCATTGATACTTAAGGTTGCTGCCGGTGGCTTTTATGGAAACTATTGCTTTTTGCCCGTTGTTTGTTTTTACATCCTGCGGATGTTCTATGATTTGAACTTCGGACAATATATCCAACCTGTATTGAGCGGAGGACTTTTGGGCTTCGCCGGTGCCCGCAGTACATTTATATATAAATGCGTTTTGGTTTTCAGCATCCCCTGCAATAAATGAATAAGTGTCGGAAGTGGCGCCGCTTATAGGATTAAAAGTAACGCCGCCGTCAGTGGATTTATACCATACAATAGGAGAAAGGGTGGTTGTAACTTTTAAAGTAACTGTATCGCCATTCTTGACATAATCGGGCGAGGAAATCATTTCCAAGACGTCGGGTATATATTCCCATCCCAGCTCTTCGCTTACATACTGGGCTCCTGCAAGCGACTCTTTTCCCGTTGTCAGTTCCACTATATAAATGCACGAATCGTCCCCGGAGGCAGGCTTTTCTTTTATATAAATGTGGTCGCCGCCCATCTTATAGTTTTTAAAGAGCAATTTATTTGCCTGCCCTTTTATGCTGTCCGACGTCTCAAAGGACTGGAAAGACACAACTTGGTTTGCGTCGTTGTCTCCAAAGTCTACGACCGCTATGGTCGGCGCCTTGCCCAAGCGCGAAATCCTAAGCGCGCCGAAGTTTTGCGAATTTCCGTTGAGCTCCAAAGTTCCGGCTATATTGTCGCATTCGTCCGAAGTACTTACGCCGCGCGAACTATAAACCGGCTCCGAGACCGGAGTTCGGAATTCAACTGCGGTATTTGATGGAACCTGGTCGGAATAATCGTATGTCAGAACGGCTCCCCGCTCTATTATCAAAGACGGATTTGCGTCGCTTATGACTGTAGCCCCGCCTTGTTTGGCGAATCTCACGTCTGTTGAAACTATCGCAGTTTTAAAAGTATTTGTGCCCGTGCCGCCGACAATTATCTTCGGATACGGCAAATATTTAATGACGGAATTAATCGATGTTACATCGGCCATATAGGAAAAGCCTTCCCTAAGCTCCAAAGTCTGGCCGGTTCCCAATAGAGTAGAGTTTATAACGAGATCTCCGCCGGTGTGGTATTTGTTAAAGGCTTTTGTGGTTTCAAACAGCATTCCGCTGGCTTTCAGCTCGGAATAAGTCAAGGTGCCGTCTGCGCCCTCGGAGTAGTCGGGCAAAGTAAGGTCGTCGGCGTTAATCGTGTTCCCGTCTACAAAAGTCATTACGCCTTGGGAATTATTCCAGACTCCGGCCCGCTTATATTCGCCCGTCGCGCAGAAATTTAAATTTAAATTGACAAAAGTGTCTATATACTCCGACGCCCTGCTTGTGGGAGTGCTCGACGAAGCGGGCTCTAAAAACGCGCCGGTCGATCCCACCAGAGACTCGAGCCCTAGAAGGCCGAACCCGAAAGCCATGTATTGCGGATCGGAATTTACCATTATTTCAAGCGTTTTTCCGTCAATGGAAGAAAGCGTCGTGGGAATATTCCAGTGATTGTTGAAAGAAAAATACGACACTCTGATGGGAGCGTTTGTGCTGACTTCGTCGACATAAATATAGCGGTCCATATCGACGACAAGATCCGTATCGTGACCGCTTTGGGCGTTGTTCGACCTATACCCCAATCCGGTTCTATACAATATGTTTTCGCCCTGTCCGGGAACGCCGTTAGTCCATCGGCCCTCGGCGCTCCAAACATTGCCGGCTCCGCCCAGCTTTACATCCTGAAATGCTTTTCGCTCGCTCTCTATGAACTCCGGAGTAGCGGCAATAGACGACAATTGCCAGACAACCATCGCCGCCAATAGTGTGTTGAAAAGAAATTTCTTCATTGGGTATCTAATTAAAGTGCTGTTTTCGGGCACAATAAGCCCTTGTATATAAAAAGTCTTTACCGGTAATCCTACATTCAAGACCGTCTTCGTCAACGCATTTTTCTCACTTTTTTTAACCGCCGAGAAGGAATTTTTTGGCAAAGGAACGGCTTGGCAAAAATTTATAAAATTTGTCTGGATTTTTGGGAGCAGTTAAAATTTACTAGTGTCGATTCTATAGCTATGCCACACTTAACAATTTTTTCATCATCTTCGGTTACCGATTATTTTGCCCAGTCAAACCTTGCCGGACAAATAATAGTGCTCTTTCTGCTGGCTTTCAGCGTGCTGGCGTGGGGAGTTATGTTTTGCAAAAATTCCGACTTGAGCGCAATGGATTCGTCAAATAAAGAGACCATGCGCAAGATTTCAAAATCCGCCTCTCTGATAGAAGCGGCCGCGGCAAAATCGTTGCACGGGCCATACGCGGTCCTCTTGCGCGACGCAGTCGAAGCATGGGGAAGATTCGGAATGGGGGCCGAAATGTCCGAAAGCGATAGAACCGCGCGCGCGAACTATGTTGAGAACTCTCTTCAACGCGCGATATCCAAGCAGATAGTCCGCTACGAGTCGAAAATGGTGTGGCTGGGTACAATCATAAGCGGCGCGCCATTCTTGGGGCTGCTGGGCACGGTGTGGGGCGTAATGGACAGTTTCGGTTCCATGAGCGCCCAAACTTCAGTTACGCTTCAGCAGCTTGCTCCCGGCGTTGCGGGAGCGCTGCTCACGACCGTCGCCGGCCTTCTGGTGGCTATTCCCGCCGTATTCGGATACAACTACCTTACTTCGCGGGCGCGGACGATGTCGGCGGAATTGGAAAACTTTGCCAGCTTGTTGGCGGACAGAATAGAACTTGAATCACGCGAAGCTTCGCTTGCGGAATCGCGGCAACCTACGGTGGAACGCCGGCCCGTGATGGCTTCAAAAGTAGAGGAAACTCCGCATCAGACAAAGGTTATAAACTTTTCGCTCGACGACGACGATGACGGCCCAACTCCCTTGAGAGATTTCGAATAATATGAAATTCAGGACCAGAAGCGGTTTGTCCGCAATGACAGAGCTCAACGTTACGCCGCTCATGGACTTGGCGTTTTCGCTGCTCATCATATTCATGATAAGCACTCCGTTATTGGAGCAAACCATTCCCATTGACCTTCCGAAGCAGGAGGAAAATCCGTCCAGCGCGCGGCCGGAAATAGAATTCCAAGTAATATCTATCAACGCCAAAGGGCAGATATACTGGGGAAAACAGCCTGTCGACATGGTTGAGCTAAACAGCCTGCTGGAATCAATGTCCAAGATGCCGAATCCTCCGGCGATAAGCTTCCGCGGAGATTTCAGCCTGCCGTACCAAAAGATAGTAGACGTAATAGACGCCATCAAGAGGCACAATCTCACAAAATTGCATTTGGATACTGAAGTGCGGTAAACCGAATATGGCCGAAGACAATACAAAGTTGGGTTTTTCTTACTCGGTTGCCTTGCATTTAGGAGTAGCGATAGCCGCCATCGTATCGGTATTCGTGTCTTCCCTTTGGAGGGATGACGATATAGAGCCTCCCCAACCGTTTGAGTTGGTCGAGCCCCCGCCCGAACAACCCGCGCCCGAAACGCTTGCGCCCGAACCATCCTCGCAAATACTCCAGCCCAAGGTCGACAAAATAGATCCTTTGGACTTGCCAGAGCCGCAGCCCGAACCAGAGCCCGAGCCGCAGCCCGAACCGCAACCCGAGCCGCAGCCCGCAGAGCCCGCGCCCAAACCGCAACCAAAGCCTACTCCAAAGCCCACCCCAAAACCTAAACCGAAAAAAGTATCCTACGCCGATTTTATCAAGGAAAACCCCAAGGTAAACCGCCACACCCAGACGCGCACCGCTCCGCGAAAGCCAGTAGTTGCGCCAAAAATAAATGCGGTAACCACCGCCATTCAAAACATCGCCACAAACAAAAGCACCAATTACCAAAATTCGGCGGCTTTTGCGAACGCCAAACAGGCTTACTTGCAACTTATACACTTCACAGCAAAGCACAACTGGATTGCGCCTGAATCCACCGCGGGAATGTCGTTTTCGGCAAGAATAGCGTTTAATTTAAGCAAGTCGGGCGGAATAAGCAATGTAAGAATAATACAAAGCAGCGGCAACGCCGATTTCGACAAATCCGTAATCGCCGTTTTCAACAATATCACCCTTCCGCCTCCTCCGGAAGGTCTGGGAGAAACAATCACTTTGACGTTTAAAACGGAAATTTAACGCTTTCAGGCTTGAATGCGCGCGCGATGCCAGAAAATCTTCAAACCGCCTTCAAACACCGCCTTTGCCCAAAAAAGCCTTCAATGGCGCGCGCTGCTGCGCGCCCGCCCGCCGGCGCAAACCTTTTCCACGCGCGAATCTTCCGCCGGCACAAGGCAATACGATTTGCGTTTCCGCCAAGTTTTACGCAGCGCTTGCGAATCCCAAAGCATCCGCATTTTGCGCAAAATTTTAGCAGGGCTAAAACTTGTTGCCGCAGAGCTTTCATTGCTTGCAATATAAATTTCACGCAATAATAAATCCGCTTTTTACATTGCTAAAAGCCCGTCATTTTAAGAATTTCCGAACATCAACCCTGCTTTTGCTGCAAACCGAATGCCGAAAGAAAAAATTGAACGGTAAAATCCAATCCAAGTCTAACAGAACAAAATGCAAAAATTGAGCATAAGACACAAGCTTGTACTGCTATTCCCCATAATGGCGCTTTGGGTCTGGGCGTTTGTCGTAGAGCCGTATTTCATTACGGTAACAGAAGAAATCAAAATTTGTTCTCCGACGTGGGACGCAAAGCTGGACGGCTTGAAAGTCGGAATCTGGGGCGACATTCACGGGCGCGGAATACCGCTAGAAAATCTGCGCATAGGCAACCAGGCAAAAAAATTAAATTCCATGAAGCCTGATATAATATTTTTGCTGGGCGACTATATTACCAGAAGTTTCTTCGGAGAATCAATGGACGAAAAAGAGCTCTCAAAAATTTTGTCAACCCTGAAAGCTCCCTACGGCGTATACGCAATTATGGGCAACCACGATTCGTACTTCAGCAGGCCCAAAATAAGAAAAATGCTGCGGGCGGCAAATATAGACGTAATAGAAAATTCAAACCGCAAAATATCCACTCCCAAGGGAGATTTCTACGTCGCCGCCATAGCCGACCCCGTTACTTCAAGCTACTCCTACCGCGCCGCGTTTAAAAAAATCCCCCAAGGAGCCCCCGTGATATTTTTAACGCACTCCCACGATGTAATCCGAGAGATTCCAAACGCTGCAAGCGTGTCTTTCGCAGGACATACCCACGGGGGGCAGGTACGGATACCGTTTTTGGGCCCTATTGCAACCCATTCGATATACGGCCGACATTTTTCCGACGGGCTAATACAATACGAGAACCGGCTGATATACGTAAATATCGGCACCGGAATGAGCCGCTATCCTGTAAGATTCCTCTGCCCTCCGACGATTACGCTTGCAAAAATCTATAAAGGGAACCAATCTGAGTCAGTGCCTTCGCCCAAAACTATAAAATAAGGGTAGTTAACCGGCGCTAAATAAAGACGATAAAAAATTAATTTCCCTGCAATATGAAAAATAAAACGCTTGTATTTCTGCTGTCGTTGCTTGCTCTATACCAGGCGTCCGCCCTCCAAAGGAACTATTTCACAGGCGACAATTACGGTGTAAACAGCGACGTCGCAACCGTGTTCGATTCGGCGTACTACGATAAAATTGTCAACAATAATCCCATTTGGGACCTTACATTCGAGCAATGGTTCAACGGTCCGCACGCGACAGGCGGATGGTTTGGCGCAAGAAACTCTTTAGAGGAAGCTGGAATAGTTCCGGTGCTGTCGTATATAGGCAACTTTGCCGCCAATCCCGACGGAGGCAAAAGCCGCGGCGCAAGCGTTACAAGCAGCGTGAATATGGGGCTTGGAGTGGACTTAAAACAAGTAACATCCATAAAGGAACTTGACGGCTGGAGCATAGGCAATACTTGGGTATGGCGTTTTGGCGACAGCCTTACGAAAGAGCGCATAGGCAATACATTCAATGTCCAGCAAAATTTTGGCAGCCAAACCGTACGCCTCCAATCGCTATTTTTGCAGTATGTCAAGACATTCGACGACGATTGGCAGCTGCGCGTAAAATTCGGGCGCTTCGCCGCCGGAGACAACTTTTTGACAAAACCCATTTACTGGCTCTATCAAAACAACGCCTTTGACGGAAACCCCGTGGGAATATTTAACCAAACGAAGTGGTCCGCATACCCTGGAAGCACATGGGCGGCCGCGGCGCAGATAAAATACAAAGACGGGCAATATTTCCGCGCGGGCGTCTTTCAAATCAACACCGACCGCCAAGATTCCGTCGGAATGCACGGGCTCGACTGGTCGTTCCACGGAGAAGGCGTAAACGCCAACTTTGAAGGCGGATGGGACATAAACCACGACGATAGCGGACGCTCTCCCGGCAACATTTCTGTCGGAATCGCCGCCGACTGGTACAATGCCCAACACAACAACAATCCTTTGGCGTATTCGCCTTTTAACTGCACCGTGTATGTTCAGGCTGACTACATGGTTTACAATATGGGTTTCGTAAAGCAGGACGAACCCTATTATATACCCCGCAAAGGGGAAAAATACCGCGACCTCAGGGGAATCATTCTTTGGGGAGTTTTTCAGTACGACCCTTATGAAAATCTGGCTTATATGCCCTATTTTGCCAACGGAGGTATACTGTTTAACGCCCCGTTCAAGTCGCGCGCCGACGACGTGCTGTGTTTCGGGGCGGCCTACGGCAAGTATTCTTCAGACCTCAGGGACAAAGAGCGCGGCTCTTATGAAATAGCCCTCGAACTGAATTACAAGTTTCAAATAAACCGATTCTCATTTTTGCAGCCCAATATCCAATACATAATAAATACCAAGGGCGGAGAGTGTCCGAACGCGCTGGTTCTAGGAATGCAATTCGGGCTGAATCTGTAAGACCGTCCACAAATGCCGCCGTTGAAAAACCCGACAGAAACGGGCGGCTGATAAAAACAAAATTGTGCGCCGCGCTAAAAAAAACTTGCAATGGAAAAAAAGATAGGTTTTAGTTTACGCCTTTAAATTTCGGCGTGGTAGCCAAGTGGTAAGGCAA